>JAFGDM010000061.1 GCA_016932115.1 Deltaproteobacteria bacterium | reverse complement strand
CTTGTGGACCTCAACACGGACAGTTTGATTAGAAAAAGGGTCCCTAACGGGAAAAGGATGCTCTCACGAGAGATTCCGGTCACCTTGGAGCAGGCGGATGTCATCATAAACCTTCCGGTCATGAAGACCCATTTCGCCGCTCTCGTATCTTTGAGCATCAAGAACCTGCAGGGTGCCGTCCCTCCTATCGAGAAATATATGAGCCATTTCTTCGGGCTCTGGCAAAATCTAGTCAATATCCATCATCTCGTAAAATCAAATCTCGTTATCGTGGACGGCCTCACGGCTCAGGAGGATTTCGGGCCGGTCTACGGAAAGCCGAAACCCATGAATCTGCTTATCGGCGGAACCAATCCCGTGGCCGTTGACGCCGTGACCATGAGGATCATGGGCTTCGAGCCTGCTCTTTCCCCTCCGGTAATGTTCGCCTATATGCAAGGACTGGGGCCCATCGAGGCGGAGAAGATTCACATCGTCGGCGCCTCTGTGGAGGAGGTGAGGGACGCCTTCAAAGAAGCGGAGGTCGTTGTGAGCGGCGGGCAAAACTTTCTAATTCATGACGGCCGCGCCTGTGGGGGTTGCAGAGGCTATTTGCACTATGTTTTGCATAAACTGAGACGGCCTGATCCGAAAAACCCTGAGAGACTTCTCATTGATCGACCCTTCGAAAAAAGGGTGAATGTATTTCTAGGGCCCGACACGGACGTGACACCAAACCCGGAAGAGACGAACGTCTTCATGGGCATCTGCCAGCAGCACCATGCAGGGATGGGAAAACATCTGCCCGGCTGTCCGCCCCATGCTGAAGTGATTATGAAAGGCCTCTTCAGCTTCTTCCCTGACGTTCAAAGACCCCGGTATGCAGACGAGAACGCCGAAGACAAACTCGAAAAAATGCTCTTGGAGGTCCTGAAGGAGGATTAACTCGCTTCTTTACTCTTTCTCACTATCGTTCTTTTTTCTTCGGGAATAGGGGCCGGAACAGGCTCGCCGGAAATTTTTTTCACCGCGCCGAAGCGAGGAGGGCAGGCTTCAAAACAGGTTCCGCATTTGATGCATTTATCCTGGTCAATGACGTGGATCCTGTTCTTGCCCCCGACAATCGCCTCTACAGGACACCTTCTCAGGCAAGTCATACAGGCCTGGCACTTCTCCGGATCGATATAGTAGGAGACCATTTCAGTAAAGAGCCTGTCGATCTCCTCTTTCGTGAATAGCCCATCGTACTCCTCCGGTGTTTTGAGGTGGGAGGCCAGTTTCTCCTGGTTAGCCATCTTAAAGTAGGGGACGAGTTTAGAGATCTCTACAAGCCTGGACTTGAGTTCATGTCGATTGATTCCCTCGCCTTCCCCAAGGGGCCCCAACGATTTCACCTTCTTGACAAAAGCATTGACGCCTTCCGCAAAAATGTTGGCGTCGGCGGCCGACATGAATTCGATTTTTAATCGTTCCGGGTTCAGCCCCATGTGTTCGAGGACTCTTTTCGACAAAAGCACCATGTTGAGGGCATGATAATTTCCCTGAGTCACATAATTGCATTCATTCAAGCGGCAGGCCCCAATGAAGACCCCATCGATTCCGTTCAAAAAGGCTCTGAGGACAAAGGACATATCCACTCTGCCGGAGCACATGACGCGGATCAGCCTCATTTCAGTCGTGTATTGAAGTCTGGAAACTCCAGCCAGATCAGCAGCCCCGTACGCTCACCAATGGCACACGAAACCCAACAATTTAGGCTTGAATTTAGGTCTTGCACTCATCTAGTTTTTCCCTCTTCTTTCCGTGGTTACGGCTTTCTCTTCACAGGGAAGTGACAAGTTCGTGCTTTTATCTCGTCACTCGCACCCAAAACGCGCGCCTTTCATCCAATGTCTTTAAACAACCTGCTACACATCTCCAACCGCAGCATCCATCTCCGGCAAGATCTCTTCCTCCGTTGCCATGGCATCAATTTCACTCAAAAGCTCTTGATCGGTATAATGCTTCAACTGAATCGCCCCCGTGGGACACTTTGAATTGCAGAGACCGTCTCCTTTGCACAGAACGGGGTTCACCATGGCTTTTTTCCCCTGTTTCGTGTCTCGGAGGTCCAAAGCCCCATAAGTACACGCGGAAACACAGGCCCCGCACCCTATACACCGGCTCTCGTTGACCTGGGCCACAGATCCGGAGGCGACGACCGTGTCATGAGAAAGAAGGGTTAAAACCCGGCCTGCCGCTCCATAAGCCTGGTTGATCGTTTCCTGCATGAACTTGGGGTAGTGAGCGAGTCCGCACAGATACACTCCTTCCGTACCAAACTCAACCGGTCTGAGTTTAACGTGGGCTTCTTTGAAAAAGCCGTCCGGGCTCAACGTGACCTTGAACAGTGCGGCCACTTCATTCGTTGCCGCAGAGGGAATGACGGCGGCCGCCAAAGCAAGGATATCAGCATCAATGACCAGCTTTTTCCCCATAACATAGTCCGGCGCAGTAACCTTCAGTACGGGCCGACCCTCGTCCGACTCGCCCGCTTCCACCTGAGGCGGCTCTTGAGGTTCATAGCGAATGAATTTGACATCTTTGTTGGAGGCTTCCCGGTAAAAATCCTCTTTGAACCCATAGGTCCTCATATCCCTGAAAAGAATGGTGATATCCATCTGAGGGTTGATCTCTTTGAGCCTCAAAGCGTTCTTTACCGACTGGCTGCAACAAATCCGGCTGCAGTAGTTTCTGTCTTCATTTCTACAGCCCACGCAATGAATCATCACAAGGCTTTTTGCGTTTACGATCTTTTCATCCCTCTCGGCGATTCGGCCTTCCAGATCCAGATGGGTCATGACTCGTTCATCTTGTCCGTATAGATATTCGGTCGGCGTGTAGAGATCAGCTCCAATGGTAATGACGCTTGCCCCGTGTTTGATCTCGGCGACTCCCGTTTCAGACTTCACCACGGTCACGAAGTTGCCGACATACCCTGTAGCCTCTGTGATGGTCGCATCATGATACACATGGATGAGCGGGTGCCCATAAACCTTTGCGATCAAATCGTGTAAATAGGCCTGCACGTCCAGCCCCTCCAGGGTGGAATAGACCCTTCTTACCATGCCGCCAAGCTCTTTAGCCTTTTCCACCAAATGAACCTCATGCCCCTGGTTGGCTATAGAGAGAGCGCAGTTCATGCCTGCCACCCCTCCGCCTACTACAAGCGCCGCTTTGTTGACCGGGAGATCAAACTCTTGCAGCGGCTCCAAATGACAGGCTCGGGCCACGGACATGCGAATGATGTCCTTGGCTTTCTCCGTGGCCTCTTCCTTTTCTTTGGAGTGGACCCAGGAATCGTGCTCCCGGATATTTGCCATCTCACAGAAATACTGATTGATTCCCGCCTCCCGAACCGTGTCGCGGAACAGCGGTTCAAGAGTCCTGGGGGAGCAGGCGGCAATGACCACTCGATTCAGCCCTTTTTCCTTTGTAACATCCGTGATTTCTCTGGCGGAGTTGGTGGCACACGAAAACAGCTGTTCCTGAGCGTAAACGACACTGGGCAGGGTTTTGCAGTACTCGACTGTTTCTGGAACATTGACGATCCTTCCGATATTGGCCCCGCAGTGACACACAAAGACCCCTATTCTCGGCTCCTCCTTGGAAACATCCCTTTCACTTGGATAGACCCTTTCCTCGGCAAGATTGCCTCGCCGATAGTCAAGGAGTTGGCCGATTTGGGAGCCTGCGCCGCTGGCGCTGAAAACCGACTCCGGAATATCAATGGGACCCTGAAAGGCACCGCTCACATAGATTCCGGGCCTGTTGCTCTCCATGGGATTGACGGGGTTCAGCTTGCAGAAATTGTTCGGATCGAGCTGGATGCCGAATTTTTCCGCCACGTCCTTAGCATCGACGGGCGGATTCAACCCGACCGAAAGGACCACCATATCGAATGCTTCCTCTTTGACCCCCTCGTCAAAGGTGGAATAACGTACCGTGACATTCTTGGTGTTCGGGTCCTCTCTCACAATGGAGGCGTAGCTTCGGATAAAGCGCACGCCCGGAAGTTGTTCCGTCCTTTCGTAATAGCGCTCAAAATCCTTCCCGTAGGACCGAATGTCGTTGTGAAAGACGGTACATTCGGCCTCTGCATGATGATCTTTTGTCAGAATGACCTGTTTCTGGGTATAGGTGCAGCACACAGCCGAACAATAGCTGTTTTCACCGGGAGTGACCCGCCTGGAGCCCACGCATTGAATCCAGGCGACCTTGTGGGGATGCTTCATGTCGGAACCGCGCAGGATCTCCCCTGAGTATGGTCCTGTGGAGCACAACAGTCGCTCATAGTCCATACTGGTGACCACATTCGCGAACTCCCCGTAGTGATATTCTTCCTTGGTCTTCGGATCAAAGGGCTCAAAGCCGGGCGCCAGGAGGATTGCGCCTACGGTAATTTCTCTTTTCTTCGGCGTTTGTTTCAGGTCGATGGCGTTATTCTTGCAGACCCCTTCGCAAATCCGACATTTGTTCTCTTTGAGATACAGACAGCTTTCATCAATGTAGGCGATCAGTGGAATGGCTTGAGCGAAGTAGATGTGGACCGCTTTGTTCTTCGATATCTCCTGATTGTACTCATCCGGGTATTTGGCAGGGCAATATTCAACACAGGTCGTACAACCCGTGCACTTTTCCTCCAGAATATACCTAGGCTTTTTAATCAGCGTCACGTTGAAGTCACCCACCGCTCCTTCGACGCGGTGAACTTCCGTATAGGTCAGAACTTCGATGTTGGGGTGCCGGCCGACCTCGACCAGTTTAGGGGCGAGGATTCACATGGAGCAGTCATTGGTGGGAAAGGTTTTGTCCAGCTGCGCCATGCGGCCGCCGATGCTCGGGGCTTTCTCCACCAGGTAAACCTTGAAGCCGGCTGTGGCCAGGTCCAGGGAGGCTTGAATCCCGCTGATCCCTCCCCCCACCACCATGACGTCTCCAAAATCCTTGTCCGAGACACTCTTACGAAACTGTTCGATGAGTTCTTTTTCCACTTTGATCCGCCTTTGTCCTATGGGATGATTCTCCTAAATCACCTCCGCGATGATTTCCGTAAGATCCTTCACTTTGATCTTCTCCGTGAGGTTCAGGGTCAACCGGCTATCCTCAAACATGGTTATGCAATACGGGCACGCCGTCACCAGCACCTCGGCCCCGACCCCTACGGCTTGCTCCAGCCTGAGGTCGGAAAATCTCTGCCCCTTCTGGGTCTCCATCCAAACCCTGCCTCCTCCCCCTCCGCAACACAGACTGTCCATCCGGCAGTCGGGCATCTCGTTCAACGTAAGCCCGGGTACTCTCTTCAGAATTTCCCGGGGCTCCTCCAAAATGCCGTTGTGACGACCCAGGTAGCAGGGGTCATGATAAGTCACCGTCTTCTCATATTCCTTGCCGATCTCCAGTTTACCCTCTTTCATAAGCCCAAACAAAAACTGGGACATGTGAATCACCTCAAAGTTCACCATAAAATCCGGATACTCGTTCTTGAACGTGTGGTAACAATGAGGGGAACTGACCAAAATCTTCTTCACCCCGTGATCCACAAAGGTCTTGATATTCTCCCTGGCCAAACGCTTGAAGACTTCCTCATCCCCCGTCTTGCGGATGCTCTCCCCGCAGCAGTTCTCCTTGGTGCCCAGAATCCCAAAATCCACCCCCGCCTTGTTCAGGATCGTGGCCGTGGCCACCGCAAGCTTCTTTGACCTTGGGTCATAGCTGGGATAGCAGCCGGGAAAATACAAAATTTCCATACCCTCGCTAAACTCGTTCACCGAAAGGCCTTTGGCCCAATCCCCCCGCTTGGCCCGTTCCTCCCCCAAGGTGTTCCCTTCCCCCACCAGGCTTCCCCGAACCGTTCGGATCGGTGTCACTGATTTGGGGAAAACGCCGTATTCCGTGGCAATCCTGCGCAAGGCCACTCCGGACTCGATTTGTTTCACGTCCCGGGGGCACTGCTGGGGGCATCTCCCGCAGGTCGTGCAAAGCCACATATCTTCACTTTCAATGTCCGTCAACCCGAAGGTTGCCTCCCGGACCAGCCTGCGCATGCTAAAGGTCCTGACCCTGTTCCACGGGCAGACCACATCGCACAGTCCGCACTGAAAGCATCTTTTGAAGGCGTCTCCGCCGCTCGCCTTGATGACGTCAACGATCTCTTTGTAGGGGACAACAATCTCCACAGCTTTCCTTCGTCCTTTTCTTGTGCCCTAAGGGCTTAAGCTTTTTTTGAAAGGGAAATCCGAGCCACGCTCTCCATGATCTTGTCCAATCCATACTTGTCGATCATGGACTCCAATCCGATCTCCATGTCCTCCTGTTTCACTTCTTCTTCGATTTCCTCTTCTCTCTCTTCGTAAATCAGGGCATCATTCAAGCACCACTGAACACACAAGGGCGTCTCCTGCCGGGGATCGTCTTCGCACATATCGCATTTGAGAGGAAGCCCTGAATCGGGCTCTTTGAAAATATCTCTGGACGGGCAGGAGGCCCTGCAAAAGGCACACTCGTCGTACTCCTTTCCGTCGATCACGTATTTGTCTCTGCCCATGCATTCGGCCTTCGCATACTCGCCGGCGTATACGGGGACATAGACGTCTCGGAGAGGATCGTGAATCACCCGAATGCGAGACCTTGCGGGATTATTGCTGCTGTATTTCGGTTGAGCATGAAAGGCTGAGCAGATCATCTCACAGGCCCGGCAACCGTTGCATTTATCGACATCAATTTTGATTGTTTTGACGATCTTCTTTTTCTTCTCACCCATGACGGCTACCACCTCTTCACCTTATTTCTCCTCTGTTTCCGACGCAGTTTCGTTGGAAAAAGCCCTGTCCTCGTTTGTCAAGATTCCTCTCTTGAGGAAGTCCTCAGCGACATAGTCCAACCCCAGGGCCTGCAATGACTCCTTGGTAGGAATGCCGTCCTGATTCCATCCTTTGAACGCGTAATAGGTATCAAGGAGCTTCGTCTCAAGCTCGGGAAATCTCTTCTTCCAATGGTCCTCCGGCGGCTTCTCATCGGCCCGTCTCAAACCTCTTCTCACATTGATGGCTCTCACCAGGTTCCGGTTTCTGTTGAAGATGTGCGTCAGCCCGTCTTCATCCATGTCCATACCTGTCGCCGCTGAGATAAAAAGGGGCAGATTGTGGATATGGTAGGGAGGTTTCAGGGGAAATGACGACAAGCCGGCGCACAACCCGAGCGCGTCATCGATATGGTGCATCTTTTCCTGCCATTCCACGATTTCACAACAGGCTTCGGGCGGCGGGTAGAAGGGCATGGAGTGCTCCCCTCGGAATTCCCAGTCCAGAACATACTGCTTAAACCTGTCATTCGGAGCTTGGACCCAGTCTTTCACAAAGGCTTCTTTGAGCTCCAATGTGGAAAAAGGCGCTTGGGGGAAATTCCCTTCGATTTGTGTGATGTTACTCTTCTCCCCGGTACAATACATCAGGAAATAGATAGGGTTCAGCATGCCCAGCTTGAGAGGGAGCTGTTCGTGTTTCTTGATATTGTTGTGAGCATATTCTTCGGCGCCCTTGCCGATCTGCTTGGCCGCCCAATAGGTGCCGTCGGCCAGCACATCCCCTATTCCTTCCCGTCGGACAATACGGTCCAGCAACCAATAAAATCTTCCCTCCTTGTCGGTAGGGCATCCTTCAAAGTCCGCGTCCGTCAAGATCCCGGCCTCTTTTAGCTCAAAGGCAAAAGCCATGGTTTGCGGCATAGAGAACCCATCCACCCCATATTCCGTGGCCTGCTGCGCGATCTTAAAACCAAATTCGGAGTCCTCGGCAAAGGCCGCCATGGCGTAGGTCAATTTCGTGAAGCATTTCATCATGTAGGTGGAAATTCCGGGGACGGAAATAATGGCCCCGCACTTCATCGGGCAGTTGTAACAGCTAATAAGCCGAGTCCGAACGCTCTCCAGCGTGTTCTTCCACATCTTTTCGATCTCGTCGTTCCAGAATTCTTTTCTCCGGACCCGGGCATTCCCCCACATGAAATTCTCGGTGTGCCACTTCTCATCGTAATGGGCCATCTCCTGGGGAGACCCAAGCCCGGCCAAAATCGGCATGACTTCAGGGATAAGGTTGGGGGCCCGGACTTTGATGTACTGTAGCACCTCGTTGCAGAGCTGCATGAATTCAGCCGGGCGGGCGATGTTAATGTCCTTCGTTCCGCGAACGGCAACGGCCTTTAGCCCTTTGTCGCCCATGACGGCGCCCAGGCCCAATCGGCTGGCGCTGGACCGGCCTTGCTCTATGCTGGCCATGTACACCCGGTTTTCACCGGCCAGTCCGATGGCAGCGACCTGGGCTTTGGGGTCCTTCAACTCCCGTCGAATGATCTCCGAAGTTTCGACAGCGCCTTTGCCCCGGAGATGAGAGGCATCCCGTATTTCCACCTTGTCATTGTTGATCCACAGGTAAACCATGTTGGGAGACTTGCCGCGAAAAATCACTTTGTCATACCCGGCATACTTCAGTTCCGGCGCCAAAAACCCTCCCATCATGGAATAGCCCATGTACAAGGTCTGAGGAGAATAGGTTGTAATAATGGTCCGATTCGCACCGGGGGCCGGTGTGCCGCACAAGAGACCCGTCCCGAAGATCAACAAATTATCAGGAGAAAAGGGCTCGGTCTCAGGTGGAACCCTGTCCCACAATATCTTGCTGTTGGTGCCCAGCCCCCCAAGATGAAGCTCGGTTAATCTTGAGTCAGTCTCCACCCTTTCAATGCTTCCCCGGGACAGATCAATCTCTAAATTAAACCCTGTCTCTGCGTACCTCATTTTTTCTCCTCTTCCGTTTTACCTGAATCCGCGGCGTACTTTTTGATTCCTTATTGGTTTCAGACACTTATTTATTTGGCGAGGTTTTAAACCGTTCGATCTCCTGAAATCCTTATTTTTTCAAAATCAATCCCATCAGTATAGGGTTAAGTGAGCCTTTCAATGTAAGTCAAAGAAACCCCCTCGGTCAGAAGAATAGATTATCCGCCATGTCCGGTATCCGGTACGGCGTGACTACTATATAGCTACATAATAACTATGTGTCAAGAAAAAAGTCTACTCATGTGTAAAGCTAGCCAAAGATATTTGAAATTTCGTAACACTTCGGCTTTTTGAAAACACCTTAAGCACCAAGCATGGGGGTCCCTCTGAGGCGAGTTCGAAGGAAAGACGATGAGGGAAACGCGAGCGCTTCCGTTAAATGGTAAGCTGTCTGTAGATACGATGTTGGGCAGAGTGGAAAGCACTCCTTGCAGTTCCAGCACTCCTTGGATGCGATCTCGGGAATGAAATTTATCTCCCGATTTGGTCCTCTGTCAATAAATCCGACAGCACTCTTCTTCTTGACTTCAGCACAGTATCTTACACATAGACCACAAAGAATGCAAAATGACGGTTCCTTTTCAAAACGGTCTCTGTCTGCACCGTATTCTTTAGCCAAATCTTTTAATGCCGGGGCATCCGGAGCGTGAGAGAGCATCAGTTCCAAGATCATTTTGCGGGTTTTATCTATTTTCTCAGATCTGGTTCTTACCACCAAACCACTTGCCGCCGGGTAAATGCAGGCAGGAACAAAATTTGTCCTCCCGCCGGCTTCTACTTCCACAGTGCAAATGCGGCAAGCCCCATAAGGGTTTAATTTCTCGTGGTGACAAAGTGTGGGAATCGATATCCCGACACTTCGTGCAGCCTCCAGAATGGTCATTCCTTCGCTTGCCTTAACTTCTTTTCCATCAATCTGTAAAAGCATTTCGTTCATTTGTCTTTACTCTTTCTGACAATAGTTCTTTTTTCTTCAGGGAAAGGAGGCGGAACGGGCTCACCGGAGAGCCTGGTCACCGCACCAAAACGAGAGGGACAAACCTCAAAGCAGGTCCCGCACTTTGTGCATTTGTTTTGGTCAATTATGTGGATCCGGTTCTTACCGCCATCGATCGCCTCAGCAGGGCATTTCCTGAGGCAAATCATGCAGGCCTGGCACTTATCCGGATCAATATAGTATGAGATCAGCTCCTTGCAGACATAAGCCGGGCATCTCTTGTCCTTGATATGGGCCTCATACTCGTCTCTGAAGTAGCGTATCGTGCTTAGAACCGGGTTAGGGGCAGTGCGACCTAAGGCACAAAGTGAAGCATCCCCGGTTGTCCGGGCTAGCTCTTCCAAAAGCTCAATGTCGCCTTCTCTTCCCCTTCCCTTACTTATATTAGTAAGAATTTTAAGCATCTGCCTGATGCCTTCACGGCATGGGGTACATTTGCCGCATGACTCATCGGTTAGGAAATTAAGAAAGTACCTGGCGACATCAACCATACAGGTATCTTCATCCATTACTATCATGCCGCCTGAACCCATAATTGCGCCGACCTTGGCGAGTTCGTCAAAATCAACCTGTATATCCAAGAATTCTTCAGGGATACATCCGCCCGATGGACCACCTGTCTGTACGGCCTTGAACTTCTTGCCTCCGGGGATGCCGCCTCCTACCTTGTAGATAATATCTCTCAGGGTGATGCCCATCGGCACTTCCACGAGGCCGGTATTGTTCACCTTGCCGACCAATGAAAAGATCTTGGTGCCTTTGCTTCCCTCAGTGCCTATGGAGGTCAGGAAATCAGACCCATTCTTAATAATCAACGGAACATTAGCCCAGGTTTCCACATTATTGATGTTCGTCGGTTTGCCCCAGAGCCCTTTCACGGCCGGATATGGCGGCCTCGGCCTTGGCTCGCCCGGTTTGCCTTCGAGAGACATTAGAAGAGCCGTTTCCTCACCGCAAACGAAAGCGCCGGCGCCCTGATGCACTTTAATTGTGAAATCAAAGCCGGACCCTAGAATATTTTTACCAACAAAACCATATTCCTCAGCCTGTTTGATAGCAATCCCGATATTCTTCACAGCTAAAGGATATTCCTGACGAACATAGAAATAACCTTCATGAGATCCGATGGCATAAGCCCCAATAATGAGTCCTTCAAGAACTGCGTGGGGATTCCCCTCAAGTAGAGCCCTATCCATAAATGCCCCCGGGTCTCCCTCATCGGCGTTGACGATCACATACTTTGTCTTATCAGGACTTCTGCGAGCAAATTCCCATTTTACCCCCGTAAGAAATCCGGCTCCTCCCCTCCCTCTCAATTTCGAATTTTTCACAAGCTCCAAAACTTGCTCCGGGGTCAGATGAAAAAGGGCTTTAACCAATGCGGAATACCCGCCGAGTGCAAGATAGTCATCAATGCTTTTCGGATCGATTTTAATATTATTGCCGAGAAGGAGGCGTTTCTGATTCTTATAGAACGGTATCTCGGATTCATGGACTACCTTCTTGTCGGCGGTGAGATCGACGTAAAGCAACCTATCAATGATCTTCTTGCCAAGTATAGTCTCAAAAATGATCTCCTTGGCATCGCCGGGCTGCACCTGAAGATAACATATCTCCTCAGGGTAAATTACAATTATAGGCCCTCGTTCGCAGAAACCAGGGCAGCCTGTTTCCCTGATATCTACGACATCCACTTTACTTTGCAGTTTCTGTTTTTCAATCTCCTCTTTGAAGGCGGCAACCACATTTGCTGCTCCCAGAGCGAGGCAACCTGTTCCGGTGCATACAGCAATGCACGGCCTATTTGGATCTTTCTTTGATATGATGTCCTTCCTGAATTCTTCCAATTCAGCAGGTGAATTTATCCTTGCCATAATTTTCCCTTAATCATAGTTTTTCAACACATCTTCAGACTTGGCCGGTGACATCTTTCCGTAATATTCACCATCGATTACCATCACCGGTCCTAAAGCGCAGCAGCCGACGCAGTTCACAGTCTCCAGGCTATACTTTAAATCCATGTCCGTCTCCCCGGGACTTATTCCAATCAGGTCTTTAACCGAGTCGAGAAGACGCGGCGCTCCGCGAACATGACAGGCCGTGCCCGTGCACACGTGAACTTCGTGACGCCCTTTAGGAACTAAACTAAAGGCCTTATAAAATGTCACGATGTGCTGTATGCGGCTCAAGGGCACGTTCAATTTCTTGCTTACCTTCGCCAAAACCTCTTTGGGAAGCCAGCGATTTTCGCTCTGAATCTCCAGTAATGCCTGAATGAGTGAACCGGCGTCGCCCTCATATTTGTCTATAATCTTATCGATTTTGCCCTTATCCATAGCCGCTGTCCTATTCCTTTTCATCTCCCCTAATTTGGTTCCAATTCTCTCGCTCTAGGCAGGAACAAAACGCTTCAGGCTTTCGTCAAACCTTATTAATCCTTGTCTTGCTAAACTGCCAAGATGCTTTGATGCTTCAGATGGGGTTACGCCCAAAAGCCCGGAAATTTCCCCGGTCGAGAGGGGCTTTTCTCGCAGGAGTCTCATGATCCGACTAATTTCCAATTTATTTACAATTACTTCTTGAAATATCCTATCTATCTCATCACTCGTGAAGAATTCGTTATATTCTTCTTCTGTCTTAAACCGCACTCTTAGTTTCTCCCTTTCGACCAGCTTAATGTAGGGGAGTAAATTGTCGACTGCTTCAAGTTTCATCTTTAATCCATTTTCGGCGTTGCCGAAAGGCCCCAAGTCCTTTACCTTTTTCGCAAAGTCATTCACGACTTCCGCGAAACGGCTTCCCTCGGAGGCTGACACCCATTCAAGCCCCAATCTCTCGGGGTTCACCCCTATGTAATCCAGTAATTTTCTACACAGATGAGTCATGCTCAATGCACCGTAATTTCCCTCAGTAAGATAATGGCATTCGCCGGGCCAACAACCAACAACCAACACCCCGTCTGCTCCATTTGAGAAAGCTCGAAGTATGAACGCCAAATCCACTCTGCCGGTGCACATGAGGCGGATCAGCTTGATTTCAGTCGTATATTGCAGTCTGGAAACTCCAGCCAGGTCAGCAGCCGAGTATCCTCACCAATTGCATAGAAAACCTAAGATCCTTGGTTTAAAAACAACCCCTGCACCCATTATTATCTCTCTCCTCAATCGGCAATGCCGACTTTGTTTATTGCTGGAAATTCCACAGGGCTGTGAAGCGCCGCGTCGATTTCGCAGAAGACCTCTTCATCAGTAAAGTGCTTCAGTGAAATAGCCCCTGTCGGACATCTTGAATTACAGAGGCCGTCTCCCTTACAGAGAACAGGGTTGACCCTGGCTTTTTTGCCTCGTGGTGTATCAACAAATTCTATAGCACCATAAGTACAAACTGAAATACATGCCCCGCAGGATACACAGTCACTCTCATTAACCTCGCAAATAGCACCGGAAGCTATGACTGAATCTTTCGTGAGAATCGTTACAGCCCGGCCGGCAGCTCCGTATGCTTGGCTGATCGTCTCCGATATATGCTTGGGATAATGAGCCGTCCCACAAAGGAAAACGCCTTCCGCAGCAAAGTCAACAGGTCTTAGTTTTACGTGCGCTTCCTGGAAGAAACCATCGGGATTCAAAGCGACCTTGAACAACCGGGATATTTCCTGAGTTCCTGCCGACGGAATAACGGCGGCCGCCAGAGCGACGGCGTCAGCGTCTATTTGAAGCTTCTTCCCTAAAATGTCGTCGGTCACGGTAACCCTTAGAACGCGGCGACCTTCCTCCTCAACCGCTTCTACCTGGGGTTTGTCATCCGGCTCATAGCGGATGAATTTGACATCCTTCTCCGACGCTTCGCGGTAATAGTCCTCTTTGAACCCGTACGTTCTCATGTCCCTGAAGAGGACGTATAGGTCCATATGAGGGTTGATCTCTTTGAGTTTCAGGGCGTTCTTGATAGCCTGGCTGCAGCAGACCCGGCTGCAGTAGTTTCGGTCTTGCTGTCTGCAGCCTACACACTGGATCATCACCACAGTCTTTGAGCTGATCAATTTTTCTTCTCTTTTATTGATCTTCTCCTCCAACTCCAACTGAGTCAATACCCCGTCCTCTTTCCCATAAAGATATTCCGTCGGTTTATATTCTTCAGCGCCGGTAGCAATGATGGTTACTCCGTGGTGTATCTCCTTGGCCGTTCTCCCGGACTTCACCTTGGTTACGAAATTGCCCACATAACCGGAAGCCTCGGTGATAGTCGCATCTGTAACAACATGAATGGAGGGATGATGATAAACCTTCCGGATCACATCACGCAAATAAGCTTGAACATCCATCCCTTCCAAGGTGTAATAGATTCTTCGTGCCGTCCCTCCCAGGTTTGTATCTTTTTCCACCAGGTAAACCTCAAATCCCTGCTCAGCAAGGCTCATAGCACCGGTCATGCCGGCCAAACCTCCTCCTACAACCAATGCCCGCTTGTCGACCGGCAACTCGAATTCCTGTAAAGGCTCCAAGAGCGCGCTTCTGGCAACCGACATGCACACGATTTCCTTTGCCTTCCTTGTGGCATCTTCCTTTTCTTTGGAGTGAACCCAGGAACATTGTTCCCGAATATTGGCCATTTCAAAGAAATAGGGATTGATTCCCCCTTCACGAAGTGTGTCCCGGAACAGCGGCTCATGGGTCCTAGGCGTACAGGCAGCCACAACCACACGGTTGAGTCTTTTTTCACGGATCGTGTCCGCGATTTGCTGGGCATTGTCCGTAGAACACGCAAAGATGCTCTCCTGGGCGTGGACGACATTGTCCAAGGTGGAAGCATATTCAACAACCGAGGGGACGTTGACCACCCTTCCGATATTTGCCCCACAATGGCACACAAAAACCCCCACCCTGGGTTCCTCTCCTGATACAGTCCTTTCCGGTGGATATTCTCTTTCTTTGTCCAGCTTCCCCCGCCGGTAACCAAGGATTTGGCCACAAAGAGAACCGGCCCCGCTGGCAGTCACAACCGACTCAGGAATATCTAAAGGACCCTGAAACGCTCCGCTTACAAAAATTCCCCGGCGAGAGGTCTCCATGGCATTCAGTGGATTGGTCTTGCAGAATCCATGAGCATCAAGTTCAATGCCGAACTTGTTTGCCAAGCTCTTAAAATCAGCGGGAGGGTTCAAGCCGACAGACAGGACCACCAGGTCGAATTCCTCTTCTTTTACTCCATCCTTCGGAGTAGAATATTTTATCGTTAAATTTTTGCTCTCCTTGACCTCTCTTCCTATGGACACATAGCTCCTTATAAATCGAACCCCGGGTAAATTCTCCGCTCTCTGGTAGAATCGCTCGAAATCCTTACCATAGGACCTGATGTCATTATGGAATACGGTACACTCTGCCTCGGCGTCATGGTCCTTTGTCAAAATCACCTGTTTTTGAGTATAGGTGCAGCACACCGCTGAACAATAGCTGTTATCGCCCGGGGTCACCCGTCTGGAGCCGACGCAGTGAATCCAAGCTATGTTATGTGGATGTTTCTTGTCGGAAGGCCGCAAGATCTCACCTTCGAACGGCCCGGTGGCACACAAAAGCCTTTCAAACTCAAGACTTGTTACCACGTTCTCAAAGTTCCCGTAGCCATAGTCACCCTTCAACTTAGGGTCGAATACCTCGTAGCCGGGCGCCAGAATGATCGCCCCCACCTCTACTTCTATTTCCTCTTCCTCTTGATGAAGATCGATGGCTTTATTCTTACAGACTCCGGCGCAAATCGAACATTTCTCGCCTTGAAGATAAAGGCAGCTTTCAGGGTCTATATAAGTGACGAGTGGAACAGCTTGGGAGAAGTAGATATGAATGGCTTTGTTCAAAGACAGGTCTTGATTATATGGATCCCGAACCCTGACCGGGCAGAATTCAACACAAGTCGTGCAGCCTGTGCATTTGTCCTCCTTAATGTATCTGGGTTTTTTGATCAGCTTGACCTTGAAGTTCCCCGCTTCCCCTTTTACGGTGTCGACTTCGGTATAGGTCAGGATCTCTATATTGGGATGCCTGGCACATTCAATGAACTTGGGGGATTCAATGCACATGGAGCAATCGTTGGTGGGAAAGGTCTTGTCCAGTTGGGCCATCTTCCCGCCAATGGTCGGCGCCTTTTCAACCAGATAAACCTTGAATTCCGCAGTGGCAAGATCAAGAGCCGCTTGAATGCCGCTGATCCCGCCTCCCACAACCATAACATCTCCAAAATTACCGCCCTCGGGGCTGCTAAAAAACTGCTCTTCCACTGGTTCTCTTTCCACTTCTCTCCGCCTTTGTCCGATGGGATGGTTCTCTAAATAACTTCCTGGACAATCTCCGTGATGTCCTTAACTTCTATCTTCTCAGTCATATTGAGTGTCAGCCGGCTATCCTCAAACATGGTAATGCAGTACGGGCAGGCAGTCACCAGCAACTCGGCCCCAACCCCCATCGCTTGCTCCATCCTGAGGTCGGAAAATCTCTCCCCTTTTTGGGTCTCCATCCATACCCTGCCCCCTCCACCTCCGCAACACAAACTGTTGACCCTGAAATCAGGCATCTCCTTCAGCTCTAAACCGGGCACCCCCTTCAAAATCTCTCGAGGCTCATCATAAATGCCGTTATGCCGACCCAGATAGCACGGGTCATGATACGTCACTGTCTTCCCATATTCCCCTTTCAGCTCCAGCCTTCCCTCCCTTATAAGCTCATATAAATACTGCGTGATATGGATCACCTCAAAATTTACCCTGAATTCAGGATACTCGTTCTTGAAGGTATGAAGACAATGCGGAGAAGACACCAAAATCCTCTTCACACCATTGTCGATAAACACCTTGATATTTTCCCTCGCCAGCCGTTTGAACAACTCCTCATCGCCCGTCTTCCGGATGCTTTCTCCACAACAATTCTCCTTGACACCCAGAATCCCAAAATCCACCCCAGCCCGCTTGAGTATAGTAGCCGTAGCCCTCGCCACCTTCTTCAGTCTCGGATCATAGCTAGGGTAGCAGCCCGGAAAATACAAAATCTCCATCCCCTCCGTAAAGGCGTTAACGGAAAGACCTTCAGCCCAATTCGCCCTCTTTGAACGCTCTTCACTCAGAGGGTTCCCTTCCCCAACAAGGCTTCCCGCCACAGTCCGCACGGCCTTCACGGTTTTCGGAAAAACCCCGTATTCAGTAGCGATCCTGCGCAGGGCGACTCCGGATGCTATTTGTTGCACATCCCTGGGACACTGCTGGGGGCATCTTCCACAGGTCGTGCAAAGCCACATGTCTTCACTTTCAATATCCGTCAAACCAAACGTCGCCTCTCGCACCAGCTTGCGCATGCTGAATGTCCTGACCCTGTTCCACGGACAAACCACATCACACAATCCGCACTGAAAGCATCTCTTGAAGGCCTCTCCACCACTCGCCTTTATAACATCTACAATCTCTTTGTATGGGGCTACAGTCTCCACCGTATCTTATCCTCTTCTTTCCGCCTGATAGTTAGCTCTTCGACAATCGGGCGAAGGTGTCCATGACTTTCTTCTTTCCATGCTTCTTTACCAAGGCCTCGAAAACAATCTCCATATCCCCGGGCTTTTCTTCCTCAGCCCCTTCCTCTTCCCTTTCCTCATACGTCAAGGCACCAAACGTGCATGCGTCGACGCACATTGGCTTTTCCAGGGGCGGGACACTCTCGCACATATCGCATTTGAGCGGAAGACCGGAATCAGGCTCTTTAAAAGCATCCCTTGAAGGGCAGGAGGCCGGGCAGAAGGTACAAGCGTCGTACTCCTTGCCGTCGATCACGTAACGGTTTCTCCCATTACATTCCGCCTGCGCATAGTCACCGGCCCGTATCGGCACGAATATATCTCGGAATTCGTCCATGACGACCATGATCCGGGAACGTGCGGTATTCACCGAGCTAAATTTCGGTACGGCGTGGAAGGCCGAGCAGGCTATCTCACATGCCCTGCAGCCTACACATTTGCTGGTATCCACCTTTATTTCTTTTACTATTTTTGTTTTCTTTCGCTTGCTGTCCACGGCGAGGCCCCCTTCCTTTACTCCTTCTTCTTGGCCCTGATATCGTTGAGGGCAGTGACTTCATTCCCGGTCAGAACACCATTTTTTATGAGCTCTTCCGCCACATAGCCCAGGCTCAGTCTTTCCAAAGTTTCTTTGGTGGGAATCCCATCAAAAGTCCAACCTTTAAAATCATAATACTTCGTCAGTAGTTGCTGCTCATACTCCTCATTCCTTACCGCCCAGTGATCGTCCGGCGGCCTCTCCATGTGTCTTCTCAGGCCCCTTATGTTATTGAGGGCTCTGGCCAGATTCCGGATTCTCTGGAAGAATTCCCACAGCCTGTCTTTGTCAAACTCGATCCCAGCCACATGGGTGATGACCTTCGGCATATTCCATACGTGATATCCGGTGGTGCCGCCGAACTGGCCTCTGAATGAGGACACGAATCCGCAAAGCCCCAAGGAATCATCCAGGTAGTGCATGCACTCGTTCCAGTCACAAATAGCGCACATGGCGTCGTCGGGCAATTGATCACGTTTTTCCCACTGCCGGAACCACTCATGGAACTTCTTATCCGGAACAGCAATCCAGTTCTTGATGAATTCCTCTTTCAGCTCCGGGTCAGTGATCGGGTCCTGCGGGAAGGAGCCTTCAGTCTGGGTGATAGCCATTTCCTCACCTGTGGCTATCATAAGGAAATAGGCCGGATTGAGTTTGCCCAGCTTGATGGGTAACTGTTCGAATTTTTTGACGGTGTTGTGATCGAATTTCTCGGCGCCTTTACCTATTATGGCAGCCGCACCGGAAGTACCATGAGCGAGAACATCTCCTATGCCTTCTCTAAACGCTATTTTCTGAAGTAGATAGTAAAACCTTTGCCTCACGTCGGAGGGCATCCCTGGAAAATCTTTTTCAGTCAGAATCCCGGCATCCAAGAGCTCAAGGGCAAAGGCGATAACCTGCGGCGTTGAATATGAGTCCAACCCTAAGTCCATGGCAATAGGGAGTATCTCGAAGGTGAAGTCGAGCTCCTGGAAGGAGGCCATATGATAGGTGTCTTTTCCGTAGCATTTGTAGGAAAATCTTCGCCGGTTCGGCCATTGAATTAGATTGTGGCATGCCTTCGGGCAGTTCCAGCAACCTGTCCAGCGGCTCATGTGGTCGTACTTCAGGTTCCGCCATCTCTCTTCGAGCTCCGCGCTCCAGAAGGTCTTTCGGCGTACACGGGCATTGCCCCAAGAGAAGTTGTTGTGATGGAAGCTATCATCCTCATCGGTCGCCATCCAGTCCCCGACATTCGGGTTCGCATCAAGCTCCTTCCTCAGGCGTGAGCACATCTCCCAGGCTTTGTCGGGGTGGGCGAGATACACGTCCTTTGTTCCCCGGACGGCAATCGCCTTCAGCTTTTTGGCCCCCATGACCGGTCCGACCGTTCGAGCAGCGCTCGAGTTGCCGCAATCGATTGAAGCCATTATGACCCTATTCTCCCCGGCCGGACCAATCGCAGCCACCCAGGCTCTTTTGTCGTTCAACTCATCCTTGATCAAGGTCTGCGTTTCATCCATGAGTTTCCCGCGAAGATGCCTGGCATCACGGATCTCCACCTTGTCGTTGTGGATTGCCAGGTAGACCAGGTCCGGCGCCTCGCCCCGAATGACTATTCTGTCGTAACCGGCCATTTTCATTTCCGCCCCGAAAAATCCGCCCATCAGGGAATGCCCCAGAAATCCGTTTAAAGGGGCGATCGTATCGACCGACACGCGATTTGCACCGGGAACGCATGTGCCGTTCAGAAGACCGTTACCGAATATGAGCAGGTTGTCGGGAGACCATGGATCGGTGCCGGGAGGAACCCGATCAAACAGCAACTTCAAGTTCATACCCAGCCCCCCTATATACATTGCAGTATCTCTTGGATCGGTCTCCACCTTATCAATGCTTCCCTTTGACAAATCCACTTCCAATTGGAAGCCTGTTTCAGCGTACCTCATGTTTTTACCCCTTTTAGGTCTCTTCGCAGCCTGATGTCAGGCTGCGCCGGTTGTTTATAATTCAAGTGCTTCCACGTCACTTTTTAATGGCGCATGGTCATGGAACCATGTCCGCCTTTCTTTTCCTTTACTTCAACTTTCTTAGGTTCTCTCGCTGGAGGCGCTACAGGCGTCTCTGTTACTGGAAGCAACCAAATAATCTCTCTCAACGAATCCTTAACAATCTGCTCGGCAGTCTCCATATCCGGGGCTTCGATCTCCTTTACATTACAGTAAACCCTGAAATACATGCCTGACCCTCCTCTAATCACTTACCACCCGAACCACAACTATTGTTCGTTGCAGGTCGTCCGCACTTCTTGCATTTTACACTAAACGATAATTAATCTCTTTGGAGATCCCTTTCAGTAACTGTGTCAACTCCGGGATGGAAGCCCTGGGCACCTGGCGCGTCAGGCCGACAGCCCATATGGCGGCCTGAAGGTCTTTTCCGGTTGCATTAATGGGTGCTGCATAAGCGACCATCCCCTCTATGTACTCTTCTCTGTCAAAGGCAACGCCTTGTCTGCGAACCTCAAGGATTTCCTCTTTGTAGGCCGCTTTGTCAACAATGGATTGCGGCGTGTATCTCTTGAGCTCGGTTCGAGCGAGGATTTCATCGATTTCTTCATCCGAGAGCTGTGAAAGCATCGCTTTGATCCCCGCACCGGCCAAAGCGGGCATCCGGATGCCGATTTCAGAAGACAATTTAATGCCGTAGGCCGAATCCACTTTATCGATAAGAATGGCCTGCCGGTCTGAACGCAACCCTAAGAAGGCGGAAAGCTTGGTTTTTTCGTTGATCCTCTCCAAATAAGGATGCACTGTTTGTATGAGTTTTGAGCGCTTTCCCGCCATGTTTCCAAGGATATAAAAGTGTGTGCCGAAGACAAATTTGCCGTCACGTTGATTTTCAAGGATATTGAGGTCCATGAGCGTATGCACGATTCGGAACACCGTGCTCTTGTTCAAATCCAGCTTTCCGGATATGTCACTGATACCCACAGGTTCTTTCGATTTGGCAAGCAAATCCAGCACGGCAAAACACTTTTCTATGGCTGGCACTCTTTTGAATGAGGGGCGCATAACAAACCAAAAATTGTTCTATATAAAGAACGTGTGTTTCTAATATCAAACAGCGCTTGTAAATGTCAAGAAAAAAACTGAAATAACGATTTAAAAAGACCAAGAAGTATTAAGGAAGGCGCGTCCCGGATTCACAGGAAGCTCGGGAAGAGCGGTTGCAGGAATTTTTGGGAAGTTTATCATTTTGGAACAACGAAAGACCGGATGGCGATATCGGCCGCAGGCAGTGCGTCATGTTTTCGCTCTGACCCGCTTTTCTCCGCATGGTACGATAAACCCTGATTTCTTGTCCAAACAAACCAGTGTCATGTTGAGTTTCAATCCCATTTCCACAGCCATTGAAGTGGGGTTCGATAGGCTTATCAAGATAGGAATTCCCGCACGTGCCGCCTTCTGGATCATCTCGAAACTGATCCTGGAAGAAAGTACTGCCAAATAGATATCGGACATCCTATTCGCCAGGAATAGAGCTCCGATCGACTTGTCCATTGCATTGTGGCGTCCCACATCCTCCGATTTTACAATTATTTGCAGTCTCGAGTCAAAAAGCATGACAGCATGCGTTCCCCGTGTTCTAACGTAGTATTCCTGGTGCAGGAAAAATTTTTTCACACACTCGAGCACCTGGCTGTAACTTATCTCGGATTCTTCGGTAAAAACCCTTAGATTTTGGGTTACATCTTCTATTATCTCCCTTCCGCATATTCCACAACCTATCTGGCTGAAAAAACCCTTTCTCTCAAGCTTTTCGGAGACCAGCTTTTTTCTCTCGTCATTTAATTTAACCATTACGCTGTTTTCATCAAAATCGCCGCATAAACCGATCGAGGCGATATCCTCAGGGCATTCAACCAATCCCTCCGAAAGGCAGAAACCCGCCGCGTGCGCAATCTCATCGCCCGGAGTCCGCATAACAACAAAATAGGGGCTATCTTCCACGTGTATCAGCAGAGGTTCCTCGCGCACAAAATCCTGCTTATACCTGTTCATAGCACCATCTTCATAGTGGACCAGGTGATAGCTTTGATAAATTTTATCATTTTTGAGCATAAATGCTTTTTTTTGATTTAAAACCTGATCAATTGTAACATTTCAGCGTGATGAAGATTTAAGAAGCATCAAGCACGGGGATCCTTTTTAAAACTGAAAAACGAAGAGAATCCGGAGAGGAACATGAAAATACTTTGTGGCAAAAGGGGAGGGCGCAGTCACGTCCGCCTCATCCGTTGCCCAAAGCAGAACCCCCGCAATGCGGCTTTTCCCTTGTTCACTTTTAGCAGGGACCTAATGTGAGCTCCTCAGGATGACTTCATGTTGCTGCCTGGTCACCCTCTCCTTTTTCCGGGCTGAAAACAACTACAGCGTTCCTTCCTGTATTCTTTGCCCGGTACAAGGCCCGGTCTGCCGCATCAACCAGCTCGGATGCGGTTTGCATATCCCTTTCTGGTGCTGTGGCCAAGCCGATGCTGACATTCACAGTCAGTCGCTGCATTTGATACTGAAAAGTATGGCTGCCGATTTCCTCTTTAAGCTTCTCAGCAACCTCAAGAGCGCTCTTCGTATCGGTCTCAATAAGCAGAACGGCCAACTCGTCGCCTCCATAGCGCGCTACGATATCCGTACCTCGCACATTACGTCTGAGAAGTTGGGCGACCGTCTTGATCACATAGTCCCCGCATAGATGGCCGTAAGTGTCATTTAGATTCTTAAAATAATCAATGTCTATCAATAGGAGCGTGAGGCTTCTGCTGTAGCGGATTGATCGCATTAGTTCCGATTCGATTGATTGAATCAGGTAGCGGTAATTGAATAAGCTGGTTAGCCCATCCGTAACGGACAATTTCTCCAATTTATGTTTCGCCTTGACCAATTCAGCAGTGCGGTTTAGGACCTCAACTTCAAGTCCGTCACGGGCTTTTAGCAATTTCTCCTCCGCTTCTTTGCTTCTGCTGTAAAGAAGGACGTTTTCAATGGCAAGAGCCATAGGGCTGCTTAAAGCGGTTAAAAAAAAGAGATCGTCTTTTCGGAACCCATTAACCATTTTCAAGGATTGGAGATAGAGTGCCCCCCTGGTTCCCATTTTGCTCACCAGGGGCAAGCAGATCACCGACTTGACCCCGATTTTTTCCATGCTGTCGGAAAGATCCGCTTTGTTTTCCATTTCCGTATTCGGCATCATGACGGCTTTGCCTTCTTTCACCACGCTCTTGACCAGGCTTCTACTGTAGGCGGGCGCCTTAGTTACACGGCATCCTCGAATACGGGACGCAATCTTCTTCAGCTTTTCACCTTCAGGATCAAGGAGAAAAACATACCCGCTGTCGATTCTTTTCAAATAACTGAAAATTGCCTCAAGAACCTTTTCGCAAATCTCCTTTAACTCCAGGGACCCCAGCAGGCCGATACAGATGTCATAGATCAGTGAAAGCTCTTTTTTCTGTTTTGCTCTCCTGTCAGCGATTGAGACCCTTTTCCCATCGGCTTCTCCCTGCGGCCGGATCTTAATGGAATAAAGATAACGCAGTTGTTTTTGAGAGCATTTCTGCCCAAGGGTCACCAACACATTGCCGATGGCAATAGGAACCCCGACTTCCACCTGAACCTTCCTACCGCTCTCAATCAGAGATCCTCTAATCCAAGTCCCGTTTCTGCTCTGAAGATCTTCGATATAGTATCGGTCGTTTTCCCAGTGGATTTTTGCGTGTTTTCGCGACACCGAGTTTTCGTCCACTCGAATCTCATTTTCCACACCTCTTCCAATATGAACGGTGTCGTCTCTCAGGATAAATGAACGGCCTTGCTCCGGTCCCTTCGCAATGAAAACCTTTATCATCAGCCGCTTGACTCCCCGATGGGTTTTGAAGCCGACCCTTGCGACAAGCGCTTCAATGGCGTCTTGAAGGATTACGGTCCTTCCTAAAGCATAAATATTACCAAATGATTATGGTTATTGGCAAGAAAAAAAGCGAACGATTTCTAGGACATCCGCCATGCTATCGGCGTGAAAATCAGCCTCCAAGCTTTTGTTTTTGTAGGCAGCGAACGGGACGGAGGCTGCACTGGCGGTTTCCCTGTCCACCGGGGAGTCGCCGATGTACAGAGCTTGCTCAGGGCCTATGGAGAAGAATTCAAGGATCTTCAACAAAGACTCGGGGTGAGGTTTGGGGTTTTTCACGTCCAGAGAGGAAATCACAATGTCAAAATATTTGTCTAGACCGTATGACGCGAGAACCTTCTTGATTGTGTTGCTTCTGTTTGTCGCCACCGCAAGACCGAACTCCGGCTTCAAGATTTGCAGCACTTCTTCCAGATCGGGCTCCAAGATCATGTCGCCGATAAAGGGCGTGTAGTCAAGCTCCCACCTGTATGCCTCGGCTTCTTCGATGTAAGGGGTTCCCTTAAAGATATGCCGGACCGACTCATCCGCCGTGCTCATATGCACATAGTCGATCTTGTCCTCTGTCATGGGAGGAAGCCCGAAGCGGGAAAGGAGATGATTATAAAAGTGAATGTTCGCCTGCCTTGAGTCGAACATAACGCCGTCACAATCAAAGATTACGGTTGCAATGGTTTTCAATGGCTAATATTCGGAATATTTTGATCGAGAAGGTATCGGTGCCGGCTCGGCTTCGCCCTTATCCTCCCCGTGCATATGCATTAATGTCTTGACTAGGGCAACGAGGAGCCCGCATGCAACCACACCGAGGGCCAGGTAGAGAAAGCCCATAAAAATTCCGTAATCAATGTTCCATTGCCATTCAAAAGAAAGAGGGGTCATGCATCACCTCCGGAATAATTCACACCAGAACCTTCAAAAAACTCTGAATTTCGTAACATCTTATCGGCTCACCGCAGCATTCAATTCCTTTTCCCTGGGAAACAGAGGAAGATAGCGGTGTGAGGCGGAGAAGAGCAGCATTCCGTAACCGACAACGGCCAAAGCGATGCCCCATTCCTGCCACGTAGGCAGGTAACTCCAGAACCTGGCAAAGGGCATGACCGGGATAGCCAGGTTAACTACGATGAAATTGAACCGGTTCAGAACGATTCCCGTGCAATTAAGTAAACAGGCCAGGATGAGGAGCCCATGGTTTTGCCGTGCCTGTGGCGTAATCAGGATGATAACGGGTATGATCCCGCATATAATGATTTCCAATCCCAACAGCCAAGCTCCGTAAGGGCCTTCCCGAAAGAAATCCATAAAAGTGAGCCCTGCGCCGGGAACGACGCCGTGAACCCACCCGAGGGTGTCGATTATTTTTAAAACCAGGTACCCTGCCAAGAGCCATCCTGAGATTTTTGCGAGCAACTGGATCGTCCCGTCGGGAACAAGTTTCTTCCGGCTGATTGCTTCCGTCAGCTTGGTGCAAAGAATGGTGAAGCAGGGACCTGCTGCAATGGCGGAAAAAACAAAGAGGAAGAAGGTGGTAGGCCAGATGTAGAAATCCCACCTGGCCGCAAAAGGCCTGGCATACATAACCCCGAACATACCGCCTAGAGATCCCTGGTGGAAGAAAGAAAGAAAAACGCCGGTAGCGGCAAAGACGGCCATGATATGATGCAGGTTGTGTCCGAAGATGCGGAACTCCCGGACTTCCCGAAGTTTTCTGTTTTCAAGGAGAATAGGAAGATATTCGATACCAAGAACGGCCAGGTATGCGGTGATGCAAAAGGACACTTCAGTGAGCATGGAATGCACATTGGCATGCCAGAAGATGAACCATCCGCGGACAGGCTGACCGATATCAATACCAAGCATGGCTACGGCTCCCGAATAACAGATGAAGCCGATGACGACCGTGGCGTTGATGATGTCTTTAAGTTCCTTTTTTCCTATGATGTACGTGAGGAACCCTGTGAAAAAAGCACCCGCCCCAAGAGCGATAACGACCAGGTCAAAAACGATCCAGAGGGCGAACGCAAAAATGTTGCTCATATTCGTCTGGTTCAAACCGAGCAAGAGACAGAGCACGGCGCTTATGCCGCCCCAGGCGAGAAGCCCCAGCCAGGGTAAAGTCCACAAGAAAAATTTCCCTGGAGAAGTTCTTTTTAATCCGTCCGGAATCAATGCGGCATCCATGAATTCTCCCTCCTAACAGCGTGTCTTAAGATCTCTGCCCCTAAGAACCAAATTTATACGATGGCATATAACATTACGTTTTTACAGCGCCTACCGGCTCGAGTTGGTCCGGCCGATAGTTGTCTGCCATCCTTCTTACCCAATTCCGGGTAGAAAGATAATACACCTTCGGTTCCGTGCCCAGCTTTTCCAGAAGCCGGAAAGCATAGACGCTTTTGGAGAGCCGGGCCACTTTGTGTTTCGGGTTGTTGAGATCTCCGAAAGTAATTGCCTGGGTGGGGCAAGCCTCGGCGCAAGCCGTGATATACTCATGTTCTTCCAGTTCCCTTCTCCCTTCGGCATAGGCACGCGTTCTGGCCCGCATCAAGCGATGGTGGCAGAAAGAGCACTTCTCCACGACGCCTCTCATGCGCACGGAAATCTCCGGCGAAAGTTGCCGTTCCAAGCCCTTAGGAAACGGCTGTATGAAGGCATATCCATCATACCAGTTGAAATACCGGGCATGATAAGGGCAAGCGGCCTGGCAATACCGGCACCCGATGCACCGGGTGTAGATCTGGCTCACAATGCCCGTGTGATAGTCCATATGCGTTGCAGAGGCCGGACAAACGGAAACACAAGGGGTGTTGTTGTGACAGTGCATGCACGGTCTTGGAAAATAGCTCACCTCGGTTTGAGGAAAGGGCTTCCCGTTAGTGATTTTGAAAAGCTGCATCCAGGCGATGCTGCGCTCCTTGTCCGATTCATCCGTTCTGACACTCACATTATTTTCCGAGGCGCAGGCTACCATACAGGTCCCGCACCCTATGCATTTATCCAGATCAATAACCATGCCGTACTTGTGTTTGCCCTCTTCCTGTTTCATCATCTACTCCGTACTTCGTGAGAATCTTCCCGCAGAGCTGATTACTCTAAAATTTCGATATTCGGATTTCAAACGATCCCCTTCTATCTCCCGTATCAGGAAAACCCCTGCGGCTCCTTCACCGGAGCCTGAGGGGTAAACGGCAACTACGCCTTTGTCTTGGACAACCGTACAGGTGTGCGCCACCAGGCGGACATGCCGGTCAGGAAATCCCTGGGGCCTGCCACAATGCTGTTGGGGTTTACACCCTTGTTCAGGTGAAAGTCTGAGTAACCAGTGTGCCCGAACCCGAAAGCTAGATAAACAACCCCCGGCATGGCACCTGCAAAAATATTGACAAGAGCTTTCACCTTTCCCGCAGACGACTCGATGATCACGTAATCTCCTTGCTTTAATTTGTATTCCCCGGCAGTCTGAGGATTAATTTCTGCAAAACAGTCTTTTCCCCTTATCTGGGAATCGAAAAGGGTTTTATACAGGTAGGGTGGACTCGGCGCCCAACTGCTGGCCAAGTTGATGAGTTCATAGGGTGCCATGACAACAGGGTAGTCTCGATCATTTTCGAGAGTTTTAGCCAAATCCGCTCCCGCTTTTTCAAGTTTGTCGGTGCAGAATTCGAACTTCCCGGAAGCCGTCTTGAAAAGTTCCTCATGCCAACCAAAACGTTGGAACGGACGGTACCAGAACCCGCCGGCCTTGAGCTTCTTCCAGAGTTCTTCCGGTGACGTGCAGTCACTTTTCAGCACTTTCCGGTAAGCCGAGGGTTCCCACGCGGGTCTGGAGGAATCATGACTGGTCAGCCCTCCTTCCGCTTCGAACAGGTTTAGGGCCCTCTCCTTGAGGAGCTCTTCATAATTCTTCCAGGGCAAAGATTCTGTAACCCTTCCGCCCATGATTTCGGCCAATTGAATAAGCACATCGCCCGTGGCACGAGTATCATAAAGGGGTTTTAGCACCGGCTGGGTGAGCCCATAAAAAGGGTACTGGAGGCCCACGGGCCAGACGACGTCATCCATTTTTTCGAGATAGGTGTGATCTGGAAGAATAAGGTCGGCCATCAGAGAAGATTCGTCTCTGAAGGGGCTAAAACTTATAATCAAGGGAATCTTTTTGAGAGCTTTCCTAAAACCACCCCCATCCGGCAGGGTATGAGCCGGGTTGGCGGCAAAAAGAAGAAGCGTTTCTACAGAGATTTTGTCGGCCGTGAGAGCTTCGCCGAGCCCGGCGGCCGTAAGTGGCTCGCCTGGGCCTTTTGCCTCGGCGGAGTAACGGGCCTGCAAGGGGACATCTTGATGAACAAGCACTCCGCCCGGCTTGTTGATGTTCCCTGTCAGGGCATTCAGACTCTGGACCGCAAGACATTCAAAAACGCTTCCGTTTAAACTTCCTTTCCCCTTACCGCAAAGGGCTATGGGCGCCCTGGCCCGGGCGAAAGCCCTGGCCAGGGAAAGGATCTGGCCGGCATCGACACCGGTTGTTTTTGAAACCACATCCGGTGAATAATCTCGGAGTGCGATGTTCTTAAAGCCCCTGTGGCTTTTCCCGTCCGGCGAAGTCCAATCTGTAAAGCCGAAGGTGTGATTCGCGACAAAGTTTGAATCATAAAGGCCGTCCTTGAGCATGACATGGGCGATACCCAGAGCAAGAGCCGCCTCTGTTCCAGGTTTTGCCGCAATCCATTGGTCTGCCTTGGAGGCCGTGTTGGAGGCCCTGGATTCTACCTGGATGATCTTGACCTTTCCTTTCAAAGGCTCGCTTCGCCAGAGTGACCAAGCGTTGGACATGCGGCCCGGCGCCCCCCAGCCTTCGATGAGACCACATCCAAAGCTCAGGATGAGATCCGCATGTTCCAGGTCGTAGGCCATGGGTGCATCGATCCCGAACATGAGACGGTTGACCGTGGCATAGGTATCTTCGAGGGAAGGCATCCTGGCATACATCGAGCTGCCCATGGCGTCCATAAATTTCCGGATTAGAAGGGACATGGATGAGTGCGGCCTGTTTCCGTCTATGGCGGCCAGGGCTTCGCTTTTCCCGTTTCTCTTTAGCTCGGCGAGGCGATCGGCAAGGGTTTGCATGGCCTCGTCCCATGAAATGGCCACAAAATCGCCTGTGCCTCGAGCACCTACTCTTTTCATCGGTCCGGTGAAGCGCAGCGATTCCGTGTAAAGCAACTGGAGACCCCCCGATCCAAGGGGGCAAATGCCTCCGGGGTTGACCGGATAGTCCGCGCGGCCTTCGATTTTCACAGGTCTTCCATCGACCTTTCTCACAGTAATGCCGCAACCACCGGGACAAAGGGTGCAAATAGTTTCTGAGTGATTAAAAGCGCCCCGGGCGGGCACAGGCACCCACGGCCAGTTCTGTGTCCATATGGCCACGTCGTCCATCAGCTTCCATGGAAGGGGTGTCGCATTGATGCCCACCGCTCCGCCGATGAGCAGTTTAATGAAATTCCTCCTGTTGAAAGCCACCAGATCCGTCAGTTTTTTTACGCTGAAATCCATATGTCTATACCTCTCGGCTCCCTTGAGGCTGACCGGCAATCCTCGAATCACGCCCTCTTCCAGGTCAGAGTTCCTACATTTCTGTTTTGGAAAGTATTGAAGACGTACGGTACCTCATTGCGCGCTCTTTCACTTATGACAAACAAAGCATGCATTATTTTCCTCATGGCCTGTCTTGGTGTGGCAATCGGCACAGTTGTCCATCTTCATGCGTTCCCAAGGGTTACGAACATACCCGGCAATATTATAACCCCATATGTTCCTGCTATAGGTGCTGATGCGGTTTCTCTGGTGTAGGGGAAGCTTTTCGCTCCGTCCATGATCGCCATGGCAAGTCCTGCATTCCTGCTTACCCATTTTCACATGGGCAATGTGGGAAAAGTAGACACAATCCGGTTGCCGGTGATAAAGGAGCCATGGCACCTCTTTTCCGAGAGCCACATACTCCTCGTTGAATTTCTCTTCCTCGGGCGTCTCTCCCAGGGTTGATTCCGGATCATCGTGGCACTTCATGCAGGTTGCAAGATTGGGTATGCCCGTAAAGGTGCCGTCTTCCCGGAAACCGTGGCACTGTAAGCAACGTTCCTCCTCTGTTTTCCCCTCAATGCCGATTTGGGGATGGGTGTGAATCGCATGGTTGAATTGCAGGGGCTGGGGCTGTTTGGAATAAAGAAGCGCCGGAAAAATAAGCCACCCCAATGCCAGCGAAGGAATCAATCCGGCAAGAAAATAAACCAGGCCGCTCCGGAAAGGCTGGGAAATCAGATAAGAATAGTAAGAAAGCACGACGTCGATGAGGGATATAAACCATCCCTTTTTGAGGGGCTTTTGCGAGGAATGCGCTTGGTTTTCCATGGGGCAGATCCTTACTCAAATAAATTCTTGTACCCGCGGCGAAGTTCCATCCTGCCGACCTATGGCGAGGCCTCTGAGGTAAAATCGGATTCCCTATGGAACCCGACAGGGCAGATTTGATAGGATCGCACCAAAGGCCTGCATTGGGAAAGATACTTGAAGCACAGACGGTGGCTTTTTACCTTCTTATCCCTTTCTTGTCAAGGAAAAAGCCCACTCAAGGGTTTGAATAATCAGTTGAACTTTCTCATCCTCTTTCGCCGCCTTTTCGCCGCCTTGGCCGCTTTTTTCTTTTTTTGAACACTTGGCTTATCGTAAAAACGACGGTCCTTGATCTCGGAGAAAAACCCCTCCTTAGTCAGTTTTTTTTTGAGATCCCTGATGGCTTTCTCTATTTGATTATCCTGAACAACAACTTTCATAGTTTCTTCTCTTTCTTCTAAAGGTTCCATCCAGCATTAAAATAAAAAAGCACCCCAAACTTTAGAGGGATGCTTTTCCCGGCCTCATACCAGAGTTTTGGGCTGGAGTTACACGTCCAGTCTCCTCGCGGCATTGGTGTAGGACGCCGACATATCGAAGGCAAGGGAGCATCCGTTGTCCCTGATCATAGGCTTAACGGAAAAGGTGCATGAAATTCTAATTTAAATCACCCCCCTTTTAACCCCCGTTTCACGACGATCAAGCCCGTGTTTTCGGCGGAGTCATTTCGAAAGGATGGCTTATACACGTAATTTGCAGGGTGTGTCAACAAAAATCTTCGGGTGTGCCGTGGGGCCGTACTGCCCGGACCATTTTTCTTTTTCTCAATTTCGCTACGGACTCCACATGGTGGGTGTGGGGGAACATGTCTATAGGCTGGATTTCCACCACCTCGTAATAATCCTTCATTTCACCTAGATCTCTTGCCATTGTAACCGGATTACAAGAAATGTAGATTATTTTCTCCGTGCCAAGCTCCAGAATTTTGGCTGTTACATCCTTGTGCATTCCGGCCCTAGGCGGGTCAATGATGAGAACATCGGGCTTGAAGGAGAGGGATGGGAGGGCTGCGCGAATATCCCCGAGGATGAACCGGCACTTTTCTATCCTATTGGTTCTGCAATTCTTTTCTGCATCTTCCAAAGCGGTTCCACTGATTTCCATCCCTATGACTCGCTTGCTCCTGGAGGCCAGAAAAATAGAGATTGTCCCTGTTCCGCTATAAAGGTCCACCACGTTTTCCGAGCCCGTCAGTTCAGCAAACTCCGCCACCTTGAGGTAGAGCTTTTCTGCACCCGCTGTGTTGGTCTGGAAAAAGGAGTTCGCAGAGATTTGGAATGCATAGGCTCCGATACGGTCTTCGATAAATCCAGGCCCCGAGACGACGGACTCCCATTCGCCCACGGCAACACCTGCCCGTCGGGCAGTCACATTGTTCACCACCGTTTTGACATCAGGGAATGTTGAGGTGATATGGCGGCCCAGATTTTCGGCAAGGTCTTTTCGGTATTCAGATGTGATCACGTTGACCATCCATTCCTTAAGAAACCTGGAACTGCGGAGAGTAAGGAAGCGCCAGAATCCCCCGTGGGTTTTGAGATTGTAAGGCGCAAGGCCGGATTCCCAGGCAAAGCGCTTGACCGCCCGCAGGATTTCATTCCCTCGCTCCTCCTGGAGCAGGCAGGATTCCACATCTATGACTTTGTTGAATGTCCCAGGCACATGAAGTCCCAAAACCAACGCTCTTAGAGAATCGCCCCTGCCCCCCTCGGCAAATCTTTCTCCATTCTTTTTTTCCAAGGGGGAGGGAATAGGTCCTTTCCCTCCGGATGGAGGGGCGGGAGACGGGGATATGGCAGGAGAAAGGAGGGAAGAGGGTCGGTCTATCACCCACGGCTTGTCTGAAAAGGAAAACTCCATTTTGTTGCGATACCCATAAATCCTTTCCGACCCCATCGGCTCATGAATGAGAATATCGTCAAGTCCTCCGATTCGGCACATGGCCTCCATTACAAGGCTTTTCTTGTACTCAAGCTGGCGCTCATAAGTCACGTGCTGCCACCGGCACCCGCCGCAGTAGCCGAAGTAGGGGCAGGCCGCTTGGACCCGATCCGGAGAGCTCAGAATAATTTCCACCACCCCGGCTTCGGCAAAGTCTTTTTTCTTTGTCTTGAGCAGGGCCCTGACGGTATCACCGGGAATGGCGCCTTCGACAAACACGACAAGCCCTTGTGAACGGCCCACTCCACGGCCGCCCTGGGCTATGCGGTCGATCTTAAGTTCGATTATATTGCCCTTGCGCATCGTTCGATTAGCCGGGTCTTCCCTTGGAGATCCATCTAGGGAATGGCCGGCACCTGGATCATGATCCTTATATAATCCGGTCGAAAACGCAAAGGCTAATCTTTTTTTCGCATGGCGATGAGAACTTCATCGGCCTGCTCATGGCTAAGGTGTCCCAGCCTTATGAGTATATGGCCGATAAGGCGATGGGGCCTGTCCGACAGATTTTCCTCAACCTGTATTCTCAGGGCGTCAAAAAGCTGCTCCTTGGTAATGAATCCCTTCTCTACCGCCACAACGCCGAAACGCTTGTCACGAACCTCAATCGTCATCTCATCCTCTTAAAGCTTGTTGAACCGCATTGTGATCCGACGGCCGGTCACTTTATCCGCACTAAGACTAGAACATCTCCCCGTATTTCATGGGGAATAGTGCCTTTTCTACTCCGTCGCCCACACAAGGGGCGTCACACCGCTTGGGGGTCCGGGTATGCTGCTGGAGCCGCCTTCCCCCACTCCTACAAGAGCGCCACCGACGCTTACGAAACCTGCGTATTGACCATCCCTGATGACGATTTCAACCCCTGAAGGAATGGATGTACCGGCAATCATGCGATAAGTATCCGTGATGTTTCTGACCTGGACCTCAGTGGTGTCATTGTCGACGTTGTAGTTGAGCGCGGATGTGCCGAAGGAGTAATCCAGGGCATAGATAAAGGCGTTTCCAAGAGGATTGCACTCGTCGCCGAACGTGGGCTGATAACTGGTGAAATAAACGTTCTTGAAGAATAGCGTCGGTTGGCTCAGGATGTGTTCGCCCGTGTGATCGACTGTGTCATCAATGCAATTCCCCTGCTTATCAAGCACTCTGTAGAAACCAAAGGCAGAGCCGTCGTAAAGAAGGTCCGATAGGTCTGATTTCAGATCCAAATCAACGGAGTTTACTGTGCCGTCTCCATTTGCATCCGAATCCTCATCCAGCTCGTTGCAGGTCAAATTGAGAAGGTTTGTCTCATCGATCAGTTCGCCGGTATCCGCCACAACATAGAAGCGGTTCGAAACCATCGCGTATCTCGGGTGTTCCCGGTCACCGGTGCCGAAAAAGAGAACGGGTTTTGCAGTCCAGTCGTTTCCTCCCAGGGAGATGTCGGGCGAATAGAATGTCTTCCTGCCCGCGTCAGCAGAATCCAGGCTTGCGTAAGCGAAAGCTTCGGGATCTCCCGTAGGCGCAATCGAGCCGGGGTTCGAGTTGAAAATCCTTTGCACCTTCCATCTTTTAGAGCTGGATGCACTATAACTAACTCCCTCGTCTTCCGAAAAGTAATTATACTTTACTTTCCAAATCTCGCCGTAAACATCCGCGGCATACATCAGGATTTCGGTGTCCGAAAGAGGGATGAGAGAGATGTCGGCAGGAAAACAGAACTTCATGTCCGTAAACTTCTGGTCAATCCCGGTCTTCACCTCTGCTTCACCGAAAGTTGCCTTGAAAAGGGGGCTGCCTGTATCGGCATCCACCACGAATATTCCCCGGCCGTATTCGTTTTTGCCGGGATTGAACTTGTCGTACGCTTCAGTCCCCCCGATGGTTACAGAGTGGGGTTCTTCACTGTCTCGAATGCCGTTTTCATTGAAATCGCTGAAGGCCTCGGGAAACTCGTCTTCTTGAATGTCATAGCCTCCGGCAAAGACAAAGGCGTTTCGTACGCTGCTCGAGTCCGTCCTTATTTTTGTGAAAAAAGGCTTGCTCCAACTTTGACCCAATTCCTCGAAACCGGTGGTGCCTCCCCTAATGGACCATTTCACTCTCCAGTTAAGAGGGTTCGGATCCGTGACGTCCAAAGCCCAGTAACTTCTTCCACCTCTTCTTTCGCAGAAAATCAGGATTTTCTCGTAGCTCCCTGTTTCAGAATCCCTGACGGTCACGATCTGTATAGACCCGTCGACCATATGGATATGAGGGCTTGGACTGGCAAACTCCTTAAGCCTCGGCAGAAGGTCACCGGGGATGAAGGCGAAGATTTCATCCCCCGTTTCATCATCGAACACGTGAACCATCCCGTCATTTGCGCCCACAACAACATAGCGGTAATCCAGGTATCCGGTTGAGGGGTTCACGTAGTCAAGGAGCTTTGGCTCGCAGTGAATGATGTCCCCGAGAATCCATGGCCTTTTCTCCTTGGGTTCAGGCTCCGTTACGGATCGGGAATCATAGGTGTAGCCGTACATGAAATTGATGATCCTGTAGCGAGCATAATCATCCTCATCTTCCAGGTCGAGATCGGCATTCGTAATATTTTCATGGATAAACCGGACCATGGATCCATCCTCGGATCCCTTATATGTATAGATGTTCCGGAAATCCCAGTATGGGCCGGTTGAGGGAGGTTGTACGGAGTCGGAGCCCGGCATTGAATCCCGAAGCCTACCTCCCGCGCCGCCCCGGTCTACATACCCACCGTCCATTTCCTCCGACCAGAAGGAACGGCTGGTGCTCTTAAATAGTCCATCGCATTCTCCTGCAATGAGGCCGTCCTGATCCACAACCGTCCACTCCCTATCAGGCCGGTCGCAATCGGATCTTTCAAGGAGCTCGAGCCCGTACTTTTTAAGGTTTCCACGCCAGTAATTGTCCGAGATCGGCTTGAAGAAGGCCATGTAGAGCTTGTCGCCGCTCTGTATCCTGTTACGCTCGTCGACCGAGACGGCCGGCGCCACATGGGAGACTCCCCGGCTCAAAATGTCCACAAAGGCCCTCGTCAGTTGCTGTTCGAGCTTGAGAGGGTTCACCACATAGAAATAGGTGTCCGGCACACCGTCGCTGTCCTGGCTCCATTCGCTTACCAGGTCGGGCATTTTGTTGTCGTTCAAGTCCGTAAACCCGCCCCACTTGGCCGCATACCACAGAGGATCGTTCAGCAGCGTGGCTGCGTCCGTCTCTCCGGGATAGAAAACCCTTGTTGTGCTGAGAGGCAAACCGGGCGTGTAGCCATCGGGGGGCGTGTCGAGGAAGTAATCCATATCCTCCGTATCCGGGACGCTGATGCTCCTGACCTCCAGATATGTACCGTCCGCTGTCGTGCCGGAAATAATGTATCCTACGTGCATGGTGAGGCAGGATGAACCGTATTCGGACTGTAGGCTGATGCGAACGGACTCACCTGAATCCGGAACGTTTGTCGGTTCACCCTGTGCGTCCAAGACCTGATAGCTATAAATAACTATGGCGTCCAGGTCATGATAGCCGCCGTGTTCTATGTCGGCGAAATTAATCCTTATAATTCCGTTCGTAGGGGAAAGGGCTTCGATGTAGAAGTCAACAATCGTGATCGCCGGGTTATATCCTCCTGTAGGGTTGACTCCAAGACAACCATGGACAGAGTTTCCAAAGGGAACAAGGGTGATGGTTTTGCCGCCCACAGGGATCTCGATTCGAGGAAGGGGCGAAGCCATGGCCACCGTGTAGGTGATCACGCTCTGCTCTTCCATGATAGGGTTTATGTCATGGAACCGGCCGAAATAGGCCACGGCCCCCGAGTAATAACTCCCCTGTTTTGTGGGCTCCTCAGGGCACAGGCCACGGATCGCGCCGAATCCATCGGCGCTCAAATCCTTGGGGCTGCAAGAGCTGTCAAAAATCGCGCCTGCCTGGCCGATGTAATGGCTGTCAAGTCCTCCTTCCGCCTCGGTGATGTCATTTGCAACCGTCTCCACATTTAGATTCTCGGGAGTTGCATCGGATGATGCCAGCGTTCCACTGAAGTTCGAAGCGATGAAATTGGCATCAGCACCCGGCAACTGGTCCGAATCAAAATTGGGGTTAATATCCGAAAGGACCAGCATAAAAGGTTTTGCGCACCACAGGTTGCTCTCATAAGGATCGTCCCAGTCGGGCTTCGAAAGTCCAAGCCGAGTGTCGGGTCCCGATACTTCAGTGTAATTGAATACTCCCGTAGGAGCCTTTTTGCCCGCAAAGTACCGGAGCCCCTCATACATCATCTCTGCAATGGGGTTGCCCCAATCCGGGGAATCGCCCTCGGACATCACGTTGCGTGATGTGGCCCAGGCGGCGGTGTCCGGATTCCCATAGGCATAGTACTTGTACGAGTAGTCGGCTATCCGGAATCCATCAATCGTTTTGATGATATCTCCATTAACGTTGCTGTAGGTGCCGTCGTATTTATACCTGAACCTTCCGGTGTTCGTATCGATCTCATCCGTCACAGTGCCCATTCTTTTCCGCAAAACACCGCCGGAAATATTGTTTGCGTAAGTGCCTGTCAGGAGGCCGAAGAACATTTTCCCCGGCTCTCCGAATTTTTGTAGGAGACCAATGGGTTTGGAGACACCCGAGGGATACTTTTTGCTGTTGGATTCAGGGAGGCTTGGATCGCAAACCAAGACCTTGACGACGTAATCCGTCATCATGGACTCAGGCGTCTCTTCAGTGAGGAGTTCATAGGTGGATTGTTCGAGGCCTGTAAACTTTTCTGCCGGGATCACCTGCCAATTTTTGGAATCAGGCCCCTTCCAGTAAAGGGTGTAGCTGCCGCCTCCGGTGCCGACTTCGTGGCGGAACTCCACGGTATTGGCTTCCGCGAAGAGGGGGACTTTGCTGCTCGAATAAGGCATTTTCGGATCATCGGCCCTACCGCTGCTCCCATACTTGCCGGCCACAACAGCGCCGTTTATGAGGACTTCCACGGCATTTCCGCCGTCCACGGCAAAATAATAATTCCCCGCCGTCGTCGGCGCGAGATAACCCCTGAATACGGTAAGATAATTTTTTTGATCACTTGCATCTGCGTCATAAGGGTCATAATTATCCCCTGAGGGATTCCCCTCCCCGTCGATGAGCGAAGCGCTGGTTGTTCCATACCCGGGCTTAGTAGGATCTTGTTTTTCCGGGACCGCGTACTCATTCACTAGAGCCTGGAATTCAAGAGCATTGGCCGGGTGGCCGGGATGTAATCCTGCGGCCACGGCCTCAGTTGCGCAATTAGGCCCGATTGTACCGTCGACGCATTTGTCTCCGGCAACGGGCCGCTCAATTGAAACCCACTCCCAAATACGATATTTGCTGTCATTGAGCACCCGCAGCATGGGACGATTGAGATTCGGCTGGGGATCGTTAACATTGGGGTCCACCGGCAGCGTGGTATTGGCAAAAAGGTGCCTTGTGCCGTTCACCGGCAGACCGTAAGGAGTGTACTCCCGGATGTCATATTTATCGCGATCGATGCTTTCATACTCCTTGCCCCAGGAGTGGGCATCCTGCGGGATGTAAGACCTCATAAGCTCCGTCTCACCGGCCGTGTCCACGGAACGATACCCGCCGTAGAGCACCTTTCTCAACACATCAATTCTGGACATGGTTACATAGTTGAGGAAATCCCCGCTCCACTCATCCGTTGCATTCGGATCAACCTTCTTGTTGCTAGTGTATTTGTAAGGATGGAAGCGATTGTTCACCGTATCATACTTGTAGACTTTGTAGGAGTCGAAATACCCGTAGTAGTCGATGGTGGGGTTGTACCCCACGTCCAGTGTGCCGTCGCCATTCAAGTCGGATGCATCGTTGTACGCTTCGTAGTATAGTTTGTGGTTTCGGCCCATGACCATCAGAACAAGGGGCGGCACACTGGTTGCGTAGATCTGGTCGTCTCCGGCGTTTACATCGTTTATGTAGTCGCTCTCCAGCACGAAGACGGCCACGATTTTGTGATTGGCGCTGAGATTGTTGAATGTGTATCCGGCCATTGAGCCCTGAGAAAAACCATCTATAACCACATCTGAGATTACGTAACCCGTGTTTGGAGTGATGGTGTAGCTCTGGCTCTCGCCGTAAACCTTAACTGTAGCCCCGCTTGGAGTGATGCTCCCTCCATCCCTGGCAAGGGATGTGATCATGTATTTGCCGATAAAATTTCCTATTACGGACAGGTTTCCGGAGATGCTCAGGGAGGTAACCTTTTCTCCGGAATGGAACACACCGTTGACGGTCCAGTTCTCGAATTCGCACCCTGTACTGTCCGCTGTGGGGTCTATGTCGGCAGCGGAAAGAGAAATCTCCTCCCCGGCCTCATATAGATATGTGCCCGGCTCGGGGTTCACAGTGCCCCGGCCCGCTCCTGTTCCACCCTTGCCGACAACAAGAGTATATGTAGCGTTGAAATCGACTGTAACCCTCTTGTCCCCGTTCATGGTGATGTCGATGCCGTAGCCCGAACCGCCGGCATCACCACCCCAGCTTTTAAATAGTGAACCTGATGTAGGAGGGTCGGTAATATAGGAATCGGTTGCCTCCAGGTGAATAACATCCCCTTCGAGGCACACATAAGACACCGTAGTGCCCTTAGTGCCCGAAGAAGAACCTCCATCAAACGGCGATAAGGGCAAAATTCCACCCTTGTCGCCGGCTGTAACGGTGCCGGTACCGATCCCTACCCACTCAATAGTCAGGACAAGCCCTTTCTTGAAGGTCGCCGTAACGTTCTCATTCCCGTCTACCTCGATAGAGGGGGCAATAGGCGATCTTCCCATCAAGTCACCGTTAAATCCTTCAAAATAATCATCCGTACCGGCCGGAGCTGCGCTGAGCGAAACCGTGTCGTTTTGGGCAACATTGAAAACAATGCTTCCCCCGGGCCCGATGGCCAAGCTCTTTCCTGCTTCAAGCCCGGAAGGGTCGCAGGAATCGACCGAAACCGTACCGCTTCCCAAACCGGGGTTGGTTACAGTGATGGTGCGCCTCAATTCAAAAACGGCGGCTCTTGAATCAGGATCACCGCTGATCACGATTTTTGCCGGCACGCCGCTGCTCGCAGCGACGAATACGGATCCGCCCGCACCAGTAGGATTGGTAACATCCACCGTGTCGCCATCGGCCACCGTCAGGGACATACTTCCACCTGCAGGCACACTCTGCCCCGCCCCTATTGAAAGCCCCGAGGGAGACACTGCCACATCCACTGTGCCGCTGCCGCTGCCGGGATTGGTGATAACCAGGGTTCTGGTCAACTGGAAGATGGCGGTACGGGTCACATTGCTGCTGGAAATAACAAAACTGTCAGGATCTGCAAGGTCACTGCCTGCTGCGATAAACACCGAGCCCCCGGCAGCCGTCCTGCCGCTCAGGCTAACATTGTCTCCTTCAGCCACGTTTATGATGAGACCACCAATTGCCGGAATAGTCTTGGAACCGCCTGTAAGGTTGGACGGAATGACGGAAACATTAATCGTACCTGTACCGGAGCCGGGATTGGTGATCGTCACTGTTCGCAGCGCTTGAAATAAGGCACTCACACTTTTGTTTGAATCGATTGTGAGTTGAATCGGGGTGATCCCGCTTAAGTCTCCGTCAAACCCGATGAAAACCGAATCGGCAGACGCAACGGCAGAGAGGGAAACGATGTCACCGTAATGGTATGTTGTTTGGTTGGGAGACTTTGTCACTGCTCCGTTTCCACTTCCTATCATCTTAACATCTAGGGCGTATTCGATATAAGCGAAATTGGCAGTGACGCTCTTGTTGCCGTTGATAATTATGGAATTAGGGTTGGTGCTCCCCGTGAGATCCCCGCTCCACGAACCGAAGGATTCACCCGTTTGAGGGTTTGCCGTGAGCTGCACCGTGTCACCGTAGTGATAGGTCGCCTGACTCGGAACCACGCTGACCCTGTCCGCAGCCCCACCGGTGCCCCCGGCAGATGTGACAGAAAGAGTATACTCGATAAGACTGAAGTTGGCCTTAATAGTTGTATCAGCCATGGTCGGATTTTTCATGGAGGTGCTGGGAGAGTTGGGATCAAGCAGGTTCTCTGTGTCCCCCGTCCAGTTCACGAACTTCCATCCTGCCGCAGGCGTCGCGTTCACCGAAAGACCCTGATCGTACACGTAGGTCGTCCCTGATGAAGGGGCCACAGAGCCGCTCCCGGTGCCCACAGATATTGTCAGAGTGTAATTGATCTTCTGGAAATTTGCGTTAAGAGTATAGTCTCGCGTTACCGGACTAATGGTCAATGGGTTATCGCCATTAGAGATGTCCCCTGTCCAGCCCGAAAATACGTAACCTGAGTCGGCCGTCGGGGCAATTGTGATCGAGCCTCCTTCTTCCACTGTATTGACGCCCTCCTTATCTGTTGTGCCGCCAAATCCGGCACCCGGAGAGGAAACGACAACAGAATAAGACGCATGAGCGTATGTAGCTTTACCCAAGCAGAAAAATGTAGGAAACACGCTAAAAAGAAGATACGCGACTAGTCTTCCATATCTTCTCGGTTTGCTATTCTTGTTCACGATCCCTTCCTTAATGTTAGGTATCATGGTTATCTCTCCTCCCATACCCCCTCTCTAGGGTGTCGCTTTATGGTACATGGGTTTTTGAGCCCGGTAAGTTTCATTGGTTAAAAATGCTTTGACCATCTCACATTTTTCCTCTACTTCTCTTCAAGGACGAAGTAGTAGATGTGGGGTCCTGCAACACGGATGAGAACCTGGTCCCCTGTCCGGATTTCCGGCATGGTTAAACCACGAACATACCATTCATTCGCAGACGTCCTCACATGCCGCTCAAGCCTGACATTAGGAGACACAAAAGTGTATGTATAGCCGTCCACCTCAATGTGGAGGTTCTTTGAAGGATCCGACCAGGGCGCCTTTGTAACCTCGCCTCTTTCCCACGACGCCTTGAGGCCGCGCCCTGATGCGAAATTCCATGAGGCCGCCAAAAGAAAGCCTCCCAATACCACCATCATAATAATCTTTATGTGACGGTTCACCTTCATGTCTGCACCCCTTATCATTCTGCTTTTGGTCCTATTTTATAGAGCCTTGAATCCACTAAAACATTATTGGCCGTGGCGTCTACGTTATAGTCATAGCGCACGAAATGAATGGCCGAATACCCGGCGGGCGGAAGAAACGCCCCTAGATAATTCACGGTGAAATCGTATGTCTCGTCAAAAACGCTATGGTGTTTCACTGAGGAGACCACCACAGTGGGCTCAGGAAGCTCGCCGACCGGATCCTGGCTGTAACCGCGCCGAGCGAGCGGGTTGTTGGGCGTTACCGGATTTACAGGATAGTTGCCTCGTCCGAGCTCTGCCGCTTCCCGGTAAAGCCCGCCTTCCGCAATATAGAAATTGCGCTTGTATGGGATCTCATTGGAAGCAATCTGCAGGTCCATTTGCGCGGTGCGCGTCGCGAAAATTCCGATCAGTGTCAGAATAACCAGGAAAATAAATGCAGTTATCAGCACGTTGCCTTCCTCGTTTCCCAGTCTGCGGCAAGCTATTTTCATTTTTTGGTTTTTTGAGCTCTTCATGGTCTCCTCATGCTGGATAGGGTGACTCGGTGTCGGTCGTTCTCCCAGGATACGATCACGGTGATCTCTTTCATGGTAGGCCATGGATCGGCTGTGTCCTCGATGTTCCAGGTCCTGTGATAGAAGCCTTCTGCGCTTATAACCCCGCTGTCATCCACGTTTTCTTCATGCTCTTCGGCGGCAAGAACATCATCATCGAAGTCGCGGTTCAGCAAGTCTTCCATCTTCTGGCTTGCAAGAGTAAGGGCAATACTGGTGTTCCCGCCCATGAAATTCCCTCGGATGGCGCTGATCTGCATGGTTCCCACACCCAGAAGTCCCACCGTGAGAATGACGACGGCCACTAGGATTTCTATAAGCGTCCATCCTTCCTGGTTTCGCGTAGAGAATTTCCTATCCCCCCGGTCTTTTCGATTGAAGAGAGAAAACCGCCAATCTTTAAGCATTTGTCTATTCATGGTTATAGCCCCACATTTCTCGTCTTCACGATTGTGCTGAAAGTTTTTCTTCGGTAATGGTCATTAGGAGTGTAGTTTGCATCCGGGTCATTAGGGAAAGCATAGGTGTTCGTGTCAGTGTAGCCTCTCTGACGATGCGCCGTTCTACCCACGAGAACCACTTCCACGGATCTGACCTGGCCCTGGTTCTTGGCGTCCAACGTGTTTACCCATTCCAGATTTTTTGTCTTGGGATTGAGAATCTGATAGCTCACCTGCATATTGTCGATGTTTTCCGCCACAGGCTGATATCCGTTGTCGTTTCCTAAATTTTTTCTGTAGAGAATCGGCTGACCGGTTGTCGCATCGTTGCTGATTTTGTAAATGATGACGTCCGCTCTAAAAACCATATCGTCGGGCGCAACGTAATTTTCACTCAGGTTTGGTTGTGTCACGTCGAAAAAGTCGCCGGTGCGAAGATCATTTTTTACCAGAAGCCCGTATTTTCTGCTCCCTGTGTTCAGCCCGCTGGCACTCAGATCAAAACTGAGAGTTGTTCCCCTTGCCCACTCCCCTGCTGCAAGTTCTCTCGGCCCGTCTCCTGCCTTTACAATTGCGAGAGCGTCTGTGCCGTCCTTTATGTTGCCTGCAGTACCAGGCGGCGTTGAGAAAATTAGAGGTTTTCCGTTCATATTCAGTCCTGCGGGGTCTATACTGTGATTGCTTCTGTCAAAGTTGCTGTACCAGCCGGCCATCTGGAGGTCCCGGGTGATCATATACATGGCGGCCCTCAGGTTTTGCTGCATGGCTGCTACCTGGTCTTGAACGATGTAGCTGTCGTGTTGGGTCCGGAAAGTCTGGTAGAGCCCGGCCAGGATGACAATCCCCAGGGCGATGGCCACCAGGAGTTCGACAAGGGTGAACCCGGATTCGGCTTTTCGTTTCATCTCTCTTTCCTCTTTATGGATGCGTTTCTTAACGCTCCCAACCGGATTTGTGTCACCTGAAAGCATGAAAATGCTCCTCTTTTTCCCCTTCGCGGAAATGACAAAAAGGGTGGTTTCTGACTTTTTACAACTTCGTCAGCCTTGACTGCTGAACAAACCATCGTGAAATTTTGGATTTCATGGTGAGCATTATCATTGCCAATCCGACCCATTCCATTTTCTGAGGATCACCGACCCGGATGCCCAGGCCCCTACAGCATAAGACGTATTTCTGCTGTTCGTAATGTAAGCAAAGATCTGTTCTTCATCCGTAGTGATTCCTCTTGAATTAAAAATTATGGGTTTTGAAGGAATGGGTGTTATTGAACCTTCACCCACCGGGGCCGTCGCGCTTCCGGCGCCGAACGAAACCTCGCTTCCATAGTCCGGAAGGGTCACTGTTTTATATTCCACGTCATCACCTCCGTTACTGTAAACCCTGTCGGCGCCTCCACTTACGATCTGATAGCTGTTTGTCCCCGCGTCGAAAACAATCGCCCATTCACCTCTCTCTTTTATCGCCCCACTCTTTGCAAGCTGGAGGTTTGAGTAGAGGTCTCGGACTGCACCCTTTAGCCGGTAATTCGGAAGCCAACTTGAAAAGCCCGGTATGGCAAGGCTTGAGAGAATCGCAAGGATAATTATGACAACCAAGACTTCGATCATGGTAAAACCAGAAACGGGCGAACCCTGTGTCCTTTTCATATTGACTCCATCAAAAAAAGACCGCGTTGCTTCTCCATAACCAGGTTTTGCAAGCTGATCGAGCAAGAAAAGTGCCAAGAGAATTTTGTCTTTGTAAGGGAGGCGTACTTTATTCCCGAAACAGCGGCAGAAAAGAAAGGATTAAGCCGATATCCATTCGAAAACACATAAATTGTTCGTTTAAATTCCGAGCGAAAAAAGAGGCTGACAACAAAGGGCAAAGCTGAAACTCAAGCACCAAAGAGGAGTGTGAATAGGGATGAATTGTAAAATAATTTTACAGTTGTAAAACTATTTTACAATTTAGTGCACATTTTCCAGTATATTCTACCCGAGGAGTATGCTATCGAGATTTGAAACAAAGAGGTCTCGACGTTTTCAAAGCAACAAAGACATGAAAGAGCGCGATATTTTTAAAGATCCCATGTGTAAACAAGCTGGAAAAGACCAAAGAGTTTCAAATAGATTGACACCGGGGTGTGGCTTGGTTATCCATACTCTATGGAATATTCAGCTTTCAGTATCATACATGAAGGCGCCCGAGAGTAAATCCTTTCGTCAAGATTCTTAGAAAGGCATGGACATGGATAATAAAAAAAGTGAATCCATAGGTTTTAAGGGTGAAACAGGAGAACTTTACATGCTGGGAAAAAAGGAAAGGATTCTGCTGCGGGCAATATTGGGCATTACCTTGAAATCAAGTGCGGGCAGGGAATTGATCACGCAGAAGCACGGCGAAAAAGCTCTTCAAACAGCCGAGACGCTTCTAAAGCAAATGGGTGGATTTCTAGACCCACCATAGTGCGGTCTCTCAAAGTTCTCTTCCTAAATACGGCAGTGTTGTAACAATTAAGCTGTTTGAAATGCTGAAGTCGGCAGCTGTGAGCATGGGGGTCCCTCTTAAAACTCAAAAACGAAGAAGCCACATCGCCGTGTTAT
>JAFGDM010000060.1 GCA_016932115.1 Deltaproteobacteria bacterium | reverse complement strand
ATCATTTCCATCATGACCACGGTTTTGCCCACGCCGGCGCCACCGAACATGCCCATCTTACCGCCGCGAGGAAAAGGAACAAGGAGGTCGATGACCTTAACCCCGGTTTCAAGCACCTTCACCGACGTATCCTGCTCCACGAAAGCAGGGGCATGGCGATGGATGGGCAAAAATTCCTTCGCATCGACCGGCCCCAGACCGTCCACCGGCCTGCCCACCACGTTTAAAACACGCCCCAGAATGGCTTCCCCCGAGGGCATCATGATTGGTTGCCCCGTGTTCTTGACCTTCATGCCCCGGACCAGACCGTCGGTCGTGTCCATGGCAATGGTTCTCACCACATTATCGCCCAAATGCAGGGCCACTTCCACGACGAGGTTATCCGGCGTATCGTCGATGGTAGGGTTTGAAATGGCCAGCGCCGTGAAAATCAGGGGCAAGTCGCCTTCCGGAAACTCCACGTCCACTACAGGTCCCGTAACCTGGATTACTTTCCCATCACTCATAGTTTGACTCAGACCTCCTGTTATGTACTGAATGTACTAAATTCAACGACTTCCGTCACACATTTCTGAGGGCTTCCGCTCCACCCACGATATCCATGAGTTCCGATGTGATCGCGGCCTGCCTGGCCTTGTTGTAAACCAAGGTCAGGTGCCCGATCATGTCCGAGCAGTTCTTGGTTGCGTTGTCCATGGCGGCCATGCGGGCGGCGTGTTCGCTGGTTTCCTGCTGCAAAAAAGCATTCAGGATTTGGATGCTGATATGCTTCGGCAACAGCTCAATAAGCAAGGCATCCGCCGAGGGTTCATAGAGGTATTCCGCTCTGGCCTCCTGAGCTTCTTCTACCTTGGGCGGCTCGATCGGAAGAAGCTTAAGCAATGTGGGCATCTGCTTTGCAACGCTCACAAAGCGGGAATAGATCATGTAGACTTCATCCACTTCATTGGCCAAAAACCTGGCGGTGAACTCGGAAGTCATCTTGCTGACAAAAGAGATATCCACCGAACCGTAGATATTTGTGTAATCCCGGAGGATGTCGCGACCGGTCTTTCGGAAGAAGTCCCTTCCTTTCTTGCCCACCACCGTCATCTTGCACGCTATGCCCTTTTCCGACTGTTCCTTTAGCCACTTCTCGCCGCGCACAATGAGGTTCATGTTAAAACTGCCGCAAAGGCCGCGGTCCGCCGTAAAATGAAGAAGTTCCAGCCTGGAAACCGTTTCCTTTCTCGTAAGCAGGGGGTGGACGTCCCGATCAATTCGGCCCGCCAGGTTCCCGAGCACCTCGGCAAACTTGCGGGCATAGGGCTCGAAATTCTCCATTCTTGTCTGGGTGCTCCGCAGCCTGGCTGCAGCCACCATATTCATGGCCCGGGTGATTTGCTTGGTTTTCTTAACGGCTGCGATTTTGTTTTGGATATCTCTTAAGGTTGCCATGGATTCCTTCTATCCTCTCCGCAACGCTTCTAGGCATGCTGGAAGACGTTCTTAAAATCATCGAGGGCCGCTTTGATTTTGGCCTCCAGATCATCGCTGATTTGTCCCTTTTCCTTGATCTCACCCAGGACATCGCCGTGTTTGGATTCCATGAATTCGATCATCTGTTTCTCATATGCGCTGACAGCATCCACGGGCCAATCATCCAGGTATCCATATGTCCCGGCGGCCAGAATCATGATCTGCTTTTCTGCGGACATGGGCTGGTACTGGGGTTGTTTCAACACTTCCAAGAGCCTTCGGCCGCGGTTGAGCTGTCGCTGGGTGGCCTTATCCAGGTCGCTGCCGAATTGGGCAAAGGCCTCCAGTTCCCGGAACTGGGCCATGTCAAGTCGAAGGGACCCTGCGACCTTTCTCATGGCTTTGGTCTGGGCCGAGCCGCCGACCCGGGATACGGACAATCCCACGTTGATGGCCGGCCTGATGCCCGAGAAGAACAAGCCCGGTTCGAGATAGACCTGGCCGTCGGTAATGGAAATCACGTTGGTGGGGATATAGGCGGAAACGTCGCCGGCCTGGGTCTCGATGATCGGCAGGGCCGTCAACGACCCGCCGCCGAGCTCGTCGTTCAGCTTGGCGGCCCGTTCAAGCAGCCTCGAGTGGTTGTAGAAAATGTCACCTGGAAAGGCTTCCCGTCCCGGCGGCCTTCTCAGGAGCAGGGAAACCTGGCGGTATGCGACGGCCTGCTTGGAAAGATCATCGTAGATAATCAGCGCGTGCTGTCCCCTATCGCGGTAATATTCACCGATGGCACAGCCGGCGTAAGGGGCGATATACTGCTGGGTGGCCGGGTCGCTGGCGCACGCGGCGACCACCGTGGTGTATTCCATGGCGCCGTGCCTTCGGAGCACATCCACCACCTGGGCCACAGTGGATTTTTTCTGTCCCACGGCCACATAGATGCAAAAGATTTTCGAATCCTTCTGGTTGATGATGGCATCGACGCCGATCGCCGTTTTCCCGATCTGTCTGTCGCCGATGATCAACTCCCTCTGGCCCCTGCCGATCGGCGTCATGGCATCGATCGCTTTGATTCCCGTGTACATGGGTTCCTTCACAGGCTGTCTGGCGATGACACCCGGCGCCACCATCTCGATTCTCCGATATTCAGTGGCTTCGATAGGGCCTTTGCCGTCAAGCGGGTTTCCTACTGCATCAATGACACGACCAAGGACCGCATCGCCCACCGGGATTTCCGCTATCCGGCCCGTCCGTTTAACCGTATCACCTTCTTTAATCTTGGTGTCGTCTCCCATAATCGCGACACCGACATTGTCCTCTTCCAGGTTAAGGCAAAGACCGTAAATGCCGCCTGGAAACTCGAGCATCTCCATGGCCATGGCGTTTTCGACGCCGTGGACACGGGCGATACCGTCCCCAACGGAAAGAACCGTCCCCGTCTCGCTCATCTCGATCTTTTGATCATAATCCTTAATCTGGTTTCTGATGATTTGGCTGATTTCTTCTGCTCTGATTTCCATTAGCTATATTCACCCCTTTTAAGTGATTCTTTGAGCCCCTTTAATTGGGCCTTTATGCTCCCATCTAAGACCAGATCACCGATTTTCACGACAATACCCCCAATCAGGGTGTTATCCTCTTTGCTTTCCATCCTTATTTTCCGGGCAGTCAACCCTTCGAGCACTTTTTCAAGCCGATTCCTGGTGTCCTCATGCAACGGCCCCGGCGTGATTACTTCGGCGCGGGCCACATTCGCAACCTCATCCATCAACTTCTGATAAAAAGCACAGATGCCGGCAATCCCGCTCAGCCGGTTCTTGTCGAGAAGCAGATTCAGGAAATTCATCACCGTATCCGAGTAACGGGACTTTTCAAAAACGAGATTCAAAATCCTTTTGCGGTTTCTCAAATCAAAAGTTGGATTTGATACCGCATGGGCAAATTCCGCGTTCTGCTGAAAAAAGGAGGAAAACTCCAAAAGCTCTTTGCCGTATTGCTGGTATTTGCCGTCTTCCTTCCCGAGGCTCAACAAGGCCTTCGCATACCTCTTTGAAACCTTTGACGTGATCAATGCCCTTTGCCCACCCTTTCTATGAAGTCATTTACCAAATTGTTTTGGTCTTTTTCCGTGATCTCTCTTAAAATAATTTCCTCCGCCCTGCGGGTGGTCAGAGCCGTCACATCGGACTTGAGGCGCTCCCTGGCCGCCTGCATTTCCTGACCTATGGCGGCTTCAGCTTCTTCAATGATTTGATTCACTTTCGTTCGCGCCTCGGCCACAATTCTCTCTTTTTCGGTCAGTCCTTCGGCCCTGAATTGTTCCAATACATTTTTCTTGTGCGTATCGAACTCCTGAAGCCGTTTCTCCAGCTCCCGGTATTTCCTTTCCGCCTCCTCTTTGTTTTTGTTCAGTTCTTCGAGTTTCTTTTTGATCTCCTCGCCCCTAGAAGCGAAGAAATGTTTGATTCCCACTTTTTTTAAGGCCACAAAAAGAATGATCACCAGAAGGGAAAAGTTGATAATTCGGTAAAGCAAGTCTTTGAGGTCGCCGCTTCTATCCTGACCATGAGCCTGGTCTCCGGCTCCTAGAACTAAGCCACAGAAAAAGACGACGCCGACAAGCACCATAAAAATAAAAAAAATAGTCCTTTCGGAACGATGATGCCGCCTTGCCATCAAACGCTCCTCCCCAGGAGTTTCTCCGCCAACTCCTTAGAAAAAGCGGCAAGCTCATTTTCCAGAGATTGACGGGCGGCGGCCAGTTTACGTTCCATCTCTTCCCTGGCCTGACTTACCATATCCCCCGCCGTTTTTGTCGCTTCGTGCATCATCGCCTTTTCCTCTTCAAACCCGATGTGCTTGATGCTTTCTTTAAGCTCTGACCCTTCTTGCCTGGCGCCGGCCAGGTTTTCTTCCAAATCATAGGAAAGATCGGCTGCCTGATCTTCCAGATCGTCGACCCCGTTTTCAAGGGATTCGATTTCAGCACGCCTCTTGTGCAAAACGTTCCGAATAGGTTTGTAGAAAATCAGGTTGAGAATAAGCAGGAGGAAAAGAAAATTGGCGATTTGCACGAACAAGGTGTAATCAATTTTCAGCATAGCCCCCCATCCTTCTCGATAGCGTAAGGCTTTTATAAAAAAAACCCTTGCCTTGTCAAAACTTTTTTACCGAGTCTTCAAAATTTTTGAGCCCGTTGGTCTCAAGCTGTCACAAGAAGTCACCTAATCGGCGGTAAGACAAAAAGCCCCGGATACGGCTCGCGAAAGAAAAAAACGGCAACGAACTCAGGTTTGATTTTCTTCGCTCCCGTGCTCAAGCTTTTCGCCGCCCGGCATCCGGCAGTGACCGTCAAATACGACCCCCTCTTCCATGACCACAACGGGCGCCTCAATGTTTCCGAATACCTTTCCCGGAGCGTGGATTTCGATTTTTTCACCGGCGGAAAGGCTCCCCCGAATCTCTCCGCTGATGATAAGGTACGAAACGCGCACGTCAGCTTCGACCTTTGCAGAGTCGCCTACGATCAAGCTTCCATCCCCAGAAATTTCGCCTTTGAATTGCCCGTCAACACGAACACTCCCTGTAAAAGAGAGTTTTCCGTCTAATGCTGTGTTTTTCCCAAGGAAAGCGTTAATCTCATCCTTCTTTTTCATTTCCGGCATTCCGGGTTAGAGACGGCTTAGATATCACATGAAAAATATCATTGCAAGCAAAAACCGGTGGAAGAACCCGGTGAGGTCCGCAAAAGGCATTGCCTATGTTTCAGAAAACCACCCTTACTGAAACATGAATCTGCGCATGCTGATGTTCATCAGCAAGCCCATCCCGATCATAGTGGAGATGATGGATGAACCCCCGTAACTCAGCATCGCCAAGGGAATCCCCACAACAGGAAGCAACCCTGTTGTCATACTCACATTAATGGCCGTCTGCCAGAACAGAATCGCCACCACACCAACGGCAATCATAACCCCAAAACGATCCTTTGAACTCCGCGCAATGTTGATTCCCCAGAGAATCACAAAAAAATAGAGCGCCAGCAGGATCAAAGCCCCCGCAAATCCCCACTCCTCGGCCAGGACCGAAAAAGCGAAGTCCGTATGTCGTTCCGGGAGAAAATGAAGTCTCGTTTGAGTACCCTCCAAAAATCCTTTGCCCCACAGGAGACCGGACCCGATGGCAATTTTTGACTGGTTTATATGGTAGCCCGCACCCAAGGGATCCAAATCAGGATTCAGGAAGGTTAGGATGCGCCTTTGCTGATAGGCTTTCAAACTCATCCAGAGGAAGGGGACCGAGGTCACAGTGCATAACACCAGGAAAAGCAAGGAGCGCCATCTGACTTTGGCAAATAGAATGATGGAAAAGCTGACGATGACAAGGAGCAGGGCCGTTCCAAGATCCGGCTGTTTAAGGACCAGAAGCGCCGCAACAGCCGTCTGCAAAAACGGCAGCCACAAATCTCTTAACCGATACTCACTGAGCTGAGCGTGGTCATTAAAGAATTTGGCAAGAGTGATGACCATACACACCTTGATAAATTCCGAGGGTTGGAATGATATCGCGCCGAAGCTGATCCACCGCTGAGACCCCGAGCGCACATCACCAAGGAAAAAAACAATGATGAGAAGCAGTAAGGCAAAAAAGTACAGAGGATAGGCAAGCCTTTCAAGATGATGATAGTCAAACGTGGTCATCGCCAGGAGAACCATAAATCCCATGAGAAACCAGTAGATCTGCTTCACAAAAATCTGCGCCCCCCCTGCCCCTCTGATCGGATAGGTCGCGCTGTAAAGGTTGATCAGGCTCACTGCTGAAATGAGCAAAAGCAGAAGGAGGAGGGTCCAATCAAAATTTTGTACAAGCCGTCGATCAAACATATTTTTTAAATCCCCTAGTCATGTCTCGGCGCAAATTGCGGAGGGTCGGCAGTGCCTTACGCAATTACGGCAGCAATACTTCTAATTCGTGCTCGCAACAACTTGATCTCCTTCAACCCTGCCTAGGTAGGCCCGGATCAATTCGGCGGCTATGGGCGCCGCCGCGCTTCCACCCCCACCTCCGTTTTCAATAAGTACCGCGAGGGCAAGCACCGGATTCTCTGCCGTAGCGAGAGCGACAAACCAAGCGTGGTCTTTCAATTCCGGAGGTATCGCATCCTTTTTTCCAAAAGATCTCTCCTTGTCGAGAGAGATGACCTGCGCAGTCCCTGTCTTCCCGGCGACCCTCCCCTCCTTGATCTTGCATTTCGACCCCGTACCGCGAGGCTCATTGACGGCTCCGATGAGCGCATCCCTCAGCAGAGCCAAATGCTCTTCCTTGGCCCTGATCTTCGCCCCCTGATGAGGTGTGAATTTGTAACTCTCTTCGCCCTCCTTCCCGACCCATTTGACAACCCTCGGCTCATATAGAAAACCTCCATTAAAAAAAGCGCCAATCAATCGCGCCATTTGGATAGGAGTGACAAGCACAAAACTCTGGCCGATGGAGGTTGAGATGGTCTCTCCCGGCTGCCATGGAACGCCGAACCGCTTCAACTTCCACTCACTGGTGGGGATGAGACCCTCCTTTTCGGAACCCAGTTCGAAACCGGAGGCTCGACCCAGCCCGCACATTTTGGCATACTTAGCGATCTTATCCACTCCAAGGCGCCTGCCCAGTGTATAAAAGTAAACATCACACGACTCCACCAGGGCTCGATGCAAATCCACTTTGCCGTGGCCTTGTTTTCTCCAGCACCTGAAGGTCTGAGTCCCAAGCTTGAAAATGCCTCCGCAGAATACCGGTTCTCGTGGATCGATGAGACCCTCCTCCAGGCCGGCCAAAGCGACAACGATTTTGAAGATCGACCCTGGAGGATACTGTCCCTGGATGGCCCGGTTCTGCAAGGGAAAATCCTTGCTCGTGGTGAGGTCGCTCCATTCTGATCGGTCAAGGCCTTCAATGAAGATGTTGGGATTATAGGAAGGGGAGCTGGCCATAGCCAAAATTTCCCCATTCATAGGGTTTATGGCCACAATCGCCCCTTTCTTGCCGGAAAGTGCCTTCTGAGCCGCAAGCTGGAGGTTTTTGTCAAGAGTGAGTGCGAGGTTTTCCCCCGCAATCGGCGGTTTTCTTGATAATACCGCCAACCGCCTACCGGCGGCATCCACTTCGACCTGTTCGCCGCCTCTCATTCCCTGCAGCTCCTTTTGCCGGATTCTTTCCACCCCGAACTGCCCGATCAAATCCCCGGGCTTGCCGTCGGGATGACGTCCGCTTTTCAATTGCCTGTCGTTGATTTCTCCAAGGTACCCGATAACATGGGAAGCAAAGTCGTTCATCACATAGAAACGCCTTGGTTTCACCTGAATGGCGGCTCCCGGCAGATTGAAAAAACTGGCCTCCAAAACGGCCACCTCATCGCGGCTGAGGTTCCTTTTGATCGGGATCGGCCTAAAACCATATTGAGAAGATCCCTCTTTCAATTTTTCAATGACATAGCCGGGGTCGAGACTAATCAGTCGGTGGATGCTCTCCGCAAGATTCTTTCGATTTTGTATATCCTCAGGTATCAGGAATAGGTCAAAGGAGGGGCGGTTATCGACCAACAACTCTCCATTCCGGTCAAAAATCATGCCCCTGAAAGGAGGGATATCCTGCAGTTGGATTCGATTGTTCTCGGACTTGACCCTGTACTCGGGGCCATGGACCACCTGCAGCAACCAAAGTCTCAAAATAAGAACGCCGAAAGCCGCGGCCGCAATGATAACGAAGATCTTTAGACGGGTGCTGAAGGCTTCCATAGAAGCCTGCTCAAAGTCTGAAAATCTCAAAGTTACCCTCCCGGGATTATTAGGGCTTACCCATGCTCGCAAGGTATTTTCATAAGCTTTCCCTCCATTGACCCGGCCAAGAGGTTTTGATCCGATCAAAAAGGAAGAACACAAAAGGCGCTATCGCACCTGTAGCGGCCGCCGACACGGCGAAACCGAGAAAAAGGTTCGCTGAAAAATGGACCCGATATGCGAAGATGTCCAGCAGACCCACCAGGCAAAACTGCCGCACGAGAGCACCGAGAAAAACGAGAATCATGGGACCCTTTATCGTCTGGAGATCAAAGAGGCGAGACCCCAACTCAATACTCAAAAAAACCAGAAGATAGATAAGAGCAAAGAGTCCCGGCACTCCGGCAGCAAAAAGATCCACGAGCATACCCAGAACAAAAGCAAAAATGCAACTTCCCAGCCTTCCGGACTGGATTAACAGGTACCCTATCATCACAGTGATCAGATCGATGTCAAGAAAATAAGATCCACTCCGGACAATGAAGTTTTCCTTAAAAAGAACCTGTAGAATCCCCACAAGCCAGGCCAGTCCGATTATCGCTATTCCTCTTCCTCGATCTCGTCGAATAACGGATCCTCCTTAATGATGACCAGAACATCCTCCAGCTTTGAAAAATCCACCATGGGTTTTACCTTCACACTTCTGAAGAACTCCCAGGGTCTATCCTCAACCTCCATCACCTGACCCACCGGAAGTCCCTTCGGAAACACCCGGTCCATGCCTGAACTCACGACCAAATCCCCCACCACCACATCGCCTGCCTTTACCACATATTCGAGCTTGCACAGGCCGGCGGTTAGGCCTTTGACGACACCCTTCTCTCTCGATCGCTGGACAATGCAGTCCACCGCACTGTTCTGATCGATGATGAGCAAAACCTTGCTGAATTTTGAAGACACGGAGACGAGACGCCCCACGACGCCCTTGCCGTCCACCACGGGCATGTTCGTTTTGAGTCCCGAGACCTTGCCCTTGTCGATGATCACCGATTCAAACCATCCCGACGGATCCTGTCCGATGATCTGCGCCTCCGCAACAGGCCATGCAACCATCTCCTTGAAGCGGAGAAGATCATGAAGCCTTATCGAGGCGGCCTCCATTTCGCGATAGCGTGCGTTCTCCATGCGAAGAGCATCGATCTCCCTCCTCAAAGCTTCGTTTTCTTTTCGCACGTTGATTAGGGCGAAGTATTTCATCCAAACGCCCTCCACCATTTTTGTATATTTCGAGAAAAAATTCTGCAGAGGTGCCGCTAACTCAACAACAAGCTGTTCTGCCGGCCCCCATGACCGCCTTCTGCCTACATTGGACGAGATAAGCGCAAAGGCGATAAAAAGCAATCCTATGTAAATCCAGTATATTTTGATCCGACGCAGAATGAGCAATGACCTCGACGCAAGATTTATTCGGGCGGCAAATGAAGTTTTAATAAAAACACTTGCAACTAAGATGTTGACAAAGTTATGGCGCTTTGTCTATATAATCTGTTTTACACTCTTTTAGAAATGGATATTGCGTGACGCTATGAAAAGAACATTTCAACCTAGCAATGTGAGACGGGCACGCACTCATGGTTTCAGGGCCAGGATGAGCTCGACCGGAGGCGTAAAGGTTCTCAAGAGAAGAAGAGCCAAGGGACGAAAGCGACTGACCGTTTAGGGATCTTACCAAAGTGCAGCCGTATCCTTATGCATTCTTTCTCATTTCCTAAATCAGAAAGATTATTAGACAGGGGCGATTTTGTCAATCTAAATCGGAAGGGAAAGAGACACCATACGGCACACTTTACGATCTTTTTCCGCAAAAACGGACTGGCTTATTCAAGGCTGGGCATTACCACCAGCAAGAGAACAGGAAAGGCAGTCACACGGAACAGAATCAGGCGGGTTGTCCGAGAGTTCTATCGACTGCACAAAGCCTTTTTCCCGTCAGGCTGTGATATCCTGATCTCGGCGAAAAAAGGGGCGGGCGAACTTGATTTTTGGAAGGTGAGAGAGGAACTCCTTGGTTTTTTCACGGATAAGAAGTCTGGTGCACCATTTTAGGTATATCCCGATCGGTTTGATCGCCGTTTACCAATACCTGGTTTCACCCCTTCTTGGGCCCTCCTGCCGATTTTATCCCCCGTGCTCGAGTTATGCTCGGCTGGCCATCGAACGGTACGGCGTTTTCAAGGGAGGTTTTCTCTCATTGCGGAGGATCTTGAAATGCCACCCGATGCACCCGGGAGGATATGATCCGCTCCCATAGCCAAAATACCCCGTCGTAGACGTAAGAGATCGCTTGATTCGAATTAGGTTATCGCCATGGATAAAAGGACAATTGCCGCATTAGTTCTATCCTTGCTCGTGCTTATTCTTTGGTCCGTATTTTTTGCGCCTCAGTCCGAGCAACGATCAGAGCCTCAAGTCATCGAAGAAGCCCCTAGGAAGGCCCCCCCCTCCCCTGCACCCGGTCCAAGTGCGGCCGGGATCTTGAAGCGCGCCCCTGAACCTGTCGTGTCGCAGCGGGAAGAAAAAGAAATCACTATCGACACCCCACTTTACAAGGCCGTTTTTTCAAACGCGGGCCCTGCATTAAAAAGTTTCAAGTTAAAGAAGTACCGCTTAAGCACTGAAGAGGATTCTTCCTTGGTTGAGCTGGCCCCTGAAAATACAGACTTCATAAAAATATTTTTTCAGCCCGTGCTTCAAGAAGCAGCGGCGCCGATAATCTTCGAAGCCGGTGAAAGCGCTTTATCCCTCGATCACGGGTCGTCGCCCCGAGAGCTGGTATTCACCGCTGTCACCCCGATGGGACTGTCCGTCCGTCAGTCCCTTTTGTTTGATCCTGATAGTTATATCATTGGGATCACAATCGATTACGACAACCACTCGGAACGCTCTGTGGAAGGAAACATCAAAGCGCGGATCGCCAATCTGCCCCCCAAAGAAAAAGCGAGCTATTATTCCTTCACAGGCCTCTCCTTCCTGAAAGAAGGCAAAGTTGAAGAAATTGCACCCGGTAAATTGGAAAAGGGAGAAAAAACCTTTTCAGGACCTCTTCAATGGTTCTCCTACCAGGAGGATTATTTTATGGCCGCCGCCATTCCGGAAAACACTCCTTACGCCCACTTTGCCGGAAAGCTCCTTCCGTCCGGAATCGTGGAAGGGATCTGGACAGGACCGAGTGAATCCGTTGACTCGGGCGGTCGTCTTTCATCGCATTTCACGCTCTTCCTTGGCCCACGGGATCTGAGTCTGTTAAAAGAAGCGGGCAAAAACCTCGAAAAAGCCATCAACTTCGGATGGACCGATATCATTGCGAAACCGCTTCTCTATACGTTGCGATTTTTTAACGGCTACGTTCACAATTACGGCATCGCAATCATTCTGCTCACCATCGTCATTAAGATCCTGTTTTGGCCCCTCACCCACAAAAGTTACAAATCCATGAAGGAAATGCAAAAGCTCCAACCTCTCATGGCCAAGCTCAGGGAAAAATACAAGGGCAACAAAGAGCAGATGAACAAAGAACTTATGGGTCTTTACAAAACCTACAAGGTGAATCCCATGGGGGGATGCCTGCCCATGGTCATCCAAATTCCCGTTTTTTTTGCTCTCTTCCGGGTACTGGGCGTTTCCATTGAATTGCGGCACGCTCCATTTTTTCTATGGATCAACGACCTTTCGGCCCCTGACCGCCTTTTCCGTTTTCCCTTTGAGATTCCTTTTATGTCCCCCCCCTATGGCATCCCTGTTCTCACGCTCCTGATGGGAGCCTCAATGTTTTTCCAGCAGAAAATGACTCCCACTCCAGGCGACCCGACACAGGCCAAGATCATGCTTTTTCTACCCATCATCTTCACGGTCATGTTCATTAATTTTCCCTCTGGTCTGGTGCTCTACTGGCTGGTCAATAATGTGCTCTCCATCGGCCAGCAGTACCGCATTATTAAAGGATCAGCGTAGCCGTCGGAGGACGATTATAAAAATGGAAATTTATGATTTTGAAGGAAAAACAACCCAGGAAGCTATAGAAAATGCAGCCCGAACATTGAAGGTTCCTGCGGAAGACTTGAATATTGACATCATTGAGCCGGGTTCCGCAGGCATTTTTGGACTGGTAGGCGGAAGAAAAGCCAAAATCAAAGTGACCCTGAAAAGTGAACCGGTGCTCGAGGAAACCGATGAACTTCTCGTGGCTCGGCAGACGTTGGAGAAAATTCTCTCTCTCATTCAAGTCGATGTGACCGTGCGCTCGGAGCGAATCGACGGCAAGATCAACCTGATCATCGACGGCAATCACTCGGGTCTGCTCATAGGTCGAAAGGGGAAAACCCTGGATGCCTTGCAGTACCTCGTTACGAAGATCGTCAACAAAGCACTAGAAAAAAAGATCCATCTGGTCATTGACGCTGAAAATTACAGAAAGAGACGAACCGATTCCATCACGCAGCTCGCCCTTAAAATGGCTGAAAAAGCAAAAAGGACAAGGGCGCCCGTCGCGACCAATCCTTTGAACCCTCATGACCGGCGGCTTGTGCATCTCGCGCTTAAGGAGGATGAGGATCTGGAAACAAGGAGCAGAGGTGAAGGGCTGCTCAAAAAGGTGGTGATCTTCCCAAAGAACAAGTAGGGGGTGGTTGAACAAACCCGGAGCAGAAGCGGCCCCGGGCTTTTCGTTCTTGGCTCTATGCTCCTTGCTTTTTGCGCCGTGTACCGTGCGCCGTATACCGTCTCTGTATGCCTTTGAACCCCTCAAATACCGATACGATTGCAGCCGTTTCCACTCCTTTGGGTGTGGCCGGCATAGGCATAGTGCGCATCAGCGGTCCTGATGCAAAAAGCATCTGCAAAGAAATATTCAAACCTAAGAAGTCCATCACCAATCTACAGAGCCACCGCCTTTATCTCGGTTATCTCTATGACCGGGAAACAGGAAGCACCATAGATGAGGTTCTTGTTTCCTATATGGCTGCGCCTCACAGTTATACACGGGAAGATGTTGTGGAGATCAACACTCACAGCGGCTACCTGCTCCTTTCCCGGATTCTGGAAATTATTATTAAGGAAGGAGCGCGTCCGGCGGAGCCGGGCGAATTCACATTTCGAGCTTTTATGAACGGCAGAATCGACCTCACCCAGGCCGAAGCAATGATGGACCTGATTCACGCACAATCGGAAAGAGGCGTGTATCTTTCTACAAACCAAATGCGGGGCTCTTTCCGGCTTGAGGTGGAGCATTTGAGGCAGAGGGCGATCGACTGTCTTGCCCGGATCGAACTCTTGATAGACTACCCTGATGAAAACCAGGCCGCCGTCCCGGATCCCGACGAAATTGGACAAAAGCTGATCAAGCCCCTTGAAAAACTTATCGCTTCTCACGAAGAGGAAAGGGTTTGGATCAAAGGCGTCGGCACCGCGATCGTGGGTCGGGTGAATGCCGGTAAGTCAAGCCTCCTCAACCGGCTTGTCAAGGAGGAGCGCGCCCTGGTCAGTTCCATTCCGGGAACGACAAGGGACGTCATTGAATCCACCATCTATATCCGGGGTCTTCCCCTCCGACTTATGGATACGGCCGGTTTTCGGCTGGAAAAAGGAATCCTCGAAAAAAAAGGAATGGAAAAAACCATAGAAAAAATGCAGGAAGCCGAACTTATTCTCTTCATCGTCGATAGAAGCCGCCCTCTGAACAAGATCGACATGGACATTCTTGCCCGAATCCGGAAAAAGCAAACCCTCGTGGTTCTAAACAAAATCGATCTGCCTTCGAAGATCAACCGCGCAGCCCTGCTCAAGGCACTCGGCGGGCTTCCTCTGGTAGAAACCTCAGCTCTCATCGGGAACGGTATTGAGGAGCTTCGCCGGGCAATCCGAATGCTTGTTCTTTCAAGGAAAGAGCTCTCCCCCGACAACCTTTTGGCGCCCAATATAAGACAAAAAGAAGCCTTGGGAAAAGCCTACCGGAGTTTTGTCGGAGCCGCAAAAAATTTGGAGCTTGAAATGCCCCTGGAGATTATTGCCGAGGACATCAACGATGCCTTGGCCGCCCTCGGAGAAATAGGCGGCGAGACCGCCACTGAGGAGGTGCTGGACCGGATTTTCAGTCGCTTCTGCCTGGGGAAATAATCAGATAAATCCTTTGAAGAAAAAATATATGAGCTTCTGATATTCCACCAGGACTTCCCGGAGATATCTGGGATTTTTCCACCACGTCTCCGGATTGAAACTGGAATAGGACGATGGAATCACGGTAATCCGGACATCTTGTCCGCTCATCGCCTTCCTGAAAGTAAGCCAAACCCGCCTGCTATGGATGGGTGAGGTGACCAGTAGAAGGGAACCGTATTTCTTCTCCTTGACAAGGTTTTTCACGTGATTCGCTTCCATTAGAGTGTTCTCGGAAGGGATGTCGCCGGTAAGAATGGAAGACTCGGGAACACCCAAGCCCTTCAGCAACGAGATCATCAGCTCCCTGCTCTCAGGATAGGTGACGCCTCTTCTTTCTAGGATCTCATAACCATCAGGCTTTACCT
>JAFGDM010000303.1 GCA_016932115.1 Deltaproteobacteria bacterium | reverse complement strand
GCCCTTGCCGGCCTCTGTCTTTACTCTTTGCGCCTCTGCGTCTTTGCGTGAGATAAGTTTCAGGATATTGACTTGATTGCCGTTTTATAGTAGCCTAAATTCGAGAAGCTCGTGATTTGGAGGCGGTCGATGGAAACTTACACAATCATCAAGAAGGGCTCTTCCATTCAACACTGCATCAAGATTCCCAAAGCATTTCTCGACAAGGAACTTGAGATCACGATTCGGCCATATCATGTGAAACATGCGTATCGAGAGCGAATTGATGAATTGTACAATAAGTACAAGAATGTCAGACCTTTCAGCGACATTAAAGACTCGTTGAAATGGCAAAGGAAAAGACGCCGTGAGTGGGAGAAGCGCTCTCTTTGACAGCAACATCATAATCTATCTATCAAAGAAAGAGCTTGATCTCTCTTACATTGACAGATTTGAGGATCTGTTTGTCTCAGTTATAACTTATATGGAAATCCTCGGTTACGATTTTCACGACAACGCTGAAGAAGAATATGTTCGGGAATTGTTAGGGTTGTTTACCGTCAAATATATCGATAAAGAAATAGCGGATAAAGTGATCGAAATCCGAAAGAAAGAGAAGGTCAAACTGCCTGATGCTATAGTTGCAGCAACAGCGGCAGTCAACAACCTTTGTTTGGTCACAAGAGATGTAAAGGACTTTAAAGGAATAAACATAGATATCTCAAATCCGTACGAAGATTAATCCTCCCGGCTTTGCGGCCCTTGGCTTTTTTCTGATTTCACAAGAGCGTGCATGATCACATGACTAAGAATTTCCAAAAAGAGTCCTTTTCAGGCGTTCTTTTCTAATTTTCACTCTTTTCCCGGACCATAGAACAACCAGAACGTGTCGAATGGCCTCCGATCTCTGGCCCTTGCTGGCCTCTGTCTTTACACTTTGCTCTTTACTCTTTGCTCTTTGCCCTTAGCTCTTTGCCCTTAGCTCTTTGCCCTTAGCTCTTCGCTCTTTGCCCTTCGCTGTTGCCGACCTCCGATCTCTGACCTCTGATCTCTGGTCTTTACCCTTTGCTCTGTGCTCTATGCTTTTTCTGACCTCTGTCTTTCTCAGATTAAGCCTTTCACCCCGAAGACCGCCAGGGCCACCATGGTGGTCACCGCCACTCCCCGGACATTCCCCCTCATCTCACCCAGGAGCACTTCATAGCTGAAGAAAAGCAGGGTCACCTTGGCGATGATGAAACCCATGCGTTGACCCTGGATCCTCGGGTCCGGAAGAAGCGGGAGGACGACGGCGACAAACAGGATCAGTATGTCCATGGGGGTGACCTTGAACCCCTTCCGGCGCCGGGTGAATTTGAGGGTGAGGAACACAAACAGGGCGACAAAGCCGAAGGCGAGGTTGTAGAACCTGAGGAAAAGGCCGTTCAGCCACTCCGGCACGCCGGCTCCATCGCTCAGGTAAATCACCGCGGGGATCAGGAGATAAAGGGCAAGCCTCGTTGCGCCCGAAGCCCAGCCCTCACGCGTCCGGAAGCATGCGAGGACGACAAGGAGGAGGCCGAAAGAGAGATATGAAAAATAAGATGGGAACTGAGCCGCCATCGCGCAGGAGATTATGAGCACGGCCGGAAGAAGGATCACGGCGGCCCGATAGGCCACCCGAATCAGGACGGCCTTTTCCCTCAACACCTTCAGCTTCCCCTTGATCAAGCTGTCGAACAGGTGGTAGCGCTTGACCTGAAAGCCGGTTTTGTCGGCTACGAGGAAAACGGCCACTACCAGGGCCGTGAATAGGAGATAGCTCCAGAGAATGAGCCACTCGGAATGAAACCTGAGCAAAAAGGCGGCGGTCACAAGGATTGCCTGAAGCAGGTAAATGATCATAACCGCTTCGGTGTGGTACAATCCGAGCCTCATGAGGCGGTGGTGAAAGTGCCTGTTGTCGGCGTGAAAGGGCGACTGCCCGGCTGCGATCCTCTCGGCCATAACCACCAAGGTGTCGAGAATCGGGAAGCCCAGGATCAACAGGGGGAGGAGAGGGCTCAAAGCGGAGCCGCCTTGCGTGAGCCTCAGGGTGAGACACCCGGCCAGGAACCCGAGAAACTGACTGCCCGCATCCCCCATGAACAGGGTGGCGGGGTAGGTGTTGAATCGCAGAAAACCGAAGACCGCCCCGACGGCGGCCACGGAAATGAGGATTACGGAAAGGTTGTCGGTCATGTAGCCCAGGTAGCCGATGCAGCAAAAGGCCAGGAGACAGATCCCTCCGGCAAGGCCGTCAAGGCCGTCCGAGAGGTTGATGGCGTTCGTGATCCCCACGATGAAGAAGACGCTCAAAGGAAAGGCGATCGCTGCCGGGAGGACACGGCCGGGGGGGAGGAGGAGACCCAGGTTTTTTATCTCCACTCCGCCATAGAGGACCACGATAAGGGCGGCCACGAGCTGGCTTGCGAATTTCACCTTCCAGCCGAGGGGTTGAATGTCGTCAGCGAACCCGCAAACGAACACCACCCCGGCCCCCAGAAGCACCGCTTTCACGAACGCATCCGGGCTAGCCCAGAGGACGACCGGCACGAGCACCCCGATTGCCATGGCGATCCCGCCGCTCCTGGGAACAGCGGAATCGTGGAGCTTGCGACCCCCGGGAGTGTCCACGGCCCCGATGCGCACGCAAAAGCGCCTGGAAAGGGGCATCAGCGCCATGCTGACAAAAAGTGAGAGGAATAGTGTGGAGAAGTAAAGCATAGAAGTCGGTAAATCCAGATGTCAGAGGTCAGATGTCAGAAGTCAGCAACAGCAAAGAGCTAAGAGCATAGAGCTAAGAGCGAGAGGTCAAAACCAGAGGTTTACCCGCCTCTGGCGGGTCGGAGGTCGGAGATCAGAGGTCAGCAAAAGCAAAAAGGATAAGGGCCTTGAATGGTTGAATTGTCAAGTGGGTAAAATTCCACGACCTGGGGGTGGCTCATCTTTTCGATTCGATTTCTAAGGGGATTCCTGACATTATGCTTCCGGGAACGTGTTTATTTCAATCCTAGGGAGGTTTCCGATGAACCTGCTTAAAGAGACCGCTATCGAATCAATCAAGCGCCTGCCCGATGGGTGCACGGTTGAAGATATTATGTACAGGATAGATCTGATCGCCCAAGTGTATGAGGGGCTTAAAGATGCTGAGGCGGCAAAGCTTATCACTACTGAAGAGCTCCTGGAAAGAATCGACCAATGGGTCGGTTAAGATGGAGCGAAAAGTCGAGCAAGAATCTACAGGCTATTTTTGGACGCGTTGCCGTCCTGATTTCAAGCCATGTTCTTGTCTGCGTCGGTCTGCGGCTAATTCTGCTTTGCGCCTTTGCGTCCCACCCGGCCGGGTGAACTTCGCGTGAGGCTCGCCCTTAGCCCTAAGGCATGGAGGTTTCCCTGCAAAAAGCGAAAAAAGGCAAGACCCGGATGCCCCGCTTCTCGAAGTCTCGAGTCCCTGTGTGCACCTGGTAACACTTCGGAATGGTCGTTCTCTCCTTGAAATAAAACAACGCGGGGCTGATATCCTTTTCTCCCGTCTTGCACTCCACCGCAAAAGTGGTCTTTCCGACCTGTCTTGGCCCTCCGATAAAAACCATTCGGACCTTCAGGTCTTCTTCGACGGAGCTTTTCAAGTAACGCTGACGGATTTTCTTCATGGTGAAATAGACATAACACGATTTTACTCATGAGTAAAGCAAGGTCTGTGGAAAGCTACAAGCTGGTACAGGATGATTAGCCGCAGACCCACGCAGATCCGCCACACAAACGGCGGACAAGCACACGCAGACAAAAGCCGTAACATCCGCAATGCTGACCTTGATCCAACCATCGGAATCTTCCACGGCCGCAAGCTTTTTCCTGATCCGGTAGGCTATCTCGGCAGTCGAGGCGCGCTTGAGCCGGACCATGAATTCCGTTTTCTGAATGGGAAACATTCAGGACGATGTCTATCTGGAGGCCTGCAACTCTTTCTTGATCCGTTCGGCCAGAAAGACCTTGATAAGAGTCTGGTAGGGAACGTCCACCTTATTCGAAAGGAGCTTCAGTTCTTCGATCATCATCTCGGGCAGCCGAAGGGATATCGTTTTTTGAGAGGGCTTCAGTTCCGAAAGGACAGCCCGCTTGGCCTTCTTCCAGTCGATATATTCGGTGGAATCGGCCTGAGACCAGAACTCCCTTTCGGAGTCTTCGTTTCTGAATTTGGGAATTTTCTTCATATCTCCTTGTATTGCTTCTTTTCCCTGCGATTCATATCGCGCGCCGACCTCCGACCTCTGCCTTTGTTCTTTGCCCTATGCTCTTTGC
>JAFGDM010000011.1 GCA_016932115.1 Deltaproteobacteria bacterium | reverse complement strand
CGCTCAGCCCTCGAAGTTACTGTGAAGCCCCGCCGCCCGCCTTTGCCACCCCGTGCTTTCAAAGTCCTCCCCGGTTCTCTTCGTTTTCAGTTTTTAGAGGGACCCCCATGCCCAACACCGGAATGAAGAGTTTCAAAAAGCCGAAGTGTCACCAATTTTCCAAGAGATAATCTCTCAGATTTGAAAAGTTAGAATCTATCCTGTCGCCATTACTCTTTTAAAACGGATTTTTTGATAACTGCTTTTTCATACGCTCCGATAATGTCCCTGCGGGACAAAATGCCGGCCAATTTTCCGGGATCATTCGCAGCCACAACAGGCAGGATGGAGAAATCCCTGGAGCTGATCCTCTGGAGAGCCGTGTACAGGGTATCATCTGTGGAAACAGTCACAACATCAGCAGTCGCCAGCTCCTTCACGATAACCAGGTTTTTCAGGTTTTCGTCGAAAAGAACATCATGATAATCCAAATAGGAAATGACACCAGTGAGGACGCCCTTTTCATCGACCACAGGAAAACTGTTGTGCTTGCTCCTGGACAATATTTCCCCAAACCTGCCAAGGGTCAGCTTTTCCGCAACAGCGTCGGGGAATGGATTCATGGCTTCCCTGACCAAGATGGAGTTAAGGAGATTTATCTCCTTGCCGGCTTGTAGATTCAAGCCGCGTCGTGCCAACTTCAAGGTGTATATGGAATCCGTAGAGATTTGGCGTGCGGCCACGGAGCTGATAATGCAAGCGATCATCAAAGGCAGAATGATTCGATAATTACCTGTCATCTCGAAAACGATCAGGATGGCGCTCAACGGGCCGTGGGTGGTACCTCCCACGACAGCGCCCATTCCGACAATGCTGTATGCCCCGGAGAACGCCGTCACTTCGGGTAGAAGAGCATGTACAAGGGTACCGAAAAAGCCGCCTGCCATGGCACCTAGGAAAAGAGATGGCGCGAAAATGCCACCCGAAAATCCGGATCCGATAGTAATCGCCGTAGCGAAGATCTTGCAAAGAATGAGGCCAAACATAAGCAGCCAGGAAAGTTGTCCCGATAACGCTTGATCAATGGCCGGGTAGCCGACTCCCATGATTTGAGGGAAGAAAAGAGCCAGGACTCCGATCATGAGGCCTCCGACAAGAGCCTTCAGATACTCGGGAAACGCCAATTGGCCGAACAGATCTTCCGCACGGTAAAGTGCTCTGGTGAAGCAGACAGCCACCAGGGCGCAAAAAAGACCGAGGAGCAAGTAAATAGGAAGCTCCCAGGCGCTCACCAACTGATAGGAAGGAACGATAATGGCAGGAGCGTTACCGAGGAAATGCCGTGATACGGCGGTTGCCACAACCGATGAGATGACGATGGGACTGAAGGTGGATATGCCGAAGTCACCAAGAATGATTTCAAGAGCAAACATGCTGCCCGAAATCGGGGCATTGAAGGTCGCTGCAATCCCCGCTGCAGCGCCGCATCCAACAAGAATCCTGATTCGTTCCACAGAGATCTTTAGGAGTTGGCCGATGCTCGAACCGATGGCTGATCCGATCTGTACGATAGGCCCTTCTCTACCCACGGAACCACCCACCCCGATGCTAACAGCGGAAGCCACCGTTTTGATAAAGACAACCCTCTTTCTGATGACCCCCTTTCGAAGGGCAACCGCCTCCATCACCTCCGGGACACCATGGCCTTTAGCCTCTTTTGCAAAGAAATAAACCAGAGGCCCCACCAAAAGTCCGCCGGCAGCCGGCACCCATACCTTCATATACCAAGGTGTGGATAGGGTAATCTCGAGAAGATCGCCCGCAGAGCCATAAGCCAGATACTGAATGAAATCGATGAGCCCACGAAATGCAATCGCCCCCAAGCCGCCCGCCAAGCCGACTAGGGTGGCCAGAACAGCCATCACAGCTTGTTCGTTGTCCTTCAAGGAAAATAATAAAGAGGCTCTCTTTTGAGGAAACTTCTTGTTCACAGGAAGGATGGATCTACTTCAATGTCGTAAGTTTTTGCTTCGCAATCTTCGCCTCGCTCGTGTTCGGGTAGTTTTTAACCACCTTGTCAAGGAGCAGTCTGGCGCTGGTCTTGTCATTGATCTCCAGAAACGCCATACCTTGTCTTAAAGTGGCTTTTGCTACCTTGTCACCTTTTGGAAAATTCTTGATGACTTCCTGGTAAGCTAGGATGGCCTGTTCATACTGCCTGAGGGCAAAATGAGATTCACCGACCCAGAATTGGGCGTTTTCCGTCAGATCTGACTTGGGGTAGGATCTCAAAAATCCCCTGAAACCGGCAATAGATTCCTCATGCTTCCCATTGCGAAAAAGGGCCAGCGATTTCTCATAGGCACCCGTCTCATCGGCTACAACAACAGATTGAGCCGGTTTAGGCGCTGCTCTTGCTGCAGTATCCTCCTTTACAGATGCGCTTGTTGCCGTCTCTTCCGCACTCCCGGATGTGAGGCTCTCAAGACCCAGATACCGGTGCTGCTGTTCCACCATCGTCTCGAGGGTGCCCATTTTATCAGAAAGCCGGCTCAACGCCGCCCGCATCGAATCCTGTTCAGTCAGATCTCTTTCTACGGCCCTTTTCAGCAGGTGCTCATTCTCTTCAATCCGACCCGAAAGCCTTCTGATTTCTCCTCGGATCTGTTCCAGGTCTGATTGGATTTCCGCCTGACTGGATCGCATGGGGTCCAGCCTGTTATCCATGCCGTCTTCCAAGCTCACAACCCT
>JAFGDM010000302.1 GCA_016932115.1 Deltaproteobacteria bacterium | reverse complement strand
TTTGCCACCCCGTGCTTTCAAAGTCCTCCCCGGTTCTCTTCGTTTTGCAGTTTTGAGAGGGACCCCCATGCCCAACGCCGGAATCGATGAGTTTCAAAAAGCCGAAGTGTTACCAATGTTCTAAGAGATAATTTCTCGGATTTGAAAGGTTGGAATCTAAATCCCCGCGGCAGACGATTTTTAAAATCGAAATGCATAGGTATTTTGGCCTTTGACGGTCAGGCTGCGACTTGCGCTACGGGCTTTTTCTTGCTGCGGCCCCATTTGCGTTTTCTTTTCTTCTTTACTTCACCTTCCGGGGTTTTCTCCGGCTCGTTACCCTTGATCTGAACGGCCAAACCGAAGATGCCGCCGGGCTGAGTGCTGAAGGCGATTGATTTCCAGCGCCCTGCCGGAGGACCCGCTTTTTCTTCTCTTGGCGGCCGGGTTTTGGGCCACTCGGTTTTTTCTTTGGCTTTTCGGGGCACCTTTCCTGCTTTGTCTTCCTTGAACCAGTCTTCCTGAGGCCATACGACGGGGATTTTGCTTCCGAGCAGCTCCTCAATGGGTTCCAGATGAAACACGCATTCCTCACAGGCCAAGGAAATAGCTTTTCCTCTTTTACCCGCGCGAGCTGTGCGGCCGATGCGATGGATGTAATTTTCGGCATTCTGTGGTAAATCGTAGTTGATGATGTGGCTTATGTCTTCAACGTGAATGCCTCGGGAGGCGACGTCCGTCGCCACCAGGATTTTGATGCTTCCCCCTTTGAATCGCGCCATGAGGGAGAGGCGGTTGCGTTGAGGCAAGTCTCCGGTGATCCCGTCTGCCGCAAGACCGTTGCCCCTGAGCTTGCCGGTGAGCCATTCCACATCGGCCTTGGTATTCGTGAAAATGAGAACACGGTGCCATGACTCCCGCTCCAACAAACCGAGAAGGAGTGGCAGTTTTTCCTGAGAACTCACGTGGAAAAGGCTTTGTTCGATGCCCTCCGCAGTGACTTCTTCCGGCGTCACCGCAATGAATTCGGGCAAATTCATGTAATCATAGGTCAAAGCCAGAATCTTGTAAGAAAGGGTTGCCGAAAATAACATGGAAAGTCTTTTTTCGTAATGGGGCAGTCTCTTGAGGATGTACCGCATGTCTTTTGTAAATCCCAAGTCGAAAAGACGGTCCGCTTCATCAATGACCAGCGCCTTGATGCCTTCGGTTTTAAAAATTCCTTGTTTGAGGTAATCGATGATTCTTCCGGGGGTGCAAATAACGATATCTGCGCCTTTTCGCAAGATGTCCGCCTGTTTTTCGTAATCCAGCCCGCCCATGACCTGGGCGACGGTAAAGCCGGTGTGCCCGCCAAGGACCTTGGCGTCATCATAGATTTGGACCGCCAATTCACGGGTAGGAGCCACGATAAGAGCGGAAGGGATTTCAGGTCTCCTGTCGGGCAGAGAGATAAGGCGGTTCAAGACCGTAACCAGAAATGCGGCTGTCTTGCCTGTCCCGGTCTGGGCCTGTCCTGCCACGTCCTTGCCGGCAAGGGTGAGAGGGAGGACTTCCGCTTGGATGGGCGTGCAAAAGGTCAAGCCGGCATCCTTGAGGCCGGCTAAAACTTGAGGGTAAAGATCAAGGTGGTCAAAACGGAGGCTGGTAAGAAATTTGGGTACCTCTGCTCTTTGGGAAGTTTGCTGGAAATCACGTTCTTCTGTCATATTCTTTTCTTTCTCTTTTATTGAATCATGCTGCGTCGGTTTGGATTTTGAGCCATTATACTCTATTTCTCTACCAATGCAATGTTTCGGAAATTCAGAAGAGTCGTAGAAAATCGACTTTTTGAAATACAAGGCGGGCGGAGGTCGGTCGGGGCGTCCAAACAAGAGCCGAGTTGTCGAATGGCCGCCCTTTGATTGATTGTCGCGAGGAATCGGGTTTCAGGGGGCCCGGAGCTTGCCAATAAAGCCGAGGCATGATAAATTTTCTTTAAGTACGAAAGGCACTTTGTTCATGCATCGAAACGTGGAAGATTCCCCTGTGGGTTGTTTTTTTTACCCGCGGTCCCTCGCAATCATCGGATCTTTTCGAGAAGGTCACTTCGGCGGTTTTGTCATAGCCCGTTCACTCATGAAGGCGGGTTATGAAGGCGCTATTTTCCCTGTCAACCCCGGGTATAAAGAAGTCCATGGGCTCAAGGTTTACCCCTCAATTCGCGCTGTTCCCGAAAAAATCGATATTGCCATTGTCATGATCAACGCAAAGTCCGTGTCTTCCGTGCTTAAGGAGTGCGGAGATCGAAAGGTAGGCTCCGTCATCTTGGTATCCGACGGGTTCGCGGAAAGAGATGAAGAAGGTGCGAGACTTCAATCGGAAATATCCTACCTTGCAAAAAGCCTCGGGGTTCGCATTCTCGGCCCCAATACCGCCGGCGTGGTCAACACGGCAAACGGTTTTAACCCTTGTCCCTATGAAGCAGGGTACTACAAGCTCAGAAGAGGCGTGACCGCCGTCTGCGCCCAGACAGGGATGATCAACCCTCAGGCATACCCTTATCCTGATATGCGATTCGGCGTGAGCAAGATCTGTGACCTTGGAAACAAGTGTGATGTGGACGAGTGCGACCTGCTGGATTATCTGGCGGAAGACCGGGAAACCGGGGTGATCAGCATGTATTTGGAAAGCGTCCGTAACGGGCCGAGATTTTTAAGGGCGGCAAGGCGGGCGGCTGAACGGAAACCACTGCTTGTTATGAAAGCCGGAAAAACCGAAGAAGGGGCCGAGGCCTCCCGGTCTCATACCGGATCTCTGGCCGTGGACGATCGGATTTTTGATGCAGCGTGTGTCCAGTCGGGAATCCTTCGTCTGCAGCGATTTAATGATGTCTTTGAAATGCCCAAGATTTTCGCAGCTCAAAAGCTCCCGTCGGGAAACCGCGTGGCAATTCTGACGGTCACAGGAGGTGTGGCGGTAGCCGCCATCGATGAGTGCGCAAAACAGGGGCTTTCCTTGTCAAAACTGGCAGGAGAAGCAGGGGCGGAGCTGGAGAGGCTCTTCGTCGGTTTGGGGAAAAACCCGGTCGATTTGGGCCCGATGATGGCGGCTGTTCAGGGTGCTTTTGACCTTTACCCCGGGATCGTGGACACGATCCTCGGCGACAAGAATGTGGATGCCCTCTTCACGGTGCTTTGGGCGACCCCGGCCGGGAAGGTTATATCAAGGTATGTGGAAACCTATGAAGGTCTCAAGGCTCGATCGCACAAACCCGTGGTGACCTGGATTTATGGGCCTGATGCACAGGCTACCGCCGAGCTTTCACGAAGGCTCGAAGATATCGGTTTCCCGGTCTACAACACACCGGAGAAATGTATCCGTGCTTTAGGCCTCGCGTATAGGTATGGACGCTTTCTTGCGCACGGAACCAAGGGAATAGAGGATGCTCAACCAGGGCACTTCTCAGGATATTGCATGCGGTGAGAGAACGCGTGGGGGGGGGAGGACTACCCCCTTTTGATCAAGATGAACGGTAAGGATTACCTGGAAGGAGACATTCGTTCTTTTCATGTTGCCGAAAAGCTTGTTGATGAAGGATACGCTGATCTCGTCTCCATGAGCAGGCCCTTTATCTGTGAGCCGGGCCTTGTTAAGCGTTGGGCCTCAGGCGATCATTCAAGGGCCCGATGCCTTTCCGACAACAGGTGTTTTGGTTCCGGCAATTCAGGAGACGGGGTTTGCTGCCTCACAATGAAAAGATCTTTTGGAATGTTCCAGAAAGGCCATCTTCAGCTTGGGAGTCGACGGTCATGAAAAAGACATCCGATTCCGCCTCTAAGGACAATAGAGTAAAAACACCCATCCCCTTTCCGTCCAGATCCGAGGGGACCCAAGGTTTGATTCGGTTTTTGACGAGGGATGTATGGAGGGTTAGAGGCAAGGATCTACCCCGTTCACGTTCGATTCCTTTAAGAGCCATCAGGGTGGTAATCCTTTCAATCCGGGGCATCATGCAGGATGAGGCACCGCTGCGGGCGTCGGCTTTGACATTTTATTCTCTGCTGTCGGTTGTGCCCGTGGTGGCCATGATTTTTGGAATCGCCAAGGGATTTGGTTTCGAAAAAAACCTCGAAAAAATGTTGATAATAAGCCTGGAAGGTCAGGAGCAGGTAGTTGAACAAATATTGACATTTTCCCATGCTCTCCTCGACAGCGTCAAGGGAGGGTTTGTCGCAGGCGTCGGCCTTCTCGTCCTTTTGTACACAATCATCAAAATCCTGTCCAATATTGAAAGCGCCTTCAACAATATATGGGGCGTCAAACGAGCTAGGAGTCTGAACAGAAAGATCACGGACTATCTGTCGATAATGCTGATAGCGCCGGTTCTTATCGTCCTGTCCAGCACGATGACGGTTTTGGTTTCAAGCGGCATCACCCGCGTGGTGGAGGGAATCTCCTATTTAAGGGTTGTCAGTCCGGGAATTTCCTTACTTCTGAGCTTTTTGCCTTACCTGTCGCTCTGGATCCTCTTTTCCTTTGTCTTCATCTTTGTGCCGAACACGAAGATCAAGTTCACATCGGGCATTCTGGGAGGGATCATTGCGGGCACCCTTTATCACATTTTTCAGTGGGGCTATATCCACCTCCAAATAGGCGTGGCCAAGTACAATGCCATCTATGGAAGCTTTGCGGCCTTGCCCCTGTTTTTTGTCTGGATGCAGCTAAGCTGGTTGATTGTGCTCTTCGGGGCTGAGATCGCTTTTGCCCATCAAAATGTAGAGACCTACGAGTTCGAGCAGGATTGTCTCACCGCCAGTCATTCCTTCAAGAGGCTGCTTACTCTCTGGGTCCTGCACAGGTTGCTCAAAAACTTCTTGCTCGGGGAAGAACCGTGGGATGCGAGCCGGATCTGCCATGAAACGGAGATTCCTTCACGTCTCGTCAATCAGATCCTTCACGAACTGGGGGCTTCCCGTCTCGTCTCCGAGGTAAAGCTTAATGAAACAAGGGTCGGATACGAGCCGGCTCAGGACCCTGATGGTCTGACCCTCAAAAGCGTAATAGAGGCCCTTGAGGAATACGGGAGCCGGAATATTCCCATTGCAAGAACGAGGTCGCTTGAGAAGATCGACGAACGCTTGAAGGCTTTTGACGAATTGATTGCAGGTTCGCAGGCCAACATCAAACTTAAGGACTTATAATATGTTAGCGAATGACCCCCCCCATGCCCGGGGCCGATATCTATGCATTTCAAAAAGTGTTAGATTCTGACTTTTCAAATCTGAGAGATTATCTCTTAGAAAATTGGTAACACTTCGGCTTTTTGAAACTCTTCGATTCCGGCGTTGGGCATGGGG
>JAFGDM010000301.1 GCA_016932115.1 Deltaproteobacteria bacterium | reverse complement strand
TTGCTACCCGGATGTTTTCATGCTCTACCCCGAATACTCTTCGTTTTGCAGTTTTAAGAGAGACCCCCATGCCTGATCCTTGCGATTTTTCAAAGAGCTAAATTGTTACGAAAATTTCACATGGTCAAAAAATTTCGTTAATTTAACCAAAATAAACAGCAAATGCAACTTTTTGGTTTAGCATGGCTCTGTCTCATGGTAAGAAGAAAATCGGGGGCGAAGAGTCTTGCATAATCATATGGACTTTCAGAAAATGATTCCCGCAAGGCCTGAAAGAAGCACCCGCGGAGGCGTCCTCCGTCAGGACGCCGCACAAGGAGTTACGACCGACAACGCAGTCCATGATCTTTTTATGAAAGTCTAAAAAACGGAAAATAAAATGATGTTCTCAGAAAGGATGAAACGACTCCTCTCCTACACGCCGGGGGAGCAACCCCAGGATAGAAAATATCTCAAGTTGAACACCAATGAAAACCCCTATCCTCCTTCGCCGCTAATCAAGTCGGTTCTGGATCGCTTTGACATTGAGCGACTTCGACTCTATCCGGATCCACAGTGCGGCAGATTACGAGAGAAACTGAGCCTGAGATACGGGTTGAGCAAAAACCAGGTCTTTGTCGCCAATGGTTCGGATGAGGCCCTATCCTTTTGCTTCTATGCCTTCTTCGGCAGTGAGAAGGGCAAGCTCCTTTTCCCTCAAATAACCTACAGCTTCTTTCCCGTCTACTGCTCATTTTACAACATTGCTTATGACGCCGTTCCCCTGAACGATGATTTCACCATTGACGTCGGTAAATACGTCGAGAAAATCGGTTGCGGTGTGATTCTTCCTAACCCCAACGCCCCCACCGGTATTGGTCTGCCCCTTGAAAAACTCGCCTACCTGCTCGATAACTACCCGAAGGAACGAGTCGTGGTGATTGATGAAGCCTACGTTGATTTCGGGGCCGAGAGCGCTGTGGGGCTTATCCATAAATATCCGAATCTTGCTGTTGTAAGGACCTTCTCGAAAAGCATGGGTCTTGCAGGTTTGCGTTTGGGTTTTGTCCTCGCATCAGAAACCCTTGTATCAGCTCTTTTCACAGTCAAGGATTCTTTCAATTCTTATCCCGTCGACACTCTTTCCCAGATGATCGGCGAAACAGCTCTTTCCGATGAGGCCTATTATCGGGCTATCACCAAAGAGATAATAAGCGTAAGGAAGGATTTCAGCGCAGCTCTGCTCGATCTCGGGTGGAGCGTTTTGCCCTCAAGCTCGAATTTTATCTTTACCCGTAAAAGCGGGCTGTCGGGAGAAGAAATCTATTCAAATCTCAAGAAGCAGGGCATCCTGGTCAGATATTTTGACCTGGAGCCGATAAAGCAGTTTGTCAGGATCACTATAGGCAAAAAGGAGGACATGCAAAGGGTCCTCAAAACGATAAAAGAATTCTGAAAAACCCCGAGCATCACCCACGGAAGCCCGTCTTTTCATGAAAAAGAACAAGACCCAAAAACCTCGCCCTAAGAAGCGGAAAAAGCGACCATCGCGTACGAGAAGAACGCTCAAGCTTATCTGTCTTGTAACCGTGCTTCTCACGGCTTCCCTCGCAGGCTACCTTTTTTACCTTTCTACGGAAATCGATAAGCGCTTTTCAGGCAGACGGTGGTCCATCCCCTCAAAGGTCTTTTCGGATACGACCATCCTTTACCCGGGTCAAGAAATCCATAAGGTTTCTCTTGAAAAGAAGCTAAGGAACCTTGGCTACCGCAACGTCAATTACAAGCCTCGGGAAAAGGGCGAAATTCGTTTTCTAAAAAACACCTGGGAGCTTTTCTTGAATGACCTTCAGGTCCCGCATACGAATCGAAAAGGTTTTCCATTGCTCCTAACCTTTAAAGGAAACCATATCCACTCTATTTTAAATCTCCAAACACAAAAACCAATTCCTCTTTTCGAGCTTGAACCGGAACTGCTCATGCTTTTCTTCGGCCCTGAACGGGAACAACGCAGGCTCATCTCCATCAAAGAAATACCCGGTCATACAATTCAGGCTGTGCTGGCTGCAGAGGATAATAGGTTTTACGAACACTTCGGAATGGACCCATTGAGCATTTTGAGGGCCCTCTATGTCAATCTGCGACACGGGGATATCAGGCAAGGAGGCTCAACGATTACGCAGCAACTGGCAAAAAACTATTTTCTCGTTCCTGAACGAACCTTCACTCGCAAAATCAAGGAAGTGTTTCTGGCTGTAACCATGGAATTTACCCTTGCCAAGGATGAAATCATTGAGATCTATCTCAATGAGATTTATCTGGGGCAAAAGGGTTCCATCTCCATTAACGGCATCGGAGAAGCGTCTCGGTTTTATTTCGGTAAGCACCCCGGCCGGCTCACGCTCGATGAAGGAGCAGTGCTTGCCGGCCTTATCCGGGCGCCGAATCTTTATTCTCCCTATGCGGATAAGGAGCGATGCACCCTTCGAAGAAACACCGTTCTTAAGGCAATGAACAAATTGGGCTGGATCTCACAAGAACAAATGGCGAAGGCAATCTCAAAACCCGTGCGGCCGTCAGGATACGAATCCTACAGAAAGCAGGCGCCATATTTTGTCGACTATGTCTCCAGCCAGCTCTCAAGCCTCTATCCGGCAGAAGCCCTTTCGAGTCTTGGACTTTCGATTTACACCACCTTGGATACCGAAGTTCAGAGAGCGGCTGAAGCAGCCCTGGTCAGAGGTCTCAAGCGCCTGGGGCCGTTCGATGCGGGGCAAGAGCCTAATACAAAACCCCAGGGCGCGCTCCTGGTCATACAACCCAAAACCGGCTATATCCTGGCCATGGTAGGCGGCCGTGAATACGGCGAAAGTCAGTTTAATCGACTGACGCAAGCAAGACGTCAGCCTGGCAGCGCCTTTAAACCTTTTGTTTTCCTCACCGGACTTGATCATTTTACGCCTGCAACCCGTTTCTCCAATGAAGCCAAAACCTACCGCATCGAAGGCAAGCCTTGGAACCCCAAAAATTATTCGCCGATTCCCGATAAAGAGGTCACCATGAGAACGGCCCTCGCAAAATCGATCAATCTTGCCACCGTTGACCTTGCGATAAAGGCGGGTTTGGATCGAGTGGTCGAAACGGCTCTTTCCTTCGGCTTCTCTTCGAGGTTTACGCCTTCCCCATCCCTGGCCCTTGGTTCGTTCGAGGTCATTCCCCTCGAACTTGCCTGCGCCTATTGTGCATTCGCAGCAGACGGCAGTCTCCCTCAGCCGCTGTCGGTCAAGGATGTGATGGATGAAAAAGGCAAGAGCATGGAACGCCGCTACATGACCGTCAGGAAAGTGACGACCCCGGCAAAAGCATTTATAATGACCTCTATGCTTCAAAGCGCCGTTCTGGAGGGAACAGGGCGCGGCCTTAAGGCCCTGGGAATTGATTTTCCTGTTGCCGGAAAGACAGGGACGACGAACGATTTAAAAGACGCCTGGTTCGTGGGTTACACGCCTGAGTTGCTAACCCTCGTTTGGGTGGGATTTGACCACGCAAAACCCCTTCCCGGATCGGCCTCGGATGTCGCGCTGCCCATATGGGCGGACCTCATGAAAGAGGTAAAGCAACATCTCTCCGGTGGGTGGTTTGTAATGCCTCCGGGCGTGGTCGGCAAGGAAATTTGTATCGAAAGCGGTCAGCTCGCCCTACCTTCAAAATGCCCTCAAAGAAGACGTGAATTTTTTCTTGAAGAAAACGCTCCAAAGGAGTATTGCACCCTTCACGCGGACTACGATCCCATGGAGAGGCTCATAAAAGGTGTCAAAAATCTTATCAGAAATTTCTAGGCTTTTATTTATAACCATGCTGTGCATCCCATTGGCACGGTGCGCTACCGGGCCGTCGCTTGCGCCTTTGCCTGACCCGGCCCTATCAAAAGAGGAGAAGCCCGAAGTCGAGCCCGCTCCGGGTCCCGGAAGGTTGGCTTCCTTGCAGCTCACCGAGCACGCCCGCCTCCTCATAGAGGAGAAAAAGCCTGATGAGGCCATCAGGACGCTTGAAAGAGCGGTCAACCTTTATCCAACAAACGGAGGCAATTACTATTACCTGGCGGAGGCGTGGCTCCTGAAGGGAAACGTCCGCGAAGCCGGGGAGTTCCATGGCATTGCAGCAATGTATCTTCGCGGTCGCGGAGAGTGGAAAGTGCGGCTTACGAATCAGCGGGAAAAGATCTCAAAAGCTTCCCGCTGATCCAACCTTGCCGCACATTTTCTTGCTTTAATCAAGTAAACGGAGAAAAACGGATTTCCTGATACGCACAAATTTTACGAGGAGAAACGATAAGTGGAAAACTCAACACCAAAAAGGATGTTTTTTACAAAGGGAGTCGGACATCATCGCAATCGACTGCAAAGCTTTGAACTGGCGCTAAGAGACGCGGGTATCGAGAAGGTCAATATCGTCACTGTTTCCAGCATATTCCCGCCGGACTGCAAGATTATTTCCAGGGAGGCGGGAGAAAAACAATTAAAAGCCGGACAGATCACCTTCATTGTGCTCGCAAGGGAAAGCACCAATGAACCCAACAGGTTGGTTTCAGCCGCGATTGGACTGGCCCGCCCCAAGGATTCCAAACAACACGGCTACATCAGCGAGCACCATGCCTTTGGTGAAACCGTTAAAAAGTCTGCGGACTTTGCCGAGGACCTTGCTGCGACCATGCTGGCCTCAACATTAGGTATCGAGCTGGATCCTGATGTGGCATGGGACGAACGCAAGCAGGTTTACAAGGTAGGCACGAGACTTTTTGTCACCAGAGGCATAGCGCAGTCTGCAAGAGGCCACAAGAAAGGTCTCTGGACGACCGTTTTAGCCGGTGCCGTTATGCTTTTGGAATAATGGTAACAATTTAGCTGTTTGAAAAATCGCGAGCATCGGGACCGCCGGCTTCGGCGTTTCAAACAGCTAAATTGTTACGAAGAATGAAGGAGCGAGGACGCGCCGATGGAACCCAAACACTCGTTGTTTTTAAATTCTCCGGACATCGTTCCTCCTTCCCTCTCAAGAGGAATGACCGTAACCGACCTGATAGACGTCATGGGCCGCACATCGTTTGAGGCAAGGAATGTCCATCGCGGCGCCCACTTGTTTCGGCGTATGATCCAAGAGGGGGATGTGATCTGGCTGGCCATAGCCGGCGCCGGGATCGCGGGGGGAATGGGCGGGATCGTCGTCTCCCTCATGGAAGCGGGGTTTATCGATGTGATCTGCTCAACGGGCGCTCAGGTGTACCATGACTTACATTTCGCCTTCGGCCTTCCCGTCAAGGCGATCCACCCGAATCATGACGATAATCTTCTCAGACAACACGGAGATACCCGTATCTACGACATCGGCATCCGTGAAAAAGAGACTCTTGAAGCCCAGGACGAGATTGTTCGCCGCTTTGTCAAAAACTGTTATGAGGAGATATCCGGGAGACCCATTTCCAGTTGGGAATTCAATTCCACTCTGGGCAATTGGGTCCTCCGGAACAGTCGATACCCGGAGCGCAGTTTTACGGCGGCAGCGGCGAGGTTGGGCGTCCCGATTTTTTGGGATTCCCTGGCCAACCATTCCATCGCCATGAACCTGGTCCGAACCGAGCGAGAAGGCCACCCCGTAAATCTTTCAGCCCAGCAGGAGATTTTTGATTCGGCAGCGATTACATTTTCCTCCCCCCAGACGGGGTTTATTGAGTTGGGGGGCGGTGGTCCGAAAAATTTCATCCAGCAAACAGGCCCCACCATCAGCCAGATTTTCAATCTACCCTTCGAAGGAGCGGAACGAGGTCTTCAGATCGGCACCGCATCGGAAAAAGACGGGAGCCTTTCAGGTTGCACCTTCAGTGAGTCCGTAACCTGGGGAAAGTACCGGAGCGCGGAGAGCGCGAGACTGGTGCAGATCTGGGGTGAATATAGTGTCATGTTTCCTCTCCTCGCTGCCTTCGTGCTGGATCGTTGTGAAAAGAGGCAGCACAAGAATCTGATCTCACTCATGCCGGAGAGCAGGAAAAGGCTCGAGAGCGCTTTATGAACCTGTATTCCAGGCAATTTCTGGACTGGAGCGAACCGCCGGTAAACTTTCAGTCGGCGGCGGTCGCAGTTCTTCCTATCCCCTATGAAGGAGGAGTGTCCTATGGCAGGGGAACGGCAAAAGCACCGGATTCAGTGATTGAGTCTTCAAGGCATCTCGAACTCTATGACGAAGTTCTAAAGGCTGAACCTCACCGAATGGGCATCGTTACCATCCGGCCGCCGGAAATACCGGAAAACCCGGCTCTCCTTGAAAATGTCGTTTACCTCAGTGTCCGTGACCTGATCAACGCCGGTAAGTTCACGGTGATGATCGGCGGTGACCACTCCATCACCTACGGCTATGTGAAGGCCTTTGTGGAAAAATACGGTCGGATTTCCGTGATTCAGCTCGACGCACACGCTGACTTACGCAAAACCTATGATGGAAGCCCTTTCAGCCACGGGTGCATCATGTCACGCGTCAGGGAACTGACAAGAGATACCCTTCAGATCGGCATACGGAGCATGTCCTTGGGTGAAGCCGATAGAATTTCCTCTGAAAACCTGTCTGTATGCACGATGGAGGAATACCGCACAGGTGGCTTTGAGCTGAAGAGCGCCCTCGTTAGGCTCCCGGACCCCGCAGTCTTGACCATTGATGTCGACGTCTTCGACTGGAGCGTGATCCGAAGCACAGGCACTCCGGAGCCGGGAGGCCTGTTGTGGGACGAAGCCCTCCATCTCATTAAAACGATCTTTGCCCGGAAAAAAGTCGTTGGTTTCGACGTCGTCGAGCTTTCGGCCGATGAAACAGACCGGAATTCTTCTTTTGCCGTTGCCAAACTGATTTACAAGATGCTGGGATTTAAGCTGGCCTCCTCTGTGGCTCAAGGTTTGATCAATTGGCCCGAAAAACCTGCCGGAAGCATTTTTCGCTGAAATAGTGCGAACGACCGCCGATAGCTCCTTTCTTGACTGTTTCGACCATATGATGATGCTTCGAGGATCGCCTAACCTTCCCAAGCACCGTCCGGAACCGCATCCGCGAAAGAGAATCCATCCAACAAGACGTAATCTTTTGGATTTTTACAAGAGATCAAAAGCACCACTTTTGTAACAAGTTAAGGGAATAAACTCCACTTGCCTTTTTGCAGGCTAGCGGGTAAAATTGAACCTTATTGAGAAACCATGGCAAGAATTATTTTAGAACATAACGGTCAGGTTCTGAAAGACTTCTCCTTGAGCAAAGGAAGCCTGACCATAGGCCGGCGCGAGGATAACGTCATCGTTCTGGGGGATCCCCAGGTGTCCGCTTATCATGCAAGGATTGACAGGAAGGCATTAGAGTACATCCTCACCGATCTTCAGAGCACAAACGGAACCTTCGTCAATAATTTGAGAATATTTTCCCACCGATTGCGCCATGGGGACAGGATATCAATCAGCCGGTATGCTCTTCTCTTCATCGGCACCGAGAAGGCGAAGATCGAGGCTGAACTGGAAAACATCCCCCTCGACAGGACGGTGATCATAGGAGGAGGCACGCGGCACCAAAAGGCGAGACCTCTAACCGCACAACCTCTCCCTCAGGCGGCATTTGAGCAGCCCAAAAGTTCCGGCTTTTTGCGAAAACTCCTTCTCGTCTTTCTGCTCGTAGCCGTCATTCTCGGCATCGGCCTTTGGGGTTTTCATGATGAACCATCTTTTTTTAGGGGAGAAATTTCCAAAAATAAAACGAACGACCATGGCGATCTTTCTACGGTCCCGATCGCGAAGCAAGAATCGATTCCGCCGGAGCCTGAAAACCACATGGCGGAGGAGATTTTCGAGCCGGGCGAGACCGGGTCCGGTTTGATAATAGATGCCATAGTGTGGGCGAGCAACGGCGCCGGTTCATTTGCGTTAATAAACGGCATCAAAGTGACGGCCGGCCAATCCATTGAGGGCATGATCGTCAAGGAAATCGGCCGTGACTATGTCGTGCTTCGCCCCGAGGACGGCGAATCCGACATCCGCCTTACCCTTACCCTCAAATGACGTCCCGAAGTTTCAATGCGTGGAGGTTTTCTCTCCATACACATCATGGGGCCCCATTCAATTTGTGATGGCCACAGGACCTACCAAATCCGATAGAACAAAATCGGCATCAGACTCCTCATCACCACGCGAGATCCTCTCGCAGGATCCCCTGTCAAGGATCCGCTCTCTTCTTCCCTTCATGATGATCCGTGACATGCACAGAACCTCGCTACGGCTCGGAAGCATTCGGAAAAAGCCCCACGGACATGAAGAAGGCATTGAAGCCCTACTGAAAAAAATAGAAAAATCGGTTCGGGAAAGGCAAGAGCGCTTAAACAGCAAGCCTCCCGTCACGCTGGCTCGCGAACTGCCCATCACCTCCAAAGCAAAGGAAATCATCCGGCTCATCAAGGAAAACCCGGTGGTCATTGTTTCAGGGGAGACAGGTTGCGGCAAAAGCACCCAGATCCCCAAAATGTGCCTGGATGCGGGAAGGGGCATCGCGGGGAAGATCGGATGCACTCAGCCTCGAAGAATCGCAGCGGTCACTATCGCCCATCGCATCGCTCAGGAACTGGGAGAGGAGATCGGTGGGTCCGTGGGCTTCAAGATCCGATTCAGGGACAGGACCGGCCCGAAGGCTTTCATCAAAATCATGACCGACGGCATGCTCCTTGCGGAAACCCAGGCGGAGCCTATGCTTTATGAATATGACACCATCATCATCGACGAAGCTCACGAACGAACCCTCAATATCGATTTCATTCTCGGCATTCTGAAAACCCTTCTTCCAAAAAGGCCTGAGCTCAAGGTGATCATCGCTTCCGCAACCCTGGATACTGATAAATTTTCCACATTCTTCGGTGGTGCGCCTGTGGTAACGGTTACGGGCCGTTCGTACCCGATTGATGTGGAGTACCACCCTATCGACCCTGTCTTGGAAGAGCAAGGTGAAATAACCTATGTGGACATGGCGATCCGGGCCGTCGATTCTCTTCGGCTCAAAGGTCGCGTCGGGGACATCCTCATCTTCATGCCGACAGAGGAGGATATTCTCGAAACCTGTGATCGTCTCAAGGGTCGCCGGTATCGTAACGTTGAAGTGCTCCCTCTTTTTGCCAGGCTTCCGGCTTCCGATCAGGCGCGGGTCTACTCCTTAAAAAATGAAAAAATCATTGTAGCCACCAATGTGGCTGAGACATCCCTAACCATTCCCGGAATCAGGTATGTTATTGATACGGGTCTTGCGCGAATCCCCCGTTACCTGCCGAAGACCCGCACGACAAGCCTCGCCATCGGCCCTATATCACGAAGCAGCGCCGACCAGAGGAAAGGCCGCTGCGGACGAGTTCAGCAAGGCGTTTGCGTGAGGCTTTACTCGGAAAAGGACTACGAATCCAGGCCGCTCTTCACCCCTCCGGAAATCCGGCGCTCGAACCTTGCGGAAGTCATCCTCCGTATGCTCTTTTTGCGATTAGGAAGTCTGAAGCTTTTCCCTTTCCTGGACCCTCCCGGAGACAGAAGCATCAAAGACGGTTTTGATGTGCTCTTGGAGCTGGGTGCAGTGACGAGAAAAGGACAAGACTATGAACTCACCTCCAACGGCAAGCTCATGGCAAAGATGCCCCTGGACCCGAGAATCTCCCGAATGGTGATCGAGGCAGGCAGGGAGGACTGTCTTGAAGAAACTTCAGTGATTGCCGCAGCCCTGAGCATCAGGGACCCGAGGGAAAGGCCGGCTGATAAAGCCCTTCAGGCCGATCAAATGCACGGCCCTTTCAAAGATCCTGATTCGGACTTCCTGACCATGCTAAAGATATGGAATCGTTACAACCGCGAGTGGGAAAGCTTGAAGACTCAGAACAGGATGCGCAAATTCTGCACAGAGCACTTCCTCTCCTATTCAAGAATGAGAGAGTGGATTCATACGCACGACCAGATCACGGCCATCTTGAGGGAGCAAAGGATCGCCCTCAAGAAACAGGAAGTCGGCGTTCTCTACGATCGCATTCATCGGTCGGTATTAAGCGGGTTTCTTTCCAACATCGCGTTGAGGAAAGAGAAAAATGTCTATCTCGCGGCCCGAGGACGGGAAGTCATGCTTTTCCCCGGTTCCACCCTTTTCAAAAAAGCCCCGCCATGGATCGTCGCAGCCGAGATCGTCAAAACCTCGCGTCTTTTTGCAAGAACCGCGGCCAGGATCAATCCTGAATGGCTTGAGTCCCTGGGGGGCACCCTCTTGCGCTCCACCTATACAGACCCGCACTGGGACAGACACCGGGGAGAGGTTAGGGCCTTTGAACAGGTCAGTCTTTTCGGTCTTCCCATCGTTTCGAAAAGACTTGTTCCTTTTAAAACCATTGATCCAAAAGAATCACACAGGATCTTCGTGCAGTCGGCGCTGGTTGAGGGAGACATGGAAAATCCCCCGCCTTTTCTCGTGCGCAATCTAGAAATTGCATCAAGAATCTCCGCCATGGAAGACAAGCTCAGGCGCCGGGACATACTGATCGGCGATTTTGAAATCGCTGATTTCTACTCCAAACGCCTGGAAGGTGTGAGTGACGTATCGGCTCTGAAGAAAACCATCAAAGACAAAGGAGGCGACGGATTCCTCAACCTCAAGGAAGAGGATCTGATGTTTTACCGTCCTGATGATGCGGAACTGGCCCAATACCCGGACAGGTTTAAGGTGAATGACATTACTTGCCCCTGCGAGTATTCCTTCGCCCCCGGGAAAGATCAGGATGGTTTGACCCTCAAAATCCCTTTGACTCTGATATCCGGAATTACCCCGGAGCGTCTGAGCTGGGGTGTTCCCGGCCTCTTAAAAGAAAAGGTGACGGCTCTGATCAAAGGTCTACCCAAGACCTATAGGAAGCAGCTTGTTCCGGTTTCCCGCACCGTGGATGAGTTTCTTCAAGGCGTGGCCAAAAAGGAGCTGTCCCTGATTTCAACGCTCTCCGCTTTTCTCTACAAGCGATACGGCGTGGACATCCCCGCCTCGGTCTGGGAAGGTGTGGATGTGCCCGAACATTTAAAGGTTCGAATCACGGTGGTGGATCACACAGGAAAAGAACTGGAATCCGGAAAGGACATCCACCTCCTGCGCCGTTTGACAGCGCAAAAAGAAGCAGCAGAATCAGGCACAGCCTGGAATGCATGGAAGGAGAAGTGGGAGAAAAAAGGGCTCACAACATGGGAATCCGGTGAGTTCGGTGAAATCCCGCTGATCATAAACAATGGAGAGCACCCCGTTGCCTATCTCGCATTGAAAGAATCCGAAGAGGGCGTCGGTCTTCACCTTTTCCGGAACCGGGAAGAAGCGCTAATCTCCCACCGCAAGGGCGTGCGACGGCTTCTGGAACGACATTTAGCAAAAGACTTGAAATATCTGAGAAGAAATCTTGCGCTACCTAAAGAAGCAGCGATCAGCGCAGGGTATTTCGGCGGCGCCGTCGCACTGGAGGAAAAAATCTTTGAGCGCCTCTTGGCTCAATTTTTTGAGAAGGACTTACGAAGCGCTTCAGAAATGAAGGATTACGCCGAGAGCGCACGAGCCAAGATAATGGAAAAAGGGCTCTCCCTGAAAAATCAGGTGCAAACCATCATTGAAACCTGCGGGCAACTGCAAAGAGCTATGGATGCCATGGAAAGCTCGACGAATCCGGAGGCGGCTCTTTGTTTGGATATGCGCCGTGAGTTCGAAGCGCTTCTTCCTCGGAACTTTCTTGACCTCTATGACTCAGAACGACTGTCCCATCTTCCCCGCTATCTGAAAGCCATGAATATCAGGCTTCAAAGGGGAACAAACAATGTGGGAAAGCACCGCACGAAGAGCAAACAGATCGAGGAATACGCGGCCTGGTTGCAACAGCAAACCGAGAACGTTTCTCCCCATACGAGCGTCGCAAAACGGGAAGCTCTCAACGCTTTCAGGTGGATGATCGAAGAGTTAAAAGTCTCTGTATTCGCCCAGGAGCTTAAAACACCCTTCCCCGTGTCCGCAAAGCGTCTGGAGGAAAGGAAAAAGGAGATCGAAAGACTGATCTAGCTCGTTGCCCAAAGCGCGAAAACGTAACAATTTAACTGTTTGAAAAATCGCAAGCATCAGGCATGGGGGTCCCTCTTAAAACTGCAAAACGAAGAGTATTCGGGGTGGAGCATTAAAACACC
>JAFGDM010000300.1 GCA_016932115.1 Deltaproteobacteria bacterium | reverse complement strand
GGCGGCCCTGAGCACGGGGATCTCTCTTAAAACTGCAAAACGAAGAAGCCACATCGCTATTCTAGCTTTGGGCAAAGGGTGAGGCGGGCGGAGGTCGTCCGGGGTATCGCCCAAAGAGGTCGATCCTTGAAGTCACCGTGAAGCCTCGCCGCCCGCCTTTGCCACCTCTGGTATTTTCGTGCTCCACCCCGAATACTCTTCGTTTTTCAGTTTTAAGAGAGACCCCCATGCCTGACGCTTGCGATTTTTCAAACAGCTAACTTGTTACTTAAGAAGAAGATTTCCGAGTAAGGCGCTGTTCTTGGAGGCCCGCCTTCCGGCAATCCAATTCTCCGCCAAGAAAAGCACTCATTCGGGATTTCTTACCAGCTTTTCGGAGTGTTCTCTGAGGACTCGGCGTTTGCTGATGAGACTCCTAGTCGAGTAAAATTCTTTCTTTTGGTTCGCCGGTCACTTCGCCCACAATGGCGGCGTCATGGATCCCCTTTGCTTTGAGGGCGCTGAGCAGGTCCGTCGCTCTCTCCGGCGCGACGCATATCAGCAATCCTCCCGATGTCTGGGGGTCGAAAAGAATATCTTCCATGATCGGATCTGCAGGAGTAGCCCATTTTATCATCGGCAGTCGAAACTCTCTGTTTCGGTGCGCTCCCGCAGGAACGAGTCCCATTCCTGCATAGGTGAAGGTTTCAGGAAGAATTGGGATCTGGTCTGTATGAATACGTAGACCGCATCCTGAATCAAGAACCATCTCGGCCAGATGCCCCAGGAATCCGAAGCCTGTTATATCCGTACACGCATGGACGGGAAAGGTTCCACTCGTTTCTGCTGCGTCCCTGTTCAAAGTGGCCATAAGACGAGTAACCGTCTCAATGATCTCGGGAGAGGCGAGCCCACCCTTGATAGCAGTGTTGATAATGCCGGTTCCGAGCGGCTTCGTCAGGATTAGTTTATCACGCCTCCTGATGTTCTTTTTGGTGAGCACGTGATCCGGGTGGATGAAACCGGTTACCGAGAGGCCGTACTTGAGCTCGGTATCCTCCACGCTGTGTCCTCCTACCAAGACGACTCCTGCCTCCCGCATTTTCTCGATCCCACCCTGAATGATCCGGCGGAGCACGGATATATCCATTTGCTTTATGGGGAAAGCCACCAGGTTCATAGCCGTTTTAGGAACTCCTCCCATGGCGTACACATCGCTAAACGCATTAGCTGCGGCGATCTGTCCGAACCAGAACGGATCATCCACGATCGGAGTGAAGAAATCCACCGTTTGGACGAGGGCAAGATCATCCGACACCTTGTAAACACCCGCATCGTCCGCTCGCTCGAGACCCACAAGAAGATTCGGGTCAGTCGGCAATTGGAGCCCGCAAAGTGCTTTGTCCAGGTCCCCTGGAGCCAATTTGGATGCTCAACCCGAGCCTGCGACGGTCTCCGTAAGACGGAGATTCTTGAGTTCCACCATTTTCCTGCCTCCATTTGAGCACACAGTACATTTTCACGTTACCTCAAGGTAGCCTTTATTTCAAACAGGAAATTCCTATAATCCTTTAATTTGGCGAAGGGAAAAGCGATTTCAAAAAATTTGAACAGGAAACTTCAGCAATGGGAATGGTCGATCCAATAAGATCACCGGATAAGTTTAGGGACTTCGGGGATGTTTGAGGAGGCCAGGAGAAATTCGGCGAAAGCTTTGCACAAAGGGGAGGCGGTCCTTCTCCTGTCTTTGATAAGATAGAATCGGCGAAACATCACAAGATCTTTCACTCTGAGAGGGGTGAGGATCCCGGTTTTGATTTCCGTATCTAGAGCGAAGTAGGAGATGATAGAGAATCCAAGCCCGGCTTTGATTCCTTCCTTTACCGCAGTGGATGTTCCGAAGCGAGCCACGATATGGAAAGATTCAGTTCCTTCTATTCCGCGGGACCGCAGGTAGTTTTCGGTTGTTTGAAGAGTCCCGGAACCAGCTTCCCTTGATATGTAAGGCGCTTCCGAGAGTTCTTTATGGGAGACCGTTTTTCTGCCGGCCCATGGGTGAGACGCCGAAACGGCAACTACCAATTCATCCCTCCAAAGTTCATGGCTGATGAGTGTTTTGCTTGAGCTTTTTGATCCGATTATCCCGAGCTCATATCTGCCTTCCAATACCCAAGCCTCGATTTTTCGAGAATTACCGATCGTGAGGGAAACCGTGATCGAAGGATGCTCTCTTCTAAAACGGCCGATAAGATTCGGAAGGATGTATTCACCGGGTATGGTACTGCAACCCAGATTAATCGTGCCTTTCGTGATGCCGAGAAAAGCTTCTATTTCCAGAGAGGCATGGCGTTTCATTTCGAGAAGGGTAAGGGAATGCTTGTAAAGAAGCTCGCCCAGCTTTGTAGGAGACACCTGCCTTCCGAGTCTATCCAATAATCTTGCTCCCACAGCGTCCTCAAGATTCGCGATTCGCTCACTTACGGAAGCTTGGGCAAGATGCACTGCTTCGCCGGCCTTTGAGAAGCTGCCAAGCTCAACCACCTTCTGAAAAATTTGCAACTGGCGGAGATCAAAATCGACCGAAGGGGACGCATGAGTCGCTGTCTTTTTCATATTTCCGTGCAGAAGTTCCTCTCGATCAGTCGACAGCGGATGCACGGTCCAAGCGAGACGGTGCAAAGAGAGCAAAGAGGATAGTTATGGAAGGATCGCCTTTCACCGTGAGCCCTATGACGTGCTTCCTCGTCACAGATATCCAAACCATTCGGTTTCGACATTCTCAAAATTGTCTTTGACCTGCTGCCTGCCTGAAACCCATCCCCCATGCCCGGGAAGCAGATACTCCACATCAAGCTGAGAGAGCCTACGAATGGTTGTCTTGAGTGCTTCTGCATTTCCTCCCGGAAGGTCGGTCCTTCCGAGACCTTGATGAAAAATGACATCACCGGAGAAGAGTGCCTTTTTTAGAGGCCAGTAAAGGCAGAGGGATCCGGGGGAATGACCCGGCGTGTGCAGAACCTGGAATATCATCTCTTCAAGGTGCAGCTCCCCTTCCCGCAGCAGGAAGTCAGGCTGAAAATCCGGCGCTTCCGTCGCCGGGCCATAGTCATAGGATGGACCAAGGCTCCGAATAAAATCCATTTCGGTTTTTTGAATTGCGATCAGAGCGGGAAGACGATAAAAACGGCGGGCGCTTTCCATGTGATCCGGATGAGCGTGAGTGATGAGAACAAGGTCGATATCATCAGGTCGCAAAGAGAGGCTCGCGAGTCGGCTTGCTAGGTAAGGGAAAAGATGGTTATGTCCGGGGTCTATAAGAATGTTTTGCTTTCCTTTAATCAAATAGGCATTAGCGTTATTTTCTCTTTGGTCCGACCAAAGAAAAGCATAGAGACCATCAGTAATTTTCATGGATTAGCCTAACTCCCCGATTGATAAAGGCGGAGAAACTTCTAGGGCCGATGGCTTTCTTCCGTTCTGGAAACGTCTTTCAAAGATGTCTCCCTGAAGTGTTTCATCATGAGGTTCAAGGCTTTTCCCCAGACCGGCCTTACAGGGCAGGTCGATACATTTTCGCAGATACTGGGGTTTTTAAGACAGTCAGCAAAAGTAAATTTCGATTCAAGAACATCGAGAAGTTCCCATACACTAATTTTTTCCGGCGCCCGAGCAAGCATATGCCCACCCCTTGGTCCTCGAACACTTTTTATCAGCTTAGCTTTTTTGAGAGGAATCACAAGCTGCTCCAAATATTTAATGGGGATATTCTGGTTCTTGGAGATTTGGGACGTGCTGAGCGGCCCACTTCCGTAATGCCTGCTCAGCTCGATCATCAGCCGTGTTCCGTAACGTCCCCGGGTGGATAACTTCATAAAAACTCATACCCTTGGTTCAACGCGTCACCGCGGGTCATTAGAAAAGAAACGTGCCTGTTCCTGAAACGCCCTTCGGAAAAAATCTCTACCGTTTAACACGTTGATGAGAGTAACAATTTAGCTGTTTTAGATGCTGAAGCGGGGGGCCCCATGCCTGATGCTTGCGATTTTTCAAACAGCTAAATTGTTACTGATGAGAGAGCTTTTGAGAGAGGGCTTTATTCTAGCTCAGAATTCTATGGATGTTTGGTAAAAATGTCAAGGCCTTTAGCACAGGTTCAGGAGATTGACAAAAAAGGTTCAATGAGGTAGCGGTTGAGGGGGAAATCAAAAGGGTAAAAAGATACCGGGACAAAGGGAGGGATTCGGATGAAATCGCGGATTATCCTTAAACTCTTCAGACTCTTTTTCTTCGTCGTATTGCTCTTTCCTCAGATTCTTGCCGCTGCAGAGAGCTCCGGGAAGTTGGAGGTGCTTGAGAGAGTTGTTTCCGAGGCTGTTGCTAATAGTTACAAACTCAGGGCACGACAGGAAAGAGTCGATCAGGCTGAATTCGCCAAGAAACAGGCGAGGGCGGATTTTTTCCCAAAATTCGGCGTTACTTACAGTTACAATCGCTTGAGCGAAGCGAGAACACTCAGATCGACATTTTTACAGAATAACGACATTGTGATGAGCAGTAGGAACAATTATAGCTGGTCGGGTATTGTGAGACAGCCTGTTTTTTCGGGTTTTGCGATTATCAGTCAGTACAGACTGGCAGAACTGGGCATCGACCAATCCGAACTCGAATTCGAACTCGAAAAGATGGATCTTGTTTTGCGTGTGAAGGAGGCATACTTTAATGTTCTTGCCGCGGACAAAGCTGTGGAAGTAGCCCGAAAAGACGTCGAATCGAGAACCTGGACCGTGAAGGTGGCGCGAAGTTTTTTCGACGTAGGAATGATCCCAATCAACGACGTGTTAAAAGCGGAGGTTGAACTGGCAAACGCCGAACAAGCGCTTATTAGATCCGATAACTCGGCTATGATTACACGGGCGCAGTTTAATAAGGCCCTTGCACGGCCGATCCATGCGCCTGTCTCGCTTGAGGATATTCTTACCTACAGCCCCGTGGAAGGCGACTATGAAGACTACGTGGAAAATGCGTTTTGCGATCGGCCTGAAATCAAAATCCTTGATGTCAATATTCTCCAAGCCGACCAGCGCATCAAGTTGGCAAAAAGCAGATACTACCCTGAAGTGACTTTAAAGTACGAGTATATCAAGGAGGGGGAAGATCTTTCTGTGTCCGGCAGCCCTTTTCACGACGCCAATCGGTGGGAAGCCCTGGCGGTTTTGTCATGGACCTTCTGGGAGTGGGGGAAGACCTATTACGCCGGAAGGGAGCAGGAGAGCGTGATGAAACAGCTTGTGCAGATGAAGTCCGATCTCGAGGACGCAATTCGTCTGGAGGTTCAAGACGCCATTTTGGGTCTCGAAACGGCGGAGAAAAACATTCCCACAACGCAGAAGGCGGTGAGACAGGGCGAAGAGAATCTGCGAGTCAACGAGGAAAGATACAAGGCACAAGTAAGCACCATCACGGATTTGCTAGACGCTCAGACACTACTTGCTCAGGGAAGATTAAGCTATTACCGGGCCCTTTATGATCATAACCTTGCAAAAGCTCGCCTAGAACGCGCTTTGGGGACATATTGACCGACACCCCTATGCCTGATGTTGGCGATTGTTCAAAAAATTGTTACCGAAAAAGTTAAAATGTGATGCGGTTGACAACGGACATCGTCTATGATCCAGCTTTTCCGAGTCTCCAAGTATTTCGGTGTCATCGCGGCGCTTAAAGATGCGACCATCAGGATTCGCAAGGGTGAATTTGTATTCGTGACCGGGCCGAGCGGCGCAGGAAAAACAACCCTCCTCAGGCTTATGTTCGGAGCGGAAAAACCGACGGAGGGGCAGATTCTTATCAACGGCATAAACCTCGGACGCGTCGGGGGGTCAAGGCTGGATTTTTTGAGGAGGCAAATAGGGTTTGTTTTTCAGGATTTCAAACTTCTGCACCGCAGGACCGTGCTTCAGAATGTGGCCCTTGCTTCTGAGGTTGGAGGAGAGAAATGGACGACGACGAGGAAAAAAACTCATCAGCTTCTCAGAGCGGTGGGGCTTACAGCCAAAGAACATGCCTATCCTCTGGAGCTTTCGGGTGGAGAGCAGCAGAGGGTGGCGATTGCAAGGGCTATGGTTAATGATCCTCTCATTTTGCTTGCCGATGAACCTACAGGCAACCTTGATCCGGAAATCACCAGGGACATCATGATTCTTTTCCGGAGTATTAACCTTCGGGGCACAACAGTGGTTGTTGCGACCCATAACAAAGAACTTCTCAGAAATACCGATCAAAGGGTCCTTTTCCTGCAAAACGGCATGATTCACGAATAGAAAAGTATGGGGAAGATGAGGCTTTGGCTATATTACTTTAAACATGCTTTTGAAAGCATTCTGGGGAATCGACTGATCTATTTCATCAGCACCGGAACCATTTCCATTTCGCTCCTTCTTTTCGCCGCCTTCGTCCTGATTTCTGCTAATTTTAACAACTGGGCTAAGAGTTGGGAGAAGTCCTTGTCCCTGTCCGTTTATCTGGAAAACGGGACGGATGCACAAGAAAAGGATGAAATTGCAAAGGCTATTGAAAGGGTGGATGGAGCTGAGATCAAAGCTTTCATTTCTAAAGAGAAAGCGTTAAAGGATTTGGCGGAAACCCTTGGCTCCCAGGTCGGACTCCTGGAAGGCTTGACCAAAAACCCTCTACCTGCATCCTATGAGGTGATTTTTCGGAATAGAGAATTGAGTCGCGAAGAATTGAAGAACATTAAAAAGTCTTTGGAAAAGGTAAAAGGGGTTGATGAGGTTCAATACAGCGAGCAATGGCTCGAGCGGATCGAAGGTTTCATATATTTCAGCAGAATCCTGGGACTTATTGTAGGGGGTCTTCTTTGTTTGGCCGTATTGTTTATTGTCACAAACACCATCAAGTTGGCCATTTACGCGCGGCGGGAGGAAATCGAGATCTGCAAGCTTGTTGGAGCGACGGATTGGTTTGTAAAAATTCCTTTTCTCCTTGAAGGGGCTATACAAGGTATTTTTGGTGCTTTGATTGCCTTATCGGTTCTTTTTTTCTCCTATTCCATGTTCAGGGTCAGAACGATTCAGCTTTTTGGGTTGCCGGTAATGGACGTTACTTTTCTGAATGCCGGCCAGTATGTTCTCGTCGTTTTTTTGGGGTTGACGCTTGGTTTGCTCGGGAGTTTTGTGGCCATAGGACGATTCTTCAAGTTCTGAGAGAAACACCTTTTTGCGGGACTCACAGTTGAAAAGGCTTATCATCATTTTTCTCTACAGCCTTGCTCTGTTTGGTCTTTTACAGCCGGGCTTTGCAGTCGGACGGACGGAATTGTCGGATGACAGAGATCAGATTGTTCGGATCGAGGAAGATCTGTTACGGGAAAAGGAACAGTTTGTAAAGTTTAGAGAAAAAGAGAAGGATTTCCTGGAACGTCTCACAGCCCTGGAAAAAGAGATTGAAGAGAAACAAAGAAATCTTCAGGTTATTGAAGAAAGCGCGGCCAAAATCAAAAAAGAACTGGTTGAGGCAGAAAGCAGGTTGACAGGGCTTGAAAACGCTTTGAGAGATGTGGAAGCTCGTTTGGGCCGCCGCCTTGAGTCATTTTATCGATATGCGAAAAGAGGATACGCAAGAATCTTGACGACGGCAAGAGGCCTTGATTCTTTAAGGAGGAGGATCAAATATCTTACGGTGATCATGAAGGATGATTTAGCGCTGATGCGCACCTTGGCAGAGCTGCAAGGGGAATACCGCCGGGAGATTGTAGGGGTTCAGGAAAAACTGGCAGTTCTGGAGGAACTCGAGAAAAAAGAGACCAGCCGTATGGCCGCGATGAAAGAGGATATCGACCGACGGGTTGTACTGCTGGTGAAAATTCACAAAGAAAAAGAGTTCTACAAGACAGCCGTTGAAGAATTGGAGCTGGCCGCAGAAAACCTCAAAACAACATTGCTCAGCCTGGAGAAGGAAAGCGAAGAAAACCCTTTTTTCACTGCGGCCGGATTTGAGGAATCGCGAGGAAAGCTGCCCCTTCCCTTAAATGGGAAAGTCAGCAGGGGTCCGGGCCGGAACGGCCCGAAAGGCATTCTTATCGAAGCTCCTTACGGTACTGAGGTGAAGGCTGTGTTTCCGGGAAGAGTCGATTTTTCCGGAGCTCTCAAAGGGTATGGTCAAGTTATCCTGATTAACCATGGCTCACGCTATTTTACGGTTTCCGCTCAGTTGGGGAAAAGAATACGAACAAACGGTGAAATGGTCAAGGCAGGAGACGTGATCGGATTTTTGGCGGAAACGGGTTCTCCCGAGATGCCGAGACTCTATTTCGAAATTAGGATGAAGGCCGGCAATATGGATCCTTTGAAGTGGCTAAAAGTTCATTGACCATGCTGAAACGTGTGAGGTATCATAAGCGAGATCAGGTTAAAGGGAACAGGAGCGAAATCATGAGGCCGACGAATAAGAAAATATTTTTTCAACTGATCCTTTTGTCGCTTATGGTGAGTATATTCCTTTTTTTTAATGGAAACTCCCGGATCGTCAAGGCAGGAACAGGAGAGGTCTATAAGAATATTGAACTTCTTACAGAAGCGATTCGCAAGATTGAAAAAAGCTACGTAGAGCCACAAGATGCGCAAAAGCTTATTCACGGCGCGATTAAGGGAATGGTTCAGAGTCTGGACCCTCATTCCTCATTCCTAAGCAAGGAGGAGCATCAGGACCTGCTCATGGAAACCAAGGGGAGCTTTTCCGGTGTGGGCATCGAGATCACGGTTCGGGATAATTTGCTGACTGTGGTTTCTCCGATTGAAGGCACTCCTGCTTACAAGGCGGGCGTTCAGGCAGGAGACAGAATCATCAAAATAAATGGGAAGCCAACGGCCGATATGACGCTGCCGGAGGCGGTCAAAAGCATTCGAGGAGAAAGGGGAACCAAAGTCAACCTGACCATCATGCGAGAATCAACGGACAAACCCATGGAAATTACTTTGACGAGGGATTTGATTCCCATGAAAAGTGTGCGAACCTATCTTCTAGCCCCTGAAATCGCGTATGTTCGCATCACAAATTTCCAGAGCAAAACAGCGAATGATCTTGCTGATTATCTCCAGGCGATCGAGGCAGAAGGAAAGCTCAAAGGACTGATTTTGGACCTGAGAAACAATCCGGGAGGTCTCTTGTCTCAGGCTATCGAAGTTTCCGATCTTTTTTTGAATTCCGGAGTCATCGTTAGCACGAAGGGCAGAGACTCCTCACAGGACTTGCATGCCACAGCGCACAAAGAGGAAGTTGAAAGAGACTATCCGGTCATTGCTTTGGTCAACGGTGGAAGCGCCAGTGCGGCGGAAATTGTAGCCGGTGCATTGCAGGACAATAAGAGAGCTATCATCCTAGGAACCAAAACCTTCGGCAAAGGCTCGGTCCAGACGATTATCCCCCTCAGCGACGGCTCAGGGCTCCGGCTTACGACCGCCGTGTACTACACACCTAATGGAAGGTCGATTCAGGCAAGCGGGATTTCTCCGGACATTGAGCTCAAATTCATACCTCCTCCAGAGGCGAACAAAGAGGATTCCGACATTCTCAGGGAGAAGGACCTAAAAGGACACATGGAAAATCAGCAAGAGCATGCGACGGAAAATGAGAAGACGGGTGAGGAGAGGGAAATCGAAAAAAGGGTGAAGGCAATGATCGAAAGGGACAACCAGGTCAGGAGCGCGCTCCAGTTGATTCAGACTTGGAGCATTTTTTCCCGGATGAAAACCGGATTATGATATTTATGATCTTCACGGATGTGGTCAGTGAGAAAAGAGGAACGAAACGATGGAAGTGCCGTTACTGGATCTGAAGAAACAGTATGAGTCCATCAAACCGTCTATTATGGCGGCCACAGAGGAGGTCTACAACTCCCAGCAGTTCATCCTCGGACCCAAGGTCAAGGAGCTGGAAGAAAAGGTAGCTACATACTGTCATTGCCGTTTTGCCGTGGGGGTGTCCTCAGGAACGGATGCTCTTCTCATTTCGCTGATGACATCAGGGGTCAAGCCGGGAGATTTCGTGATCACAACCCCCTACACCTTCTTCGCCACAGTCGGCTGTATATCCAGGGTGGGGGGCGTACCTGTTTTCATCGATATTGAAGCGGATACCTTTAACATGGATCCGGTCAAACTCAAGACAACCCTGGCTGCGATGGGCGAGAAACAGATAGCAAAAGTCAAGGCAATCGTGCCGATCCATCTCTTCGGCCAATGCGCCGATATGGAGCCGATTCTTAAAACGGCAAGCGAACACCGTTTGGAAGTCATCGAGGATGCGGCGCAGGCTATCGGTTCGGAATATGCTTTTAGAGACGGTACGGTAAAGAGAGCCGGTTCCATGGGGAACTATGGATGTTTCTCCTTTTTCCCTTCCAAGAATCTCGGAGCTTTTGGTGACGGCGGTATGGTGATTACCAACTCTCAAGAGATCTATGATCAGCTCTATATGATGCGGGGACATGGTGCGAAACCTAAATATTACCATAGAGTGATTGGCGGGAATTTTCGACTCGACACCCTTCAGGCGGCTATTTTGACGGTCAAATTGACGCACCTGGATGAATGGATCTCCGGGAGACAGGAAAACGCCGCTCTCTATAGAAGTCTTTTTAAGAAGGGCGGTGTAGAGGAGCTCATAATGCCCCTAGAAAAGGGTAAGAGGCATATCTATAATCAGTTCGTTGTGATGGTTAAAAAGGGGAGAAACGAACTCAGAGAATTTCTGAAATCAAAGGGTGTAGGATCTGAGGTATACTATCCTATCCCATTGCACATTCAGGAGTGTTTTCGTCATTACGGGTACCGCGAAGAAGACTTTCCAATTTCTGTAGATGCAGCGAAAAAAAGTTTGGCTTTGCCGATTTTTCCCGAGCTAACTGAGGGTCAGATTAGCTATGTTGTTGATAAAATTAAAGAATTTTTTTACAGAAGGCCCTAAATTTTTTTTAAAAAATAGTAAGAATTTTCTTGACATGGTTTCTGAATATGGTTTAACCTGTGCGTCTGCTTGAGGGATTGAACTAAAAAAACTTGACAAAACGGTTCAATGACTTTAAGTTTTGGGCTAAGGTTTGCTCTTTGAAAACTAAATAGTGATACCGTGTAGGTCCCTGTAACAAAAATAACGGATCATTCATAATGGTCCCAGGATTTAACTGGAGAGTTTGATCCTGGCTCAGAATGAACGCTGGCGGCGTGCATAACACATGCAAGTCGAACGAGAAAGCGTCCTTCGGGATGTGAGTAAAGTGGCGCACGGGTGAGTAACGCGTGGGTAACCTACCCCTTGATCTGGAATAACTTCGCGAAAGCGTTGCTAATACCGGATACTATCCGAAGAGCTGTGGTTCTTCGGATCAAAGGTGACCTCTCCATGGAAGTTGCCGTCGAGGGATGGGCTCGCGTCCCATTAGCTTGTTGGTAGGGTAACGGCCTACCAAGGCTCTGATGGGTAGCTGGTCTGAGAGGATGATCAGCCACACTGGCACTGAAACACGGGCCAGACTCCTACGGGAGGCAGCAGTGAGGAATTT
>JAFGDM010000299.1 GCA_016932115.1 Deltaproteobacteria bacterium | reverse complement strand
TGGTGGAGGGGGTGTTTCTGCGATGGAGCCTGAACTGGCTGTGGCCATGGCGCAGGAGCGAGTGCGTGATGCCCTGGCTGTGGGGGCGGAGATCATTGTGTCGGGCTGTGCCGCCTGCAAGGATCAGTTGCGCAAGGGGGCCAAGGCCATCCCTAAAGGGGAGAGAGGGAATATCAAAATCATGGATATCACAGAAATCGTCGCTCAGTGCATGCGGGCATAGCAGAGTTTGTAAAAACAGAGACCCTCATGTCCCTCTTTTTCTCGTTCTGCGGCAGCCCGGTGCGGCCTGGGCTCCCAGGCTTGCCCGCCTCTGGTGGGCTGGTCTTTTCTACGAAAAAGAAAGCCGTGATACTCGTCGCAGTTCCATAGTATTGCGGAGAGGCGGGGCGAAATGTTAGGATGTCTCTGCTATTTTATATAACCCCCGCGCAAAGGCACGGGGTCGTTTCCTAAAATGCCATGATAGAATAAGGAGATGAACATGCACAAGCTGCTAATCAATTCCCCGGGTGAGAAGATGCTTCTGCTGGGAAACGAGGCGATCGCCAGGGGCGCACTGGAAGCCGGTCTGGCCTTTGCGACCTGTTATCCGGGTACGCCCTCTTCAGAAATCCCGGAGCAGTTTTTTACAATCAGCCGGGAGTCGGATCTCTATTTCGAATATTCCGCCAATGAAAAGGTCGCGCTGGAAGTGGCGGCCGGAGCGGCCATTGCAGGTCTGCGCACCATGGTGACCATGAAGCATGTGGGGATGAATGTGGCGGCCGATCCTATGATGACGCTGGCGTACACGGGTGTCAAGGGCGGGATGGTCATTGTGAACGCGGATGATCCGTCCCTCTTTTCCAGTCAGAACGAACAGGACAATCGAATTTACTCCAGGATATCATCCCTCCCGATGCTGGAGCCGACAAACACCCAGGAGATGAAAGACTGGACGGTTGCCGCCTTCGACATCTCTGAAGAATTGGGACTGCCCGTGATTTTGAGAACGACGACAAGGCTGGCCCACATCAGGGGACCGGTGACCCTGGGGACAATGAGGCCGAGGCAATTGAAATCCGTGTTCAAAAAGGATCCGTCCCACTATGTCTGCGTGCCAGCCGTGTCAAGGAAACTTCACAGGGAACTCCTCGAGAAAAAGGAAAGGGCCTGTCATATGGCCGAAAAGTCCCCCTTTAACGAGATCATCGGGAATGGGGAGCTGGGGATCGCGGCAAACGGGGTCAGCTTCAATTATGTGAAGGACGCGATCGCCGACCTTGGAATTGAAGACCGGACCAGCGTTCTCAAACTGGGCTTCTCTTATCCCATGCCGAAGCAGCTGTGTGTCCGATTTTTACGGAACTGCAGGAGCGTTCTGGTGGTCGAGGAGCTGGAACCCGTAATCGAGACGGAACTTCGAGCCATCGCCCAGAAGGAGAAGATCGATGTCGTCATAATGGGTAAGGGCGTGGGCGGCCTTTCCCAGCTCTACGAGTATGATCCGCGGATGGTGAGAGAGGCCTTGGCTCAATTTTGCGGCATGGAATGGAAAGGGCGTGAACTCCTGAAGATCTCCGGGTTTCCGGACCTTCCTCCCAGACCGCCGACCTTGTGTCCCGGCTGTCCCCACAGGGCCACCTTCTATGCCGTAGGGCAGGTCTACCCTGAGGACGCGATTCATGCCACGGACATCGGGTGTTACGCGCTTGGTGCGATGCCGCCCCTTTCAATCGGCGACATGTCGATCTGCATGGGATCATCGGTCAGCTCGGCCTGCGGGTTTTCAAGAGCCACCGACCAGAAGGTGGCGGCTTTCATCGGGGATTCCACCTTTTTCCACTCCGGTATCACGGGCCTCATCAACGCGGTCCACAACAACCACAAATTCACGCTCGTGATCATGGACAACGGCACCACTGCCATGACGGGCCACCAGCCCCATCCCGGCGTCGACCCGGACGCGATGAACATCAACCGGAAGCAGGTATCCATCGAGGCTGTCGTCAGGGCCTGCGGCGTGGAGGATGTGCACGTGGTGAAACCTTTCCATGTCAAGAAGACAATAGAGGCGCTCAGGGCATCCATGGAGTATGACGGAATCTCCGTCGTCATATCCGAGGAGATCTGTCCGCTTTTCGCGAAGTCTGTCGGAAAGGCCCGCAAGGCCAGACCTTTTTATGTGGACAAAGACCTGTGCAAAAACCATCGCGACTGCATAATGTACCTTGCGTGTCCGGCAATGTATCTTGAAGGGGAGCAGGTGGAGATCAACAAGGACCTTTGCATCGGCTGTTCGGTCTGCGCGCAGGTCTGCCCGGAAAATGCGATCAAGCCGCTTAAGTCATAGGGGAAGCAAAAATGAAAATAGCGCGGTATGTTTCTCAGGGTGTCGATCGACGAGCGGGAGATCGTAGGAAATAGGGCTTTTATTCTGCTCCGTAGAGTGTGTAATTTTATTCCACTTTATGGAAAAATTCTACCCAAAAAAGTGGTAAATAGCTTCACACACCGCCGCCTTTTCCGTTGATCGAAATAAAAGCTGCGGGACCCACACAAAAATCGGCTTTTAACCCCTTGAAATAAGGTATAAAAAAATATTGTTTCGTCTTATTTTTCTCTATCTTTATTGTGGCATAATCCGTGCTGTAATGAAGAGTGTCATGCTTGCCGCTGTGTAGAGGATTGAATGCAGCCAACCAACGGTTTTACGATTTAACCTTTGGAAAATGTCCGTTTGGACAAAAAAGTTCAAAAAAGGAGGTGAGGGAGGGAGAAAACAAAGAAAAAGTGTAGGTTGAGAAAAAGAAGCATTAAAAAACTAGGAAGAATAGACATCTGAAAGGGGTAAAAAAATGAGGAAATTTATTTTGGCGATCACTATTTTATGTGCACTGCTTTTATTTGGCGGCCCGGCTCTGGCTTATACGATTAATTCCGGCGCGACTGATGTGGGATTAGAAGATACGGTTTATGCCCATACCACTCTTGCCAATTCCAGTGCTGCTGGCGAGTTAGAATGGGTTCAGGGACTGCTGGGCAATACTTATAATGTAACTTATACCGCAGCGCCTACAAACTGGACCATAGTAGACGGTGAGACGACAATGTATGCCTTGCCACTCGACGGCTCTCCTGAGTATTACTTCATCAAGATAGGAGATGTTGAAGGAGCTGATACCCACTATCTATACACAAATTTAGTGGATTTCTCTTATGCAGTTGTAGATTATTTAGAATGGGGGACGGACGCTAATATTGGTAAAGTTAGTCACATTGGTGAAAGTGGTGGTGAAAGCAATTACCCCATTCCTGAACCGGCCACCATGCTGCTTCTGGGCATGGGCCTGATCGGTATGGCCGGGATCGGCAGAAGGAAGTTTTTCAAGAAGTAATGCCAAATTTGCGAGCGGGGGGGTCGACCAACCTATGTCTCTCGCAAGAATGTAAACACAAGGAGGAAGCTGTAGACCCAGGTGAACTGGGTTTTACAGCTTCCTCTTTTTTTTGCGGGTTCACTTTCTTTTGGGCTTTTCAGTCTCGAGGATTTTGAGATTGCGTATTTTTTGAAAGTGCGGGTCTAGGGTGAAAACGGACCATTGATTTTCAAGCGCCAGGCTTCCGATGATGAGATCAGTGGTTGGGATAGTAATCCCTTTTCTACGGAGGGAGAATGAAATCCTGCCCGCCTCAATCCAGGTGGCCAATGAAGGTTCTGCGAAAGAGAGTGCGGTCAAGGTCTCTTTAATAGCCTCAAATTCGCGCTCCACTCGTGCTCCCCGGAGAAGCTCCGTGAGCACAATCCCGGTCGTCAGTGCCCTTCCTTCCAGCAAAATCTGTTCGAGCATATCCCCCGTGACCGAGTGATCTTTATTGAAGAATTCAATCCAGATGGATGTGTCCACCAGAACGTTATCTTTCATCCAGTTCCATGTCTCTCAGCTTTTCCCAGTTCTCTTCCAGATGAAGCTTTCCCTTGAGTGAGAGAAGTTTCCTGACCCGGCTTTCTCGGACAAACTGCTCCAAGGCTTTGTTGACGGCCTTGGATTTGTTTTTGGCCCCCGTAATTTTTATCACTTCTTCAATGAACTCATTTTTTATGTTTAGAGTTGTGCGCATTACCAACCTCTTATTTTGACGCTAATTATATATGCCTCATTTGTATGATGTCAATAGGCATCAACGGCAATAGCTGGAGGCAGCTTTACAACGTGAGGTTTGAAGTGTATACATCAAATAACATTCCAAGTGGATATGAAGATGGCCATTTGGAGTAAGACACATTTTGAAGTAACATCGGCCCGATGGCGGCAAACCGGGCTAGATGGAAGCGGGAATCATGCTCGGCGCTATTATCGGATTCGGGGCTGTGCCGATAACGGCTGAGGTGATGATGGATACGATTTCCCTCCCCTTAAGGTAAGGGGAGGCCGGGAGGGGTTATGAATCTTTGCTCCCCTGCCGTAACTCCCCCCGACCCCCTCTTAATCTCAGAGGGGGGGGTTGGTGGACCGTCTTAATCTAAGAGGGGGAGATTGGGGGGATCCTCTTTCTAAGAGGGGGGGATACTAATGCCACTAAAGTAGACGGTGTGTGATAATTTCCGCACATTTTTCCCACTAAAACCATTCCAAGTGATTCCAGGTAAGTCCTTTATATTACGGCATAAAACAAGGGTTTTCCGATGTCGGCACGGTCGTTGCGATATACCAAGCGACGCCTCATCGGAACTCCGGGATTCTCGTTCGGGTGAGGATGGAGCCAAGCCTCACATCGCCCTTACCGCCTGGAAATCAAATCAACGGGGTCTCGGGCGCAACCGGGCGGCCCAGACGTCGGTAGAGTTCAATTGTGGTCGAACTTGTGAAAAAGAACCGAGGCAAACCCCTGATTTCCTTTGGAGCGATGGTTCTATCCCTTCTTATCCCCCTCGTCTTTTGCACTTCTCACGACTGCGGCGCAGAGACGGTTATCGTGGACAAGGCATTCAACGGCCGGGAGATCAAGGTGCGGGCCGGCGCCCTGATACGTGTGAATTTAGAGCAGCTCGGCGCCACAGGGTATGCCTGGGAAATCAAGGACCTCGACATGGAGCATTTCGAAATCCTGAGCGTCGAGACGAAAGATGTCCCGCCGACAAGCGATGTCACGGGGGCGCCCGTAACCAGGACATGGCTCATTTCTACGAAAAACAGGGGCAAGGCGGTGCTTAGCTTTCTTCACTACAGGCCCTGGGAGGGTGAAAAGAGCTCATCGGACAGGTTTGTGCTGAAGGTTCGCATCCTCTGATATCAACTAACAGGAGGTTCTCACATGTCACGGATAAAAAATGTTTCATTCCTAGCAGCGGTCATTCTGGCGGCGGCTGTTTTTTTGTCTGCTTCCCCGGCATTTGTCTATGCCCAAAGCCAGGAGCTCCAGCAGATCAGGCAGGCCATAAAGGCGAAGAACGCAAGATGGCACGCTGACGAGACATCGGTTTCGAAGCTTACGCTGAAAGAAAAGAAATTGCGTTTGGGCGCAAGTGAAGAAGAGGAATTCGCGGCCGAACTTCTTTTATCGCGGGAGACGGCCCCTATTCCCCTGGTGACCGCTGCGCCGCCGACTCTCGACTGGCGGGGCCTTGAGGGGATAAGCTATGTCACGCCGGTGAAAAACCAGGGCAACTGCGGAAGCTGCTGGGCCTTTGCGACAACCGCTGGGCTCGAATCGCAGGTCATGATCGCTGCGGGCGGCATGCCCATAGACCTGTCAGAACAAATCCTCGTCTCCTGCAGCGGGTGCGGGAGCTGCTCGGGGGGCTCGTCTGCGGCGGCGTCGAGCTATATCCGGGACGTGGGGCTGCCCCTGGAGAGCTGTTTCAAGTACACGGCCACGAACGACACCTGCAGCAACGCCTGCGCGGACTGGCAGTACGACGCTTACAATATCACCGCATGGCACAGCGCATACACCAAGACGGTAAGCGTTGACGCAATCAAGAACGCTTTGTACGCCTATGGCCCGGTTGTGGCGACGATGTACGTCTACAATGATTTCTACTCTTACAGGAGCGGCGTTTACAGCTACACCACCGGATCATACCTGGGAGCCCACGCGGTCCTCGCAGTGGGCTACGACGACGCACAGCAGGCATTCATCGTCAAGAACAGTTGGGGGACCGGCTGGGGCGAGGCGGGGTATTTCATGATCGCCTACAGCGAGGTGACGGGAAAGAGCAAATTCGGATATGCCACCATGGTTTATGACGGCTATGATGCTCCCATGGACCCTGTTGATCCTGTTCCTGAGCCCGACCCTGTTGACCCGATTCCCGATCCCATAGACCCGACTCCCGATCCCGTGGACCCTGATCCGGAACCCGAGCCTTGCACCTACTCCCTTTCGGGCAGAAGCGCGAGCTTCGATGCAGAGGGCGGTAGCGGCAGCTTTATGGTCTATGTAAACGGCACTTGCTCCCTTACGTCCTTGAGCGCGGTGAGTGGAGCTTCATGGGTTACGATCAGCTCAACATCAGAGGGAACCGGCGGCTTGACCATTTACTACACCGTTGATGTCAACACCACAGGTGCCTCGCGCTCTACGGCCATTAATGTTGCGGGGCTCAGTTACGGTATAAGGCAGAAGAACAAGTAATGCCCACGGCCCCTTCTCCCGCCCGGGAGAAGGGGCTTTTTCAGTCGAATCCGAAATCGAAACCCGAAACAAGTTGGAATGACCAAAACAACAAAACCTTACTTGGTTCGGTATGGTTTTGGGCAATGTTTCGGATTTCCGTGTCAGCAAAACTCCGTCACCAAAAGGCAGCTTACATTTTTCCTCAAATCCTCCTCCCCTTAGGGTAAGGGGAGGCCGGGAGGGGTTATGAGTCTTTGTACTCTGCCACCAATAGTGTGTAAATTCCTACCACTTTCCGGAGAAAGACTTCCCACAAAAGAGGTAAATCGCTTCTCTCCCGCAGTGGCCGCAGCAATTCCTTCGGCTCCAATTTTGACAGAAAATCAAAAAAAGCACCCCACCATCCACTTGATATAATTCGATTAAATTGAAATGCCAGCCTCTTCAACTTGCTTGGTGTCGGTCAATGGCACAGTGCTTTCTCATAAAGCACGACAAATCCATTAGCGGATTTATGCCGGCAGCATGGACGAGAAGGTAGCGACGAATCAAAGCACTGAGTTTGTAAAAGCGATGTACCACGTTTCGCTATCGAGGGAAGTTCACAAGCAGTTTTTTAAAAAAAATAGAGAAAAGGTGAGGGTTTTAAAGATGAAGAAATCTATCGTTTTATGTGCAGTACTTTTTTTGATTTTATGGGTTTCATCAGCATCTGGTTCTAGTTTCACCGTGACAGTCGAAACGACCGATTATGAGGTTCAGGTCCTCCCCGCAGTTGGAGGCTATGAATACGATAATTCGGGCACATACTTGGGAACAGTGTTGGGTATTATTACCGGTGGAACGGACGCGGAAGCCGGGGTAGTTTTTGCAGTTTTTGATTATCTTCATCCTGGTCTGCTCACCAGCCTGGACGCATATGGAAAACTCGGGGCCGATGGAGAAATCGAAGGAGAAACCCTGTATATCAATACGAATGATTGGCTTTCCGGGACTTGGGCAACCTATGCAGGCTGGAACCCGTTGCCGGGATAGTCTCTTGGTGAAGATCCTCAGCCGCTTTCGACCGAACCGTATCTGGATTTTTACGGGATCAAAACAGCGGGTTTTTATGCTGTCTACTGGCAAAATCCGGCGAGTTCCGCGGGGACGTGGAATGTTGAGCACGTGGGAAACGCAGCGGGAGGCATTGGTGAACTTTCTCACTTTACAGGCATGACGGGGAACCCTGTTCCCGAGCTGGCGACCATGCTACTTCTCGGGACCGGGCTGCTCGGCCTGGCAGGGTTGGATAGGAGGAAATTCAGGAAGTAGTCGCTCGTTCAATTTAGAATAAAACAGGAGCGGGGCCTTGAGGGCCCCGTTTTTTTGTGAAGGGTAAAAGTGAGTAATTTCTTGCCATATTATGGTAAAAAAGTTCATAGAAAAGTGGAAGGGAATTACACAGATCGTATCCGTGCTCAGTAAAAACTCTAAAGCTATTTTTTTAAAATTGTAAGCTATTGAAAATGTTCAATTAAAAGGAATTATTTCTAGTCGTACGGAAAGAGGGTGGTTTGGCATGCTTTTGGCTATTAATGTAAGTCATAAATTGTGAAAATGCTGTTCAGAGAAAAGGAAAGAGAAGGTAAAATGAAAGAAAGGGGGTGAAATTCTTTAAAGGCCAGGTGCGGTTCGTATCGTATACGAAACCAATGTATTTGCCAACTTCGAACCATAGAGGAGGAACAATCGATGAAAAGACTTGGAGTTCTCGCAGTTTTAATTTTTTCAGTGTTGTTTGTAACGGTGAACGCTGTTTATGCATTGCCCGCAGGTGTTGATAATGATAACTACCTCGGTCTGTATCTTGAAACTGGTGACGGATTCTCTGCATATGTCGTCAGCAATACCGGTGTGGCGACTTTTAACGGAGCCCTTGGGGACTGGATCATTAATGTAACGACAGCAATCACGTATCCGGCTTTGGGTTCCACTTCCGAGCCGGTGATCGATCTGAATACGGTGAATGTTACTTCAGACGCAGGAGGGATATTAAACATTTGGACCAGTGCCTCTGGATTCCTAGCTTTAACTTCACCCGAATCTTTTGCTTTCGATGTCGGCGGGACAACCTCCGGCACTGTCCAGTTTATAGCTTACTGGGATTATTTCCCGAACTATTTATTTTGGCTGGCCCAACCGTTAGCAAATTCGGGTCCGATAGGGACGTCTCCTTTTGCAACCTCCCTTACCGGTGTTGTTCCTGCGGGCGCAGTAGATTATACCCTCTACGCTCAGATTATCCATGAGGGAGCCGGAGGAACCAGTTTCGATGCAGAATTTTCAGTACCCGAACCGGCCACCATGCTCCTGCTCGGGGCAGGCCTCATCGGCCTGGCCGGGCTTGGCAGGAGGAAGTTCTTCAAGAAGTGATTTCCAGGTTATGAGAGGGGTTGGGGTATCCCGCCCCTCTTAAATTTTGACAAACGTTTCAAAATTGAAAAATCCGAAATCCGAATATCGAAGCTAGAAACAAAAAAGCAATGACCGAAATGGTAAAGCAGTGCTTTTTTGTTTTGAAACTTGGGAGCCATCTTAAGGTTAAGATATTGTTTCGGGTTTGAAATTTTACCGTTTTCAAGCTTGGTCCTTGAGCTGGATTTGACTATGAGCCCGTCGATAAAACACTACCTCAATCCGCTTCATGTTTACTGCCGGCTGCGGGACCTTGGACTAGGAAAGGGGCCCGCGTGCTTTTTATGCCGGATTTACGAGAGGGCCATTTTTAAACGGTACTTTATGGCGGGCGGTTGATCCTTTTTCACGAGACCGATGTGTCAAGCACGAAACGGGTGCGGAACGAACAGGGATGAAGCGAACGAAAAAGCAATGCACTGGATGGAGGATTTTGAACATTTTGCTCAACCTGGAAGCGACGAAAGGACTTCTGTCGTGCGAGACTTATACTTGGCTTTCGCTCCGCTCGACAACGGAGGAAGGCGTTCAGGGATAGAAAGGAGGCGGTTCTCGTATTCTGATCACATACCGAATCGAAGGAGCGGTTTAGATCGCCGATGCGGCAAGGACCGCCGATGTGAGAAGGGCAAGAAGTTCGGCGACGAGCGAAACATGGGTTGGATGAGCGAATGCCCGGAATGCCGCAGGTTCACCGACCGCCGTGCTTCGATAGACCTTTGATAAAGATTTCAATAACTTCAAACAAAAAAACAAGGCAGGGCCGTTGCTCTGCCTTGTTGTGTTATAGCGCCTATTTCATAGCAAGAGCGGGGGTGCGCAGGCTTCCTTCCTCCTCCCTTTCTTACTCCTAACCGTGAGCTCTCTTGCTATAATACTTATCATACCTCTTTCTGGCCTGCTCATACCCGTTGAAAACCACGCCCATGAGCTTTTCTCGTCCTACCGTTTCAATGGCCTTCTGCACGTCCTTTCTGGGCGTTTTCCGGGCTCTGACCACGAGGACGACTCCGTCCACATACTTAGCGAGCACTGTTGCCTCTGACGTGAGTTGACAGGGCGTGGCGTCAATGATGACAAAATGATCTGCATGTTGTTGTTTGAGCTTTTTGAGGAAGTTTTCCATGAGACTTGATCCCAGTAGTTCCGTTGCCCTGCGGTATCCCTTGCCTGCTGCCAGGAAGGAGAGTTTATCAATGCTTGTCGAGATTACCAGTTGGGAGAAATCCTTTTTGCCTGTCAGAAGCTCGTAGAGTCCTTCGGAGCGGTCGTACCCGAGTATGTTGTGAAGGGTAGGCTGGCGCAGGTCACAGTCAAGAAGAAGTACATGCTCGTCAATGCTCAGGGCGATGCTGGCTGCCAGGTTCGCAGCGACGAAGGTCTTTCCTTCTCCCGGTTGAGCGCTTGTAATCATTATGGTTCGGGGTCTATTCCCGTTTCTTGGAAAAAGGATCTGGGCGCGAAGCACCTTGAAGTTTTCCGCGTCCAGGGATTCAGGCGCTGAGAGGACGACCAGCTTGGGGCTGTAGCTCCGGCCGATTGAGGCTCTTTTCACGAGCTCTGCCTCTTCGTCCTTGGGAACAATCCTCTCAGGCACCTTGATGGGCAAAGGGTCCACCTGGATGTTCTGTTCCTTTTTTTGTCTTGCTAAGGCATCGGATATTTTACCCATATGTTTTAAACCTCATACTTCTCAAAATAGTTGTCTCTGATGCGACTGAGAAGGCCGGCTCTACCTGACCTCCACCTGGATTGTTTTTGCAAAATCCGAGATCCCTTTGCTCAGGATTTCCTCAGCAAACCGGTCCGCCTCTTCGCTGTTTGTGAAACTTCCTGCAGCCACCCTGTAGACCTTGCTGTTTTCTGCGCTATAGGCAGGAACGATGTAGGCTTCCGTGCCCTCACTGATGAGCTTCTGAAACAGGGTCTGAGCATTCTGGAAGTTCTCATAGCTCGCGATGTGTACGGCATAGGTTGCGCTTTGATATGTGCTGGAAATCGATGGAAACATAATCTTCTGCCCCACGCTGATCCGATTAATGTCTCTGATGTGGCTGTTGTGCCGCTGAATCATTTCGATTAATGCATCGTCGACATATCCATAGATGTTCAAAGCCAGATGTGTGACCGTGTCGCCTCGCTTCACCGTCACCTCATTGAAGGATGGTTTTTCTTCCCTGGCCATGATCCCGGAAAGGCTCGGCCCATGGTCGGCCTGCTTTGTTGCTTGAGATTCGGACGCAATAGGGGAATTTTGGGGCTCTTGCCGCGAAGCAGTTCCCTCTAAAGCCAGCCTGCGGTTCTTTTGGCTGTCTGCCGAGGGAAGGATTGGCTCAGAGGCCGACGCCTTCTGTTCTCCAGGCTGAATAAGCACCGCGTCAGGCGCGGGCAAGGGGGAGTTTGAAATTTCTTCCTTCGGGCTTTCGCCTGGCGCAGTGCGGTCGCTCTCTAATAAAATCCGCGACTTCGTTTTCAAAGTGTTCACGATTTTGGAGAGATCTGCCCGGCCCCTCGGGCTCAGCGCAAACCCGGCGAGGATGAGCAGCAGCAGGAGCACATAGAGCCACTTCCATCGCCATTTCCCGCGATTTAGGGTGGTCTCGGTTTGTTTCCTTTCCGGTGCAGGGATCGGCACAGGGGGCGCAGAGTCGATTTGCATCTCTTCGTGACATTCCTTGATCATGGCAGAGGTGACTTTTTTCTTCCCCCTTGAATAAGCGAGGAGAAGGGCGTTGTCTGCCAGGATGTTTATCAATCGTGGATAACCCGCGGAATATTCGTGAAGGGCCCTGATCACGCTTTCGTGAAAGAAGTTTTCCGGGTCCCGGGCGCCTGCGACCTTGAGGCGTGTGGACGCATATTCCCTCGTCTCCGCCAGGCTCAAGGGTGAGAGATGGTGCCGGATGCTGATCCGCTGCAAAAGGGGTCGGCATCGGGGGTCGTTAAGAATGTCGTTGAGTTCGGGCTGGCCGATCAGGAAGATGTTGAGGAGCTTGCCGTCGTCGGTCTCGAGATTGGAAAAAAGCCGGATTTCCTCGAGCAGCTCAAAGGAAAGCCTCTGGGCCTCGTCGATGATCAAGAGGAACTTGCGCTGGTGCTGCCTGTTCTGTTGAAGCAACTCTTCAAAGGCCAGCAGGAATTCCGCTTTGGATTTGAACTGGACCTTTTTGCCGAAGGCGGAAGAGGCTACGTATTTTAATAGATCTTCGCTGGTTAGAATGGGGTTGGAGAGAAACACGTGGGTGATGTCGTTGTTCAGGTTTGAAAGAAGGGTGTGCACCATGGTGGTCTTGCCTGTGCCCACCTCTCCGGTGAGAAGCACAAAACCCTTTTGCTCCGTTACCCCATAGGTCAGCAGGGCAAGAGCTTCCCTGTGGCTTTCGCTCATGTAAAGAAAGCGTGGCGAAGGAGTCAGCTCAAATGGTTTTTCCGTGAGACCGAAAAATTCAGTATACATTCGATTATCAGCTCATTCCCAAAACGGACTTGACGAAATTCTCCGTAGCTTCAACCCCTTTGGTGAAAAGGACGATCCCGGCCGCTGAAAGAACAAAGGCAGTCACCACCGAAGCGGCAGCCAGAACGCTCCTCCTTTTCTGTACTCTTAAAGAATCTGCTGTGTGTTGAGTGGGTATTGTCATAAGCACCGGCACGTTTAGCTCCTTGGCGGCTTCCTCCGGGCTTCTAAAAGAGGTGTCGAGGATCTCGCGGAGGTATCCGAAACCCCCTCCCAAACAAAGCCCCAACACAAAAGCGAGGCCGAAGATTTTTAAAAGGTTTGGATGAACCGCAACCTCCGGCAGTTTTGCCGGGTCAATAACCTGGAACTGTTCACCCTTCTGCTTCTTTTCCATATTCACGGCGAGATCCGCTTCCAGCTTCCTGTCCAGCAAAGACTTATACAGACCTTTTAGGTTATCATAATCCCGCATTTGGGAAATAAGCTCCTGCTGCCTTTTGGGGGTCTCTTCGATTCTTCTGTTGTAAACGTCGACCTCGGACATCGCTGACCGGATGTCGGACCGAATGCTACTGATCTCCAGGTTGATTTGCTCGATCTGAGGTTTCAGCATTTCGGCCATTGAAAAAACCGGCATCGGTTCGATTGGAGACGAACTCGCTTCATTTGGGGTCGCTTCCCTGGATGATTCCAGTTTTGAGATAAGAGCTTTCAGCTTTCGGATGTCGGGGTGATTCTCAGTGTAAGTCAGTTCGAGGATAGAGAGTCGATTCTTGAGCGACGCAAGGTTGGGGGAATCCTCGTTCGCAGCCGTTGTCTCAGAGCCCGCGGTTGTTCCCTCACTTCCTAATAAAGCCGTTTGACTCTGCTTCTCCATCATTTGAGCATTGGCAATCTGTTCCTGAATAATCAGCTTTCTTTCCTGCGCCGATCTTAGGTTTCCATTCAGTTGGTCAAGTTGCGTTTGCAGCTTGGCGATCATGGCCATGTTTGTGTTGAGATCTTCGGGCATGCCGCCCATATGCTTTTGTCGATATGTTTTAAGCTCTTCCTCCTTTTCCTCCAGCTTCCGTCGCACTACGTCGAGTTCGTCAATCAGAAATTGAGAGGTCCCGAGCGCCTGACTTTCTCTGATTCTCAGATTTTGAGATATAAAATTTGATGCGAGTGCATCTGCAACGTCCTTGGCCTTTTGCGGATCTTCATAAAGAAAAGTTATGGTGAAGGCGGTTCCTCGGGAAACCTGAATTCCTATGCGTTTTCGGAGAAGTTGCACCTTTTGTTCCAGATATAAACCCTCATGTCTGGGTTCAGTAAACAGATTGTATTGTTTCAAAACGACTTCCATGTTTGTTCGGCTGGTTACCTGTTGTTTGATTGTCCTGAGCCTTTCCTCCATGTTCAGGCTGACCAGGGATTGAACGTAGCTCTCCGGCACCTTTTGGGGCACGATGAGGATCAGGGTCTCTCCTTTGTAAAGCCGGGGGGTGGCAAGCCCATAAGCCAGCGCAACCAGGACAGTCACTAGAAAAGGTATTATTATCCAATAAATTCTTCTGTGAACAATATCCAAGTAATATTTAAGATCAATTAGCTGCATCTGAAACTCCTTTTAATAACCCCGCATCATCATCGAATTCCTGAAAATGTAGCATTCTTGCTTATTCCACGCATGGTTACCAAACATAGGATTTGCTTGCCGATAATGTCAGCATGACGCGATTGTCCGTGTAGTTTGAGATTTCAATGTCATCCCTTCTGTTCACATAGGTGTAACTAAGGCTCAGAGAGAACCAGCGAAGGAAAGCCCAATGTAAGCCGCAATTGGCCCTCCATGTGTGCCAGGTTCGGTTGTTTTGCTTCTTGTCGTGGCGGTAGGATAAGCCGGCAAAGGTGCTTACGGGTTCGAGAAGCTGGTATCGGCCGCTGAGGTAGCCGGAGTAGTACTTTGTGAAGCCGCCTGCCTCCATCACGGTTGTGGAGAGGTATTCTTCGCCCCAGCCGCCGTCTCCACCGATGGTGATCCTGCCCCGTTCAAAGGCTCTGGTAAGCAAGGCGGAAAAGATCGGTCCGTCCTCATTCTCCGACACATCGTTGACCCGGACAAAGTAGCCGGCGCTCGCCGCCATGGAATATTCGGGTGAAAAAATATGCTCTAAGCCCAGAAAGGCGTCGTGGACGTCATATTCCTCTGTCAGCCCGTCGAAATCCCTGGTGGTGTAGTTGTACCCGACGTAGCCCTGTGACTTCGGACTGAACCGGCGGATGTATCGAACACCGGTTCTATGGCCGGTGTAATCATCCTCCCGGCCGGTCGAAAAGGCGGGTTCGTCACTTTTGTACTCTACGTCCGTGTAGCGGTAACGTAGCTCGATCCCGTTTTGAACGTTAAGCCAGTAGGTCAGATCGGCGAAAGGCTCCTGGACTGTGCTGTCTTCAAGGGTGGGATCGTCGTTTTTCCTATACTGGTGACTATAGCCTACGTTCAGCATGTTTTCGGGGCCGAAGCGATAGGACAGGCTCCCCTGGCCGGTGTTGGTCGAATACTTGTTCCGGCCTCTCCGTAGGCCCTGGAGATCCGTAATGTCTTCAAGGGGGTCGTCGGACCTGAGAAAAGAGTCGGTGAGATTGAAGCGAAGTCGCTCCGTCAAATCCTGACCCAGAACTAGGCTTGCGGAATGCCTTGTGGTATTTTCATCGTCCAAATCCCGGTAGCGCACAAATGTCGGAGCGTACCGAAGCCGCAAGTCCGTGTGCTGACCGGTGACGCTCAGACTCGCCCCGGGGGTGACCGTGGCGACGTAATCCGAGATCTCGTCGGTGTTGTCGAGGTAAATGTTGTCGTCATAAATAAGGCCTGCTGAAATGAAGGGCGTCAGCTCAAAGCGATATTGGGCGAAAGATTCGAGATCCAGTTGATGGATCAACATAAGAGCCAAGGCGAGAACAAGCAATTTCTTCATGGCAAGCTCCAATTGTAATAACTAGATCATAACGACAATGTTCAAAATGACAAATGATAAATAAATCTGCTTTTAAGGCACGACAATGGTGTCTCCGGGTCTGAGCAGGATGTTCTGTCCCGGGTTCTCACCGGAGGTAAAGTCCTTGTAATTGAACTTGAGCCGAGCCTCCTTTCCGTCCTCTCTGCGTACAATGAGGATGTTCTTTGTATCCGCCCATTCCGTAAAGCCGCCTGCCGCGGAAAGGGCCTGAATGACGGTCATGTCCGGGGCCAGCATCAGAGGGCCGGGTCTTGCAACCTTACCGATCGTATACAATATGCGGCTACGGCTTTCCCTAACAATGACAGTGACTTCCGGGGCTGTGACGAACTTCTCAAGCTGTTCAGTGATCCCTTTTTTGAGCTCGGTTACCGTCCGACCCGCGGCTGCGACCTCGCCGATAAGAGGGAAGGTTATTCTTCCGTCGGGAAGGACCGTAACGTCCTGGGTCAGATCCTTTTCCTTCCACACGTAAATGCTGAGCAAATCATTCGGGCCGATCTGATAAGAAGGCGGCACGGCCCCCTGGGCACGGCAAAGCCCGTGACCGGCGAACAGAAGTGCAAAAACAAGGGGAATGAAAAGGATGGGCGGTTTTCTATTCATTCAACATGACCTCCTCTTAAAACATTTTAATATGAGTAAAAAATATTAAGCAATTGTCGTGCCAATACATCATAACGCGATAAACACGCTCCGCAAAAGGCGGCATATTTTCCGTACGTTGCCTGTCTATAACGCAAGCAGCATATTGAGCGGGAACCTGAAACTTAGGTGACAAAGCCGTTAATTTCCTGAATTACCGGACTATCCTTTATAAATTTCCATAAAAAGATTTTGGGCTGCCTTATCGATCGGAATTTTTCGTGTTTCGGACCGGTACGCCCTAACGAGTTCCTCCATCCAGCCTTGCCGAAATCATTTTGCGAAAGTTCCTATAAGTATATGATCCATAAGGTTGCAAATTTTTACATACCTTGAGAGATATGTCAAATCAAGTCCCAAGCCCCAAGACACAGTGGCAAATGGTTTTGATTTCAAGCTTTGTCATTCATTTGACACTGATGTTTTGAAATTTGTCATTACCCTTCGTTTCATGTATGGACTTTCTTTCCAAAAAATGGCAAGATTTTACCCACTTTCGGTAACTTTAACTTCAAGCTTTCTAGCCATTGTTATCAGCCGCGAAGGATCGGCACGCATAGCTACTTGAAAGCAGACATTAAAAACCAAAAATCACATAAACTTTTCGTTTGGCATTGCGCTTGCAAAGATAAACTCAAAGTTAAAGTTAGAGCGGCTGTATTTAAGGATAAAGCTTTAATTCCACTTCAGCCGAAACAGCAGCAAAGATTCATACTCCGGGTTTTTGGGACAAAAAACCTCCTCAATTCATAGTCTTTATCTTAAAATAGGGACGTAACCCAGAGGGGCGGAGCCTGCATATCAACCGCCCCTATCATTTGCCCTCCCCCATTGCGCAAACTTAGCTTTAACTTTCAGTCAAACTTAGAATCAAAAAAGATGATGGGAGAAAATCTGGTATGAGCAGAAAGCGAAAAGGCCGGGGTTTTTCCTTTCCTGTTTCCTTCATTTGAATTTATGTCATTGCCCCTTGTTTCGGATTTCATGCTTCAAATTTCAAATTTTCCTTTATGGCTTCTGAAATAAAAACACTTACCATCCGGGAAATGAGCCGGCGTTCGGGGGTGTCCACCCATGCACTCCGCTTTTGGGAAAAAGAACTGAGCGGCATAATTGTTCCTCAGCGAACCAAGGGGGGACAGCGCCGCTATACCCCGGAGCACCTTTTAGTCGTCAACGAGATCAAGATTCTTAAAGATAAGGGCATGAGCCTTACCGAGATCAGACAGGCGTTAAACCAAAGGTACAATCAAAATCAAGACGATTACAATCATAAACAGGCCGACTTGCTGGCCGATAAGATCGCCGAAATGGTCCGCTCCGCGGTTTTCAACTACCTGGAAAGCAAAACAGTCAAAGAATGAGCTACGAGCTTCTTCCTTATGATTAAACTGTTCGGCAAATATTTTTCGGTGCGAAAAATCCTTTTCATTTTTGGTGAAGGGTTTCTCATTTTTTGCGCTGTCACCCTTGCTACTTATTTCCTGTTGGGAAGAAGCATCGGCATCCCGGAAATTCTGAAAGCAGACTGGATGAAGATTCTTTTGGTGGCTGTGACCGCCCAGGTAAGCTTGTACTTGAATGATTTATATGAAATCCAGCCGACCGGCAACATCATAGACCTTGTCACAAAGCTGACGCAAGCCGTCGGCATAACGTCAATCATTTTGGCAGTCATCTATTATCTCTGGCCCGGCACTATGATCGGGCGTTGGATTTTCTTTGCCAGCCTCGTCATTCTTATTCTTTTCCTGGTATCGTGGCGAGTCCTTTACACCTATGTGATTTATAAAAGGTTTTTTAGCGAGAAGGCCCTGATCGTCGGCGATGGTGAATTGGCCGGTGACATATGCGCGGAGATAAAAAACAAGAGTGAACTTACCTATGATGTGCGTTATGTGGTCGGCCTGCGAATGGGGAATGGTCCACACAAAAGGCTCAACGGGATCCCCGTGAGGTATGGTTTCGACGATCTGTGCGATTTGGCCGAGGCCGAGCAGGTGTCCAGCATCATTGTTGCTCTTGACCAGAAGCGAGGCATCATGCCGTACAAAGAGCTTCTCAACTGCAAGGTGCGGGGCATCAGCGTCATTGATGGTGAGACTTTCTATGAAAGGATTACCGGCAAACTGCTGGTAGATAGAATCAGCCCGAGCTGGCTCATTTTTTCCGACGGTTTTGTTAAGTCGCCGGTGACCAAATTAATAAAGCGCGCAGCCGGATTTTTCATGTCCGCTTTGATGCTGATCATAACGTCCCCTCTTTTGCTTCTGGTTGCCTTGGCTATCAAACTGGAATCGGAGGGACCTATCCTGTTTTCTCAGGAAAGAGTGGGGGAAAATGAAAAAATATTCATGATCTACAAATTTCGTTCCATGAGAGCGAATGCTGAAAAAGACAGCGGGCCGGTCTGGGCCGGGGAAAATGATCCTCGAATTACCAAGGTGGGGAAAATCATCCGAAAGCTGCGGATTGACGAGCTTCCCCAGTTGTGGAATGTCCTTAAGGGTGACATGAGTTTTGTAGGCCCAAGACCTGAGCGTCCCTTTTTCGTGGAACGATTGAAGAAGACAATTCCTTATTATGTCGAGAGATTCAGTGTGAAACCCGGGATCACAGGATGGGCACAGGTCAATTACGAATACGGCGCCTCAGATGAAGATTCCAAAGAGAAGCTTAAATATGACCTTTACTACATCAAGAACATGTCTCTTATGCTGGATGTGCTGGTGCTTTTCCAGACCATTAAGACGGTGCTCCTGGGCAGAGGGTCTAGATAGTCTATAGGAAGCGAGCTCATAGCTCATGAACGGCATTCCTAATATTCTTTTGACAATCGATGTCGAAGACTGGTTCCATGTGGAGAACTTCAAGGGATGCATCCCCTATTCATCGTGGCCCTCCTGTGAGCTCCGGGTCGAGCGGAACACTCACCGTCTCTTGGATCTTTTTGATGAAGCAAGAGTTAAGCGTTCAGGGCTGAGTGTCCGGGGAGCAGTGGTCGGCTTCCCTAACTCCTTATCGTGCAACATGCGAAGTACGCCCTGCACCGGGATCCCCGAACAGGGACCGGAGGAAAAAGTGCGAACGACCTTTTTCATCCTGGGCTGGGTCGCCGATAGGCTCCCTCATCTGGTGCGAGAGATTCAAACCCGTGGCCATGAAGTGGCCTCTCACGGGTATTATCATGAACTCTGCAGTGGCCAATCTTGCCGGGACCTGGAAAAAGACCTGTGCGATAGCAAGAAGCTGCTTGAAGATACCATAAGTGGACCTGTTTATGGGTACCGTGCTCCAAGCTTTTCGGTCGGCGACGGGATCCTTAAGACCATAGAAGAATGTGGCTACCTCTATGATTCGAGCTACAACTCCTTTGCCATGCACGACCGATACGGCAGGGTTAACCTGTCTCACAACGGGGCTGTGGGGATTGCAAGGGAAATCCATCCTCGGTTTTTCGAGCTCCCGATCAGCAATCTGAACCTGAGAAAGCCTTTCAGCTCAGGGCAAAACAGAGATCATTTTGTTCTCCCATGGGGAGGGGGCGGGTATTTCCGGCTGACCCCGGGGTGGATATTTATGAAAGGGGTCGAGAAAATTCTTTCGGAACAGGGGGCTTATCTTTTCTATATGCACCCCTGGGAAATCGATCCGGAGCAGCCCAGGGTTCAGGGAGCACCACGTTTCTATCGATTCAGGCATTACGTGAACCTCGGGACAACGGAAAAGAAGCTCTTCGGCATGGTCAGGCATTTTTTTCATTGCCGATTCGTGACCTGCAGAGATTACCTAGAGCACGTTGCCCGGACAAGATCAACAGGATAGAGGACAAAGCTGATAGCTGAAGACTGATGGGAAGAAAGACATGTGCTGTGAGCCGGTTTTTCATCAAGTATTTTCATAGGAAAAGCAAAAAAGCAAGAATGTCCCCAACTCATGCCTCTTCACTACTTATCCTTATAGATGTTCTGGATATTATGGGTGGGGCGGAGAGAAATGTCTTACAATTGACAAGAGAATTGGAGCTGCGTGGTCACACCGTAATCATCTGTGTTCTAAAATGCGGGGAATTGGCAAAAAGCATGCGTAGGGAGGGCTTTAAAATCCTGGAGCTTGGTTTGATGAGGATATACGATTTAAAAGCCTGGGTATCTATCTTTAAATTGATCAAATTGATCAAGAAGGAAAACATTTCGCTGATAATGTCCTACCACGAAAGCTCTGATTTCCTGGGGCTCATGATATCTTTGCTGACAAAAATTCCCGTGCTTTCCAATCGCCGCGATATGGGATTCAAGCTCAAGAAAAAGCATGTGTGGGTTTATCGGCTGGCTAACCCATGGTTTGAGAGAATTATAGCGAATTCAACGGCCGTAAAAGGCGCCATTGTCAAGACTCAGGGGGCAAGACCGTTTAAGATTTCGGTCATCCCCAACGGCGTTGAGGCGCCCTGTGTTCCGTCAGAAGCCTGGACAATTCCTGAGCATATGAAAGGGGAAGAAGGGTGTCTGTATGTTTGTTGCCTCGCCAATATACGGCCTATAAAGGGGCAGGAGTATTTGATCGAGGCGGCGGGTTTGGTGTTGAAAGAATTCCCGTCGGTCCGTTTCGTGCTGGTGGGTAGAGTTGATCTTGACGCGCCCTATTCCGTGACCTTGCACAAAAGAATGCACGAACTGGGGCTTGAAAATCAGGTTCATTTTCTTGGTGCCCTTGCTCACGAACAGGTCCAGAGCTTTCTGTCTTTGATGGATGTATCGGTGTTGCCTTCATTGAGCGAAGGGATGTCAAATACCCTTCTTGAATCCATGGCTGCAGGAAAGCCGGTTGTGGCCACGGCAGTCGGGGGGAATATGGATGTTGTAGTGGAAGGAAGGACGGGGTTTCTCGTCCCGCCTTCCGACCCTGAAGCTTTGGCCGACGCGATCCTAAAAGTCCTGAGGAGTCCTGAGGTCCGTCATGAGTTGGGCATAAACGGAAAGCTTCGTGCGGAAAACGAATACGGCGTGTCAAAGATGGTGGATCGGTACGAAAAGGTTTTCTTGGACATTCAAATGATGGACCACCGGAAAGCCGGATTCTGCTGTTAAACTTGGGACTCTGGAACGAAGTGTTCATGGTGTATGAGTATAAAGCAACCAAATATTAGAGCAAAGATCGCGATTTACGCAAAAATTTCTGCTTTGGTGCTGGCGGTGATTTGGCTTTACTGGAGCTGTTTTGAGTACTGGTGGCACACATGGACAAACAATCGCGATTTCGATTACGTATGGGTCCTTCCGCTGGTTGGGTTTTATGCCTTTTGGATGAAGCGAAAATCTATCGCATCAGCACCCGTCAAGCCAAGCAAATGGGGCATTCCGTTGATAATAGTGGCTATGATGCTTCACTATTTGGGGAAGGCTTCCTATGCCGAACTGGCACTACAGGTGTCATTTTTTCTTTTTCTGCCCGGGATAGTTCTTTTTCTTTGTGGAACTGACATTCTAAGAAAAACTTTGATTGGGATTGTCCTCTGTTTCTTCCTCACGCCTTTTCTTATACCGTTCTACCCATTCCTGCAAGAACTAGCTGCGAAGCTAAGCTGGCAGGTTTTGACATTTCTAGGGTTTCCTGCTTACAGGATCGGTCACTTAATTGAATTACCAAATCTGACTGCAGCAGTAGATTCGGGGTGCATAGGGATCAGGTATTCCTTCGCCTTGATTCCTATAGGGCTTGTGATGTCCTATGTTAGTAGCCATAGTCGACCAATAAAGTTTGGAATTGTTTTCTTTTCAATTATATTAGCATTTTCAGCCTCGGCTTTTCGTATTACAAGTATTTTGGTTTTGGCTTCAATGGGGATCACGACTTTTGTGTACGGGAAGGCTCATTTCTTTTACGGTTATTCGGTGTTTGTTGTTGCAGTGCTTGTAATGCTGCTTGTTATGGTATTGCTGGATCGACGTTCACCTGAACGATCTGCAAGTTTTGAGCACGAGGGATTGCAAAGCAGCAGCGTGAAAGAATGGAAAGATGCCTTGTCTAAAAGTCGATTGTTGTTTCTTATTGTTTTCATCGTAGTGCTGCCTGGCCTGAACAATTCTCGCCTCCAAAATCAACTCGAAATACCGGTCAGAAAAGATTTATTATTGTTTCCTTTTGTTTTAGGGGAATGGAGAGGTTCAGTATTGGATCGAAAGGAATGGCACCCAACAGTCAGCGGTGAAACTCAAAACCTCTTCCGGGTCTATCGGCTTGGAGATGAGGCGGAAGTAAAAACTTTCGTTTCGTATTTGGGGAAGCAATCGCAGGGGTCAGAGTTGGTGTTTCACGCGAATGAAATAGTGCCTAAGATGTTCCAGAATAAAAATAATAATACAAAGGCCTGGAAATTATCGAGCAACTCAGGGCAAACAATTTTGAAAACAGGATTCAGACGCGGTGCGGAACGTGGGAACGGTCTGTACTACTTTTCCTGGTATAAGATGGGCAAGTGGAATTCGTCGAATGCAGTCATAGCCAAAGCACTTACAGGAATCAGGAACATCATTTCAAATCGATCAGACGGTGCTCTTATCATAATGATTTTCAGGATGAATTCAAAAAGTGAAGAAGAAACCGAGAGAAAAATGAGCGAATTTGTGAATAACTTCGCCAACAAACTAACATGCTACCTTCCTTCTTAGGGAATTGGATGGTGCGGGAGCATAAGTCCCCGGGCGTTTTTACGCGTTGCCGCCTATGCCTTTTGCCTTTATGGGTAGGGGAGTTTGTTTCTAGGTTGAGGCATTATCAAAAGTGAAAGCCTGAGAATGACAAAGGTGGTTCAACTCATAAGTAGCAGTGGATTTTTCGGTGCTGATAACGTCTTGTTGGAGCTGAGCAAAAATCTGCATGCCTTAGGGCTGAAGTCAGTCGTAGGCGTATTTAGGGATTTTCGGCAACCACACCTGGAGATTGCTGAAGCAGCCGGCAAGAACGGCCTTCCTACGGTGGTATTTCCTTGCAAGGGAAGAATGGATCTGAGCACCGTTCTAGCCATCAAGAAATATATGATGGAAACAGGAACGCATTTGGTTCATAGCCATGGCTACAAATCCAACATCTATGCACTGGCTGCTTCGTACGGCAGGCCGATAGCCCGTGTATCTACATGCCACAACTGGCCCAGCGCTCAGATCAAAATGAAGCTTTATGCTGCCCTCGACAAGAGCATCTTGAACGGCTTCGATAAGGTCGTCGCCGTGTCCGATAAGGTGAAGGATGCTTTGTTAAAGTATATTATGTGCCGGGAAAAAATAGCAACGGTTTATAACGGCATCGATATAGCAAAATTCGGTAAGACACAAGACGAAGGGGTTCTAAGAAGAGAGCTCGGTATCCCTGAAGATTATTGCGTCATTGGAACCGTAGGAAGATTGGCAGAGGAAAAAGGTCATTTTTATCTGATGGAAGCTGCGAAGAGCGTCCTGCAAGAACAACCTAAAACAGTTTTTTTGATCGTAGGCGACGGCCCATGGAGGAAGAGGCTTGAAGCAAAGAGTCGTGAGTTTGAAGTGAGGTTGAGAGCGAAGTCGGCGTTGGTCCAGCGACCCTTTGTTTTCGCAGGTGTCAGGAAGGAAATGCCGGCAGTTTACTCGGCTATGGATATATTCGTTCTCCCATCGCTTAGAGAAGGTCTGCCTATGGTTTTGCTCGAGGCCATGGCGTCGCGTAAGCCGGTGTTGGCAACAAGCGTCGGGGCTGTGCCCAAAGTAGTGAGGAGCGGGGTTTCCGGGATGCTTGTGCCCCCGGCGGATTCAACGGCGCTTTCCAAAGGGATTATCGAATTGATGGGAAATCCGAAGAGAGCAAAGATGCTAGCTGAAAACGGCCGCCTGCGCGTTGAAGAAGAATTTTCTTCGAGGGTGATGACCGAGAAGTACATTGAAATCTACGAAGCAGCGCTGCGCAGAAAAAAAGTATTTCACATATAGAATACAAATTGGCGGCAATTCTATTTGAAGAACGACATTCGGATTTGGGATTTAAGAAGGGTTTCGCATTTAAAGTATTGACCTGTGTGGACTATAGCGAAGCAGGTGCGAAAAAAAGAGTGCTGTGAGAGATGGTTGACTCAATGATGAAGGTAATTTTTTGGGTCTCCGTTCTGCTGATCTTTTATGCCTATGTAGGCTATCCGCTTTTGACGGTTCTCCTTTCGTTCTTTGTCAAGAGACCGGTTCAGAAAGGCGATATTGAACCTCATGTCACCTTCCTAATCACCGCATACAACGAAGAGAAAAATATCAGGGAGAAACTGGAAAATACTCTGGGCTTGGATTACCCAAAAGAGAAACTGGAAATCGTTGTAGCCTCGGATGGCTCGACGGATAAGACCGACGAAATTGTAAGGGAATTTGATGAAAAAGGCGTGATTCTGCAACGGGTGGAAGGACGGGTGGGCAAAACTGAAACCCAGAATCAGGCCGTGAAACGCGCTAAGGGTGACGTGATTATTTTCTCAGATGCGACCACCTCATACAGCAGGGAAGCGATCAGGAAAATCGTCAGGAACTATGCAGACCCCACAGTCGGTGCTGTGAGCGGAAGATATGAATACGTAGATCCGAGCGGTTCGAGCGTAGGTTCGGGGACCATTGCCTTCTGGAGATATGAGAATTTTATCAAGAGCAGGCAGACGCAAATAAAAACAATCACAGGATGCTGTGGCTGCATTTACTCGGTGAGAAGGGAGCTCTACGAAGCTCTGCCAAGGGATATTATAAGCGACCTGGTAGAGCCTCTCAAGATCCTTGAGAAAGGGCATCGGATCGCCTTTGAGCCGGAGGCCGTGGCATACGAGAAAACAGAAGAAAGCGCCAAAGAAGAATTTTCTATGAGAGTGCGCGTCATTACGCGGGGGATGAATGGGCTTGCTTACGCAAAAAGATTATTGAATGCTTCTGAACATTCGTTTGTAGCATTCCAGCTTTATTCACACAAGATCCTGAGGTGGGCTGTTCCTTTGCTCCTTATTTTTATTTTTTTCAGCAATCTCATGGTCTTAGACCAACCCTTTTACGTTTTCACCTTTGTGGCGCAAAGCGCCTTTTATGCCTTAGCACTTTTAGGGTGGATTCTTGAGAAGACCGGCAGGAAGGCAAGGCTGGTTTTCTTGCCCTTATACTTCTGTGTTGTCAATCTGGCATCCCTAAGAGCCGCCTGGAGCTTCCTGCAGGGGAGAAAAATGGCGACGTGGGAGACGGTAAGGAAATGAACCTCAAAATCCTATTCATAACGCAGGATGATCCGTTCTACGTGAAAATTTTCTTTGAAGAATTTTTCGTAATCTATGAAGACATAAGAAGCATAAAGGCTGTAGTTATTGCTCGGGCTATGGGTAAAAAGAGCATGTTTCAACTGGCAAGACAAATGTATGAGTTCTACGGGTTCTTCAATTTCCTGAGAATGGGAGTCCGATTTGTCGGTTACAAGGTGGGCGGACTGGGGTTGCCTTTCACGAAGACGAACAGTGCGTATACTTTGGACCGGCTTTGCAGGCTGCATGGTGTACCGGTGATGCACGAGAGCGGAATCAACAGCAGCCAGTTCCTGCAAAGGGTGGAGGAAATGGGTATTGATTTGATCATCTCCGTAGCGGCGCCTTCAATATTCAAGGAGGGGCTGATCAGGATACCAAGGCTGGGGTGCATCAACATCCACAACGGCATGCTGCCTAATTATCGGGGCATGCTGCCGAACTTCTGGCAGATGTACCACAATGAAAAGGCTGCCGGAATAACCATTCACGAAATAAGCGCCGGAATAGATGAAGGCAGGATAATTGCGCAAAAACAAGTGCCCATCGCACCTGAGGAGACCTTGGATTCATTGATAAAAAAAACCAAAAGCATAGGCGCACACCTCATGAAGGAAACGATTCAAAAAATTGAATCCGGGTCAGCGCATTACAAGGAGAACAGGGTTGAGGAAGGAAGCTATTTTTCTTTTCCCACCAGGCAGGATGTGCGTGAATTCCGCCGCCGGGGGAAAAGGATAGTTTGATAGTTGTAGAAAAGGCGAAAAATGTCGGCGCCCTCGGTTCTTAAAAAATCAGTAACATTTTAGCTGTTTGAAACATCGCAAGCATCAGGCGTGGGGGTCTCTCTTAAAATTGAAAAACGAAAATTATTCGGGGTGGAGCATGAAAATACCAGGGGTAGCAAAGGCGGGCGGCGATACCCCGGACGACCTCCGCCCGCCTCACCCGTTGCCCGAAGTATGGGATAGCGATGTGGCTTTTTCGTTTTGCAGTTTTAAGAGAGACCCCCATGCTCGGGGCCGCCAGCTTCAGTATTTCAAACAGCTAAATTGTTACAAAAATCTTTTAGGTTAAAAGGGTAAGTAAAAGGCGGGGAGACGAATGAGTCAGGGTATCTTTGGGGCGGTCAATTTCCAAAGAAGGATTGAAAATCCCATGAGGCTTGCTTCCTGTATGGGGGAATTTTTGGAAAGCGAAAATTCAGCCGAAGCGAGCATGTCCTATGAATTGGGAAGTCATTTCATCCTTGGAATGAAACGCATTTGTGAGGCTTCATACCAGGCGAAAGAAATCGCGCATGACCGGGAGAGCAAGCTGTTCGGGTTGATCCATGGAGAAATTAACAACTGCGCGGATTTGCAGAAAATCAGTGGAATCGGAGAGGCGTTTTCAAAGGGTGATTTGAAGGGCTTGCTGGAAATTTACAAGAGTTGCGGCCCGACATTCCCAAAACTCCTGAACGGATTGTTTTGTATCGTTGTTTTAAATGAAAGGGAGCCTTCGCTGCTCATCCTGAATGATCGCTTCGGAATGGCCCACCAGGTTTACTGGACGGTCGTAAACGGGACTTTCTATTTTGCCACGCACCTCAGAACCCTGATGAGGGTTCCGGAAATTCCCCGTAATATCGATCATGAGGGGCTCAATCTTTTTCTGAAGTATTCCTATATTCCATCACCGTGGACGATCTTCAAAGGAATCAGAAAACTCCCGCCAGGCTGCTTGTTGAGATATAAAAACGGAGCAACACAAGAAGAGGTATACTGGAATTTTCCGCGACAAAAAGACAAAGAATTAAGTCTGGAGGATGCTGCTTCCGAGTACAGACGACTCATGCTGGCCTCCATTTTGAGGAGGCTCGAATCAAAAGGGGATGTGGGAATTCTCCTTAGCGGAGGACTGGATTCCGGCATGAATGTGGCTCTGGCCTCTGAATGCTCGGGCAGGAAGTTGCGGACCTTTTCGATCGGCTTCGATGATCCGGCCTTTGATGAGCGGCCGTTCGCGCGGATGGTGGCGCGGCATTTCGATACGGAACACTCGGAGTACGTCATTACCGGGAAGGAAATCGACGACCTCCCGAAGCTTGTCTGGAATCTCGAGGAGCCCTATTTCGAATTCGGTCTTTTCCTCACCTATCTGGGCATGGCCGCGGCGAAAAAAGAAGTAGATGTCATCATCGGCGGCGAGGGGGCGGACCAGCTCTACGGAACCGGCGGCTTTGTGAAAGGGATGCCGTTGGCCTTGCGGTATTTGTTCCTGCGATCAGGTCTTATTGCCCCTCTGTCTTTTGCGGCGCGCCGGTTGAAGGGGGACTTTTACTACAACCGCGATAATCTTGCCTTCAAGGGCCGGCTTATGCTGAGCCGCGTTGCCGATCTCAACGACTGGTACTTTTATGGCTACGACCAGAATGAGCTGGACCTGTTGCACAAGAACAGCATGCTTTCGAGAGTCCCAAGAATATTTCCCGTGGATGGATCAAGGCCATCCTCTTACGAGTCGCTTTATTTGGAAGCAGAGATCGATCAGGACATTAAGCACTATGCCAACGAGAATGTGATGGTTAAATCGGGCAGGATGGCGGATATGCTGGATTTGACCTTGAGAGAGTCCTATCTTGACCCTGAGGTGACGGACTTCATCGTATCCCTCCCATATCGGTTTAAACGGCAAGGGGATCTTCTGGATCACCTGAGGGGAAAGGTAAAGACAAAATACCTGCACAGGGAGACGGCAAAGGAAATTCTGCCGCCCGAGGTTCTCGTGAAGCCTAAGCAGGGGGGATTTGTTCCGGTCATGATATTTCTGAAGGACCGGGCTTTGAGGGAAAGCATCTACCGGCGCCTGGAAAAATCCGAGGCAATAGACGAGTATTTTAACCCCGAAGCCGTCAAAGCGGTTTTCGCAAATTATGAGCAGAACGTCGGCAAGAAAATCTACTGGCACAATTTCTACAACTCAAAGGCGAACAGGATACTCTTTCTGCTGACCTTCGATCTTTGGCATCACTTTTACATAGCGAACAACCCGATCGATGCCGTGCCCCCGACCCTAAGCGAGTATCTTTAGATTCTTACACAATTGATCTGAGGTTTTATCTCTCAGAAGTTTTAAGCTGCTAATAACTCAGTAATTTTCTCTATGTAATCA
>JAFGDM010000298.1 GCA_016932115.1 Deltaproteobacteria bacterium | reverse complement strand
AATATCAAGGTGAATCCGGCGGACCCGGGCGGCAAACGTTCAAAGCGCCTGGCACGCAAAAAAAGGTATTAGCACCGGATAAGGACTTCACCGGTCGCCACGACTTCGGCTGTGCAAGGGCGACCCCACCCTTATACACCGTTGGCGACCACATTTTTCCCAATTCCCAGGCAAAAACCCTCACCCGCGACAGAAAAGATGGGGGTTACATCTTGTTTTGTAAATTGTAACCCTATGTTCCCATTGTTATCACTTCAAAGTCTTCAGGAATTCATCCGCTTCGCTGATGGATTTGGTCATATCCTTAACGAGTGCTTCCACCTCGATTTCTATGTCGTTCACCTCTTTCTGAAGGACCCCGATCGCCTGGGCGTTCAGGTTGTGCTTCAGGTAAAGGACGTAATCCCTTAAATGTCGCAGCGTCGGCTCCATCCTCGATTCGGCCTTGGTCATGGCACGACTAAGGCGGGCATAACGCTTCCTCGTGGACTGGAGCGACTGTCTGCTATTTGATTTAAGTTTTGCGTTGCCCATCTCGCCGATCTCCTCCTCCCACTCCTTGAAGAGATCTGCGGCGATCCTCTCCACCATTTCTATCCTTTCCCTGACCGACGCAGCCCTCCTTTCACAGGCCTCATAGTCATCCCGAAGCCGTTCGTAAAATTCCTCCAGGTCACCTCCTTTGAACCCATATATCTCCTTGACCCGCGTCAGGGCGTCCTTGAACTCTTCAGAAGCCTTCTGCTGCTCGGAGCGCACTTTTTCAACATTATCTTTGAAAAGGTGTCTCTTTTCTTTTCCCAGCTTTTCCCAGAAGGCGTAGTAAGTGGTCTGGCACCCCACGAGACATGGAAGCCAAAGAAAGAGGATCAGAGCAACCATCCTGAGGCTTCCGCGCCTTCGGCTTTCCGCATTTTCGACTCTGTGCGTCACAGTCATTTTTACCATGTCCTTTTCCTCCCAGTTGAAGCCCCTCGCCCAAACGGGTTGCGATGGTCCTGTGGTCTCAACAAACTTTCACTCGATCAGGACTTTCCAAACGGTAGATCTTTTATAAGACTATTTTGGATTTGGCACTGGATCTAATTAAAAAATTTATCATGAATTCATGTCGTTTCAAATAAGGAGAATAGAAGAAGTAGCACAAGTTATAGGGGGACAACCCCTCCGCTATTTCTCCACCTACCCGGAAACACTCAGGGAAAGTTTGACGGCGACCGATTTTTCATTCGACTCTTTCGTTGCTTCGGGGTCGAGGACCACCACCCGCGCCACGTCGGTTTCTCCCCCGGACAAGAGTTCCTGTCTGACCGCCTCACTGCGCCTGCGAGCGAGCCGGTCCAGGGTCTCCGGTTCCAGGGGTGTTATCTCCAGGAGGCGACTGTACAGATCCCGATAAAATGAATCATAGGCCTCGGCAGGGAGAGGGGCCTGTGCTTTGGGGGTCTTTGCCACCTTTTCAGCCTTTTGGGCCGGTGCGGCCAGGCCCTTTTCAAAGGCCTGGCGGAGGTCGGTAAGGATCTGAGGGGTATGGCGCTCCGTGAAAAGGGTCTCGATCGCCGCCCGGGTATTGGGATCCTGAAAGACCACCGGTCCCGGATCCTCTTCCGGCGAAAGCGGGCGTCCCTCCCGTTCGGCGAGTGACCTACGCAGTGAGGCGGAGCGCAAAGCCCGGCCGTCCACCTCCGGATCGAAGGTTCCCTTCACTTCGAGACGGAGTTTCGGTCGCTTCTGCAGGGCCTTCGAGAGATTTCTGAGTTTTTCCTTTTCCGGCGGCAGAAGGGCTGCGACCCCGGGATCGAAGACGATGGTATCCAGGTTTTCCGCCTCAACGCCGAGAATGCTTGCAAGTGCCCTGAATGGGGAGGTCACGATCTTGGTAAGCAGATTGACGATCGCTTTCCATATGAGGTGTCCGAAACTGAATTCAGGATCGTCCAGGCTTCCCTTTACAGGCAGGCCGATATCGATTTTCCCCTCCGGATCCTTGAGCAGGGCTATGGCGAGTTTTAAGGGCAGTTTCACGGCATCGGGACTTTCTATCTGCTCACCCAGGGTCAGTTGATCGACAAGGATCTGATTTTCGCCAAGGAGACGGCTTTTCTGAATTTCGTACTTCAGGTCCAGTGATAGCTTGCCTGAAGCAATCCGGTATCCGGCAAACCGGGAGGAATATGGCGTCAAATTGGTCATCTCCACGTTCCGGAAATCCATGGAGATATCGGTATAGGTTTTGGGATCAAACGGGTTGATATTGCCGCGAATACGGGCCAAACCGAATTCGTCCACCCGACCGTCCAGATCCACGCTTGCGCGGCTTTCCCGGGAAGAGGAGATACCGGAAACCAACCCCTTGAGTTGATGGATGAGAGTGGCAAACTGAGGTCTCAGGCTTAGATCGGCAAATTCCAGAGATCCGCCGTCCACCCGCACGCGATTCACCGTCACGGGAAACAGGTCTTTTCCGTCGTCGGCCTTTTTCCGAACCTTTTCGGCGGATCTGTCTCCCTGCTTTTTCACGAGTATCTGTGTCAGGTTCACGGTGCGGTCTTCGTTGATGATGAGTTTGCCGGAGGGGTTCTTTGCCTTGATTTCATTGACGGTAAGTCGATTCGGGTTCAGGGAAAAATGTATCTTGGACAGGGTCAGGGCATCCCAGGCCGCAAACGGCTGTTTCGTATCCTGTTCCCGCAGTAGGAATTCGGAAACCGCCGCCTCTCCTTTAAAAACAAGCTTTGCTTCCGCCTTCGGGAGACCGTAGCTCACGTTGCCCTCGACGTCCAAAGACCCGGAATCCAGGTTAAGACGAGCAAGGGGGCTAAGGTAGGGCTGCAAAGGATTTAGGGACAGATGCTTCACGCTAAGAGCGGCTTCCGCAGATTTTTCGGCCGGGATCGTTCGCCCTTTGACCGCGATCTCTCCGCCTTCCTTCACCCCGACCTTCAGGTCGAATTGCAGAGGCGTCCTGCCGTCACCGGTCACATCGGACACCTTGAGATCCATACGCTCCAGGGTGAGCGATGCACCCGCGGAAGGACGCTGATCTTCGAGGACCACACCAAAATCCTGAAGTCCGATGGACTTCAGAAGAAGCGACCAGGGCGCGCCTTTGTCTCCGGTCTTTGCCCCCTTCTCCCGGGCACCTCGTTCAGAAGTCCCCCGGTCACCGGCGTTCATCACGAGCGCCCAGTTGATTTCGCCCTCCGGGCCAAGAGTCGCGCGCGCGTTGCCACCCGTTATGTCGATCTGCCGGACGGTCATGTTCCGATTTTTAAGGTCAAGGCTACCACCTTCAAGGTCCATGTCAGTGATTTGCAGCATGGGTTCACTGTCACCGGCCAATTTGAATTCCAGGTCCCGGAGCCGGGTCCTGATCCCTTCGGCGGTCGCCTGAAAAAGCCCTTCACCACTCTCGATCTTTCCGGAAAAACCGAGCGAGACGCTTCCGATTTCTGCTTCAGTAGCACGCTTTCTGCTCTGGTCGGCGTAGACCACGGCGACTTCCGTCACCTCCACGCTGTTGAGCAAAACCTTCCAGGGCGTAGCGGCGTCTTTAGGCCCTTCAGGCCCTTCGCTCGCAATTTTCCCCGCAGGCGGGGCAGTGAGCTTTGTCCAATTCGGCACCCCGGTCGAATCAACGGCGGCGAATACACGACCCGATGAAACGCGCAATTCTCGAAGAGTGAATTCTCTCGTGGACAGGTCAAAGCGGCCGTCTTCCCCAGTCAGCGTTTTAAGCTCGAGTAGGGAGGCGCTCTCGCCACGCAAAGCGATTTTCAGGTCTGAAACCTTGAAACCTAGACCTTCCAGTTTGAGGCTCGGACTTTCGCTGCTGAAGTCGACCCAATAGTCCGTTTCAATGTCCAACCTCCCTGAAGGCGCTTCGCTCAATAGACGATCCCGAATAAACTCCCAGACCGTTGCGACCTTGAATCCGGTGACGGCCAGAGACCCTTGAGAGCGCAAGGGATTGAGAGAGATTTCACCTTCCCACCTGAAAGTCTCGCCGTCCGGGGTTTTGGCCTCGATAGCGTACGGCCCCTTCCTTTCGGGAAGTGTATTGATATTCCTGAGCCGGACGTTGACAGGGCTCACTGTGAGATCCGCAGGCTCCGCTCCGCGAAAATCGATGATATCGATCCGCCCCAAGTTAAGGGCGACTTGCTGGAATAGCAACCTCGGCAGTCCGCCGTTCGGATTCTCTCCGCCCGGAGTCTCCTCTTTGCCAGCCAGATCTTCTACAAGCCGGCCCATATTAAGGATCCCGTCGCGTCCCATTTGAATATTCACACGGGGCGCATCGAGCGATACTTCGGCGAAGGTCCACGCCCAGTGAAACAGACTTGAGAGTTCAAAATTGCCCACCAGCTTTTCAAAGCCCAGGATCGGGGTCCCGTCGCCTTCCTCGAAAGCGAACCCCAAAATTTCCATGCGGAACCCGTAGGGATTGAATCGCACCTCCTCGATGGTAAGCCGGCGTTTTAGATTCTCTGTTGCAAATCGCACCAGGTAGTGCTTGCTCAGATAGGGTAGGAGGAAAAACCCGATGAGGGTGTAGAAGAGGACGGCAACCACGCCGCCAATAAACCATCGGCTCAGGAGAATCCGGCGCATCCGTCTTTCCTTCGTCTTCGGATCCTGACTCTTTTCCATGTCTCGACCTCTTCAGCAAAAAAGGATGATGTCACTATTTAACCGTTTGCATGTGTATCATGATCATAAGGGTCTTCGTATTCAATCCGCCAAGGCATTGGCATTCCCTCCCTACTCTCCTCTCATGCCTCGAAATAACACGCAATGTAACACACTATTATTCACAAATCAAAATGTTACACCCTTCTCATACGGCCGTTTAGGAAAACGGATTTTGGAAAAAAAAATTTTTTAAACCTTCTTGACATTCTTATGACCATGATTATTTTTTTAACGAGATAATTGCTTAATTATTTGATTTTACAGTATTTTTTATCCTGTAAAAAGGATGCTTTCTTTTAATGAATTGAGTTTTTGAGGAAGGCAAAATTTACTTATACAGATAACAGCAGATTTACATTTTATCGATACGACGCCTGGTAACCAAGTATTCCGACGCCTTTTTCTCACTTGCCTTCCCCACTTTATTTGTCGCTAAATGTATGGATGAAGGTAAGAAATAATTCAGAAAGGAGGGCAGAGTCATGTTAGTTAGAAGAATTTCAAACTGGCCGAATTTTAGGAGTTCATATGATGAACTTGATCGAATGAGATGGGAAATGGATAAGCTGTTTGAAGGGCTTACCAGAGGTTTTTACAAGGAATCGGGTGCCGGGGTTTTCCCCTTGGTCAATATGACAGAGTCGAAGGATAGCTTCATTGTCCAAGCAGAGACGCCGGGGATAAAGTCTGACGATATCGACATTTCCGTAACCCATGATTCAATATCGATTTCAGGTGAGAGAAAGATTCCGGCAGAAAAGGAAGAAGCCAAATACCATAGAAGGGAAAGGGAGGCGGGAAAATTCAGTCGAATTGTCAGCTTGCCCGGGCAGGTGGACACGGATAAGGCAGAAGCGACCTGTGTTGACGGCATCCTAACAGTGATTCTTCCAAAGGCTGAAGTCTCAAAGCCGAAGCAAATAACGGTTAAATAAGTCCGGCGGGAATACTTAGAAGAGAAAGGAGGTATGGACCATGACCGAAGCTGAAATTAGGGCATTACAGGCGAAAGAGAAGGCGCAGGCACCCGTTCCCGCGGAGGGGACAAGGCCCGGGCTCGTGTTTAGCCCCGCTGTTGACATCTTCGAAACGGAAAAAGAACTGACGCTACTGGCAGATATGCCTGGGGTTAAAGCAGATGATTTGACCATTGATCTTCGTGATAATGTTCTTACACTTGACGGGGAAGTGAAATTGCCTGAGGTATCCGATGAGGAAATTGTATTTCAGGAGTACAGGACCGGAAAATATTCCAGGCAGTTTAATCTGACAGAAATGATTGATCAGTCCAAGATTGATGCTGAATTAAAGGATGGTGTTCTCAGGCTAACGCTTCCAAAAGCAGAAGCGGCCAAGCCCCGTAAAATAAAAGTCAAAGCATCATAACAATTAAAACATATTATCATAATAAGTAAATGGGGTGAAAGCTGATGTGAAAATTAGGCATGTCAGCTTTCGCCCCTATTTTGTAGAGCGAAGAGTGTGTTTGGGCCGAGGCTTTTCGAAAAAGATCCTAAATTATTGGCTGGAACGGCATTTTAAAAGGGTCATGACGGCCCGGCAGTGCCGACAAACTTCTGCATTTTTTTAACACCCTTCTAAATTGTTATAAGTTGTTCTTTGAATATTGACATCCTCACTAACCAATTTAGTGGGTGCTCCCCAAATAATGAGAGTAACTTTTCCCCACCACCCATGAATGAGAGAATTGACGGTATACATAAAAACCATCTTTTCCGCCGTAATCGGATTATCATTGGTCCACAATACATAGAGATGTGTCTTATTCATTTATTTTCTCCATTTATAAATGTGTCATCGACGGGTATCCCGTTTTGGCCGGCTCATATCTTGATTTTGTCTTTATGCGATTGGACGTGACTCCTTCGTATCCAAGCCTTGCCATTCCCTGCCACCCTCCTCTTAAAAATCAAGATACCAGACAGATGCGCATATCACAATCCACAAATCAAGTGTGACTCCATTGTTGGATGTATATCATTATCGAGTACGGGGTGACCTCATTCCCCCTCCCTCACCACCGGACATACGGTTCACGTACCACGGCGGCTCCTCATGTTAAGACCGTTCCAACCCCGTGCAGCATTCCAGCGTTGAGATACGCCCGACACAATAAGAGCAGTCTTTTGATAAAAAATGCTAACGCGCCGACCCTTGGCATTGCTTGGACGTCTTGGGCCTCGAATCACGCAACGTAGAGTTTTTGCATAGGCTTAGTAGTACGAAAAAGCTAGTATTTTATGCCATAAAAAGCAAAAACATGTATATTGACAGGATTTCTTATTTTAGATATTGATAGAGAATATATTGACGTTCCGGCACAAAAATTTGTCGACACCATTCAAGAAACCGGCAGCACGGTTGTCGGACTCAGCGGTTCCCTGACCCTACCCTTCCCTGAAAAAGGTCATCCTCGGGCTGGCAGAGGAAGAGTGTATGCCCTTTCTGTTCTGCGAGGGAAGTTTCAACACGCGGCTCGAATATCTCAAGGAACTTCCCTAGGGTTCGTGCTTCTGGATATTCGACCGGGCGGACATGGCCCGGGCCAAAGAACTCATCGGGCATACCCTGTGCATTGGCGGGAACGTTCCGGCCGGATTGATCCTCACCCGCACTCCCGAGGAGGTGAAAGCATACTGCAAGAACCTCATCGACGTGGCCGCAAAAGGGGGCGGTTTTATCCTGTCTACGGGAACCGCTATAGATGAAGGGAAAGCTGACACCCTGCACGCCATGATCGATTTCACAAAGGAATACGGCGTGTACGCATAGAGAAAGTAACCCTTATACAGGAGAGGAGGCAGAGATATGTCCGAAAAAAAGTATCTGGACGTCTTTCTTAAAGAAGAAGATCTCATGGCCAGGGAAATGTTCCATGGTTTTGTTGAAAAAGAAATCATGCCCGTGCGGCACCTGGTAGACGACGACAATGATTTCATGATCGTCAATCGGATTCTTCAGGGACTTACAAATCTGGGTGTTCAAAAGGCGGCCTTTCCCCTGGAATATGGGGGCGGCGGCGCAGCCTCTATCGTCTCCGCGGCCATCATGCACGAGGAGCTCGCCCGGGGCGACAGCGGAATAGCAACGTCCGCCACCGTTACGACCTGGGCGTTTCTTCCGGCCATTATCGCAGGCAACAAAGCGGTGCTGGATCATTTTGCTCCCATGTTTTGCGGGGATGCTTTGAAGTTGGGTTGCTTTGCCATAACGGAACCGGGCGGGACGCACGGGGGCGGCGGTTGTGATATCGAAAATCCTTCGTTGCAGGGCAGAAAAATCAGGACCGTGGCCCGACTCGAAGGGGATGAATGGGTGATCAACGGACAGAAGGCTTGGGGTTCCAACGCCGGCGTTGCGGATGCTTACTGCATCGTCTGCACGACCGATCCCGATCTGGGAGATGAAGGCATCGCCCTGATGTATGTGCCCTCCCCGTGTGAGGGGCTTTCTTTCGGCAAATTTGAAAACAAAGCGGGCATGCAGGGGGATAAGAACTGTATGATGTTCCTGGAAGACGTGCGGGTGCCAAAAGGATTTCGGGCGGCGGGACCGGGGGCGGACGCCCAATTGATGCATAACAATGTCATCGCGGCGCGAATCCTCACCGGAGCATTGGCTGTGGGAAACGCTCAAGGCGCTTTTGAAACCGTCCTGAAGTATGCGGGGGAAAGAATCGTTGCGGATAAACCGATCAGGCAGCATTCCATCTGCGCGGGTATGTTGGCGGACATGGCCATCGGCATAGAGACGGCCAGGAATTACTGTCTCGCGGCGGCATATATGTACGATCATACTGAAACCTATGGCCCGCCGGTATCGGATTTCATGCTCTCCAGGGCAAGTATCGCCAAAACATATGCCGCCGATGTCGCCGTGATGGTGACAAACAAAGCCATGGAACTGATGGGTTCCTATGGCTACGTGCGGGATTATCATGTGGAGAAGTATTGGCGCGACTGCAAAATCATTCAGCTTTGGGAAGGCGGTGCCCAGTTGGGACGCTTTGATGTATGTCGCGGCTATTACGAGTGCAATCTGTAAGCATCACAAATGCAGGCCCCCGGGCTTTCCATTGAAAACCCGGGGACACTGCAAACCGATATTGTTACTCACATACAATGGAAAAGCTTTATTCCCATTGATAGGGAACCATATCGTACTCTTTGACCCATTCCTGGGCTGAACCGTCATAAAACCGAACCTTTTTATATCCCAGCATCTGTGTCAGCACGAACCACCAGGCACCGGCGTATCCGCCCACACCGCAGTAGACAATGATTTCCTTCCCCCGGAATTTGCCGATGACACCGACTGCCATTGCGTGAAGGGTCTCCTCAGGTTTATAGGTGTAGGTTCCGTCCTCGTTCCGATTCCAAATCCAGGGAGCAGGCAAAGATCCGGCGTTCGGAATATGGCCGGTCTTGTTCGCAAAAGGCTCAACGGCCACCCCGAAGTACACCTCCGCGTCTCTGGCATCGATGATACGGGCCTTCCGCAGTTGGCTTTGAACATAGTCCATAGAAACGAACATCGCCTCGTTCGTTTCGCCCTGGTAGGTTGTCGGATTTACTTCGGAGGCCGAAGTCGCTGTTGCCCGACCCTCCGCCACCCACTTCGGGTATCCTCCATCAAGAACTGCCACGTTCCTTACTCCCGCATAAAGGAGCGTATCGGCAACCCTTGTTGCATTGGCGAGGCCGTAATAAGGGGGCTCTCCGGGATTTGGCGCGGTAACGATCACGACCCATGAGTCACTTCGAATTCCAAGATTTCCGATGGTCTCAAAGAGTGCCTCTTTCTCCGGTACTTCCATAATAAGGTCCCCCCTGAGGACGATCCATTTGGAGACGGGTACCAAAAAAGGTTCATTTATGGCGTTGGGAATATGGCCCTCCTTATAGGCATCAACACTTCGGATATCGAGGATAACGAGGTTTTTCAGGCCGCTATTTCGATGTAACCAATCCGTAGTGACGACAGCTGCCATTTTTCGTACACAATGCGCCCGCCCGGCAAAGGCGCAAACATCGAGGAACAGCGATAATATCTCCATCTTCCAAAGTTTTCGTTTAGCCACACACTTTCCTCGTTTGGTCTCTATTAAAAACGCTTTCACTAATAGCCAGTTACCTTTCGACTTTTCGACTCTGTTTTTTCGATCGCCTCCGCATCCGGTTTAGGGGAGGAAGTAAGGTTCTTAAGGTGTGCTTGAACAAGCTTGATTTCACCATAGGAGACGCCCGATCCTAAAGCCCGCTTTATTTCACCAAGTAATTTTCCCTGCATTCGCGAAAGTTCCTGCTCTATTGTTTGGAGTTTCTCGGGTGAGAGCAGTAAGTTTATAGCAACCTTGCCCGTTTCCACCAAATGGGCCATATGTCCCTCGACGGTGGAAAGAACCAACCCACGCTCCTCGGCAATTTGTGAAAGTGTCAGCCCCTTCTCAAACAACTCGAAGGTGATCTTTCTGGTGTCGACTCGGGGCGCTTTTTGCTTCTTGGGTGGCGTATCGGCCGGAGTGCGGGTAGGGAGTGTCACCTCCTTAATATTATGTAGCCTGCGGTATGCGCAAACCATGTCTACCAGTTCCTCTCCGTACCTTTCCGCCAACCGTTTGCCAATCCCCTTGATCTGCTTCAGGGCCGGCAGGCTGTCGGGCAGGTTGACGGCGATCTGTATCAGGCTCTTCTGGTGCAGGACCTGGTAATGGGCAATCCCTTCATCCTTCGCCTTCCGGCTACGCCAGTCTTTCAAAATCAAGAACAGCTCGGGGTGAGCGATATCGGCTTCGGAATAATTGACTTCTTCGATTTTCCCCCTTTTTTCCCCGGTGTTGATTTCAGCAGCCGAAACGGCCCGGAAGTACCGTGAAAGCGAAAAACCTTCTTCGCAGCATTGCACCGCGGCCACTTTAACCGCGGTTTCTTCCTGCAGGAGTTTGAGTGCATTTCTTGTTTTTTTTCTCAACTCCTTATTGTCGGTATCTATTTGAAGATATGGGATCTGCTTGCCAAGGCCCGATGCGAATTTTTCCTGAAAATAGGCCGATGCCTTGGTAATCCGCTCTAACACTGCGGTATCGGCTGCCGGCAATCTGGAATTTGAAAACAGGCCCCGTAGCTGCCGCAGAAAATTATCGCCGACGGTGCAGATCTCGATCTCGGTCTTTCTCTGAAGCTCTCGGATATCATCTACGCCGGATACACGGATCAGCCCGGGGTTCCCGAGCAACAATGACACCATGCGCCCCATAAGGAAACGTAACCGCTGAAAATCAAAACACTCCATCAGCACCTGTTGCTGATAACGTATTTTTGCCGCTTCAAGCCGATCCGCTGAAGCGGCGTTTTGCTTACCCTCCTCGCTGAAACTGAGCACAGCATGATCGGTTTTCATCGCCGTTGACGATAGCGGGGTGGAGAGGACCATGCCTTCAAGCGTCCGACAGCGGCTCAGTGCCACGTAGACCTGCCCGTGGGCAAAGGCGGCTTGGGCATCGATGATGGCGTTGTCAAAGGTGAGCCCCTGGCTCTTGTGGATGGTGATGGCCCAGGCCAGTTTAAGGGGATATTGTCTGAAAGTGCCGATCTTGTTTTCAGTAATCTCCATAGTTTTCCGGTCGAGGGTATAGTCGATATTCTCCCAGGTCGCCGGCTCGACCACGATCTCCTCTGAATCTTCAGGGCACTTTATCCGGATATCCTTACCGGAGATATGCGTGACCATACCGATTTTACCGTTGAAATAGCGTTTTTCAGGGGAGAGATCATTTCGCACGAACATGACCTGTGCCCCCGTCTTCAGCTCAAGCGTTGCTGCGGTCGGGTAGGTGTGTTCAGGAAAGTCTCCTTCAACTTCGGCTTCGAATCTGTAGACCTTTTGCGTCAGCGCTCCGAGTCTGGCATCATTGATGATGTCGGCGTTCCTGTTATGGGTGCAAAGCGTTATATAACCATCGCTGTCGTCGGGGACAAAATCAGCGATATAACGCGTATTGAATTCCTGTATTGCGTCCGGATCAAGTCTGTTGTTACGGACACGGTTGAGGATGTCGATGAAATGCCTGTCCTCTTGGCGATAAATATGCCGAAGTTCGATGGTAACCATTTCGGTTTTGCGCAAGGCATTGCTGCTGAAAAAATAGGGTGACTCGTAGTACTGATTCAAGAGACTCCACTCCTCTTCCTTTACCACCGGCGGCAACTGGAACATATCGCCGATCATCAATAGTTGCACACCGCCGAACGGCACATTGCTGCGCCGAAAGCGGCGCAGGACGCTATCGACACCATCCAGCAGATCGGCCCGAACCATGCTCATCTCATCAATCACCAGGAGGTCGAGGCTCTTGATGATTCCGATTTTTTTCCCGCTGAACCGATACTGGGACCGCGTGGTTTCGCTACCCGGTACAAACGGCCCGAAGGGAAGCTGGAAAAAGGAATGCAGTGTAACACCACCCGCGTTGATGGCTGCGACACCAGTAGGCGCCGTGACAATCATACGTTTGTGACTGCTCTTTTTTATCGTGTGGAGGAATGTCGTCTTTCCCGTTCCGGCTTTGCCGGTAAGGAAGATATTACACCCGGTGTCCCGAACAAATTCATCGGCGAGCTGCAGTTCTGCGTTAGAGTCTTTCATTTTCAAATTTCCTGGAGAATTTTCTTGTCTTGGATAACCACAAATTCTGTGGTTTGTTCATTGTGTCCGCTGGGTGCGAATCGCGCGGCTTCCAGTATTTTCTCTGGTTAATTTATGCTGCCTGGCAAATTCCATGCTTCGCTCCTGTCCTACTTTTTTCCCTGCTCGATGAGATCCAGCATCATTTTGACCGCCTTCGCCGAGAACGCCGGATCATTGATGTTATTGTCCATTTCCACAACGGGAATGCCTTCCTTCAAGTTAGCCCTGATGGCATCAAACATGACCTTATCGGTCTCACGGTCACAGAATGGTTCACCGTCGCCGTCGAGGATGGATACGCCCTTGAGTGGAAGGAGAAAAGCAACGGGCCCCTTTGCCGCATTCGCTTTTTCTGCAAACGCCTTTCCCATCTTCGCGTTTTCTTCCTTATTTGTACGCATCAGCGTAACAGATGGATTCCACTCATAGAAAATACGCTGTGCTTTCTTGTATTTGTCGGGGACGGTATCCATCCCACCAAAATTTGCCATGTCAACACACCCTGGCACGATAAGGTGTGGTAAGCCCATCTTCCCGGCTGCATCCAATCGTTCAGGACCGGCGTCGAATACTCCGCCACAAATGGTGTCGGCCCATTCGGTCGTTGTTATGTCCAGCACTGCGTCCACAAGCCCCTCTTTCACCAGGCTTTCCATGGCCTTGCCGCCTGTTCCCGTAGCATGGAAAACAAGAACCTCGTATCCTCTCTCGGTGAACTCCTCCATGCAGGCGTTGACGCAGTCGGTCGTGTTGCCGAACATCGATGCCGTGATAACCGGCTTGTCCTCCAGGCTTTCCGGTATGTCTGCCTCCGCCATACCGCATATCGCACCGGCCGCGCGTGAGAAGATGATTCTCGAGATACGGTTGATGCCCGCCACATCTACGATGGAAGGCATCATCGTGACGTCCTTCGTTCCAACGTAGGCGGCTACGTCACCCGACGCGGTCGTCGAAACACACACTTTGGGCACACCGACCGGCAGGACGCGCATTGCGGAAGTGACGACGGTTGTCCCCCCTGTGCCTCCCATGCCGATGATGCCATTGATTTGTCCTTCTTCGTACAGAGACTTGACGATTGCCGGTGCTCCCGCACACATGATTTTCATAGCTTCGCCGCGATCTTTCTTTTCTCGGATCTGATCAAGGTCGCCGCTTCCGGCCTCGGCCACCTTGTCCGCCTCCACATCTACCGAAAAAAGCTTGGTTGAGCCCATGACGCCGGTGTTGACGGTGAGCACATCGTGCCCTCTTGCAAGTATCTGCTCGCGCACGAACGCATATTCCGAACCTTTCGTATCAAAGGCCCCAATCATGCATATCTTCTTCATCCTTTTCCCTTTCACGGTTCACATCGGGATAGGGAAAACCTATCACCCCCCGGCACGTTTAACCTTGTATCCAAGACGGTCTAATTCCTTTTCCAGCACATCCCGGTGATCACCCTGAATTTCGATGACCCCATTCTTTAAACTCCCACCACTCCCACATTTTTGTTTAAGGAATTTCACAAGTACTTTCAGTCCCTCATGATCCAGAGGCACGCCGGTTATCAAGGTTACGCCTTTTCCTTTTCGCCCCTTTGTTTCCCTCATTAACCTGACAATACCATCGCTTTTAGGGATCGATTGTTTTTTCCGGCAAATACATTTCACTGCAGGTTTATGACAATCGGGACACATTTTGCCGGACTCGGTGGAGTAAACTAAGCCGGCACCTTTATTATGAATTTTCATAAGTAAGGATACACCTCACCACGAGGCGCATATCAAAACCTCCCTTTCTCGCCCTCAATGGAAAACCCACTTCGGCTTTGCCACGGTTGCGGCCGCAGGAACATGAACGGTTGCTCGGATCATATCGCTACTCACTGCCCCTTTCAGCCTCCCAAAGGGGCCGTCCGTTGGATCGTTATCCTTTGCCCCCTCAATCCTTCCTTTATCCCTCTATAGGAGTTTCTCTGCTCCCGAATAGACTTCTTCCACTTTTAATGCTGCTGCAGCATGACCTGGATGCTGTTTAGGGTTCCATTTTTTCATATCATCAAAGATACGACCTTCTTTGTGGTACTCAATCGTTCCTTTAACCTGATAGGATTTTCTTTCTTTTGTTAAAAAAAGAATCGATCCTTTGCTCCCTGCAAGTATATTTTCCAGTGTTTTAGAGAAAAAATTATTCGCAACCACTATAGTATCCTCGCTAAATTTTGATACACAGGTAGCGTATATGGCATTAGGAATTCCATCTGCATTAACAGTCGTTAAAATGATAGGACCTTCCCGGTCCTCCCATGCTTTACTCACTTTTTCCGGTAATGCGGCCATAATAGTCCTCCTTTATAATATATCGTCCGGTATAATCCGCGGTGGCTTTTTTGCCTTCGCTCATGATGCCGTTGTCGGGGCGACACCCCATGGTATTTATCGGTCATCACCCACTGGGTAACAATATCGAATTTCACCTCCTTATGGAGATTGCCAACGATTCGGGCTTCGCTGGGCGCGAGAATTTTCATTCTGCACAACTATTCATAATGTGTCCACATGCGGATTGCTTTTACTATATTTTCGTTCTCTATAACTTCATAAACCAACCGATGCTGGATGTCATCTGCATAAAGCACAAACCGGTGTCCTTGATGTTCCAGTTCCCGATCCAGATTATCAAGCATCAAGTTCGCCGGCAGCGAAGACAGTGGTCCTCCTTGTGGCGTTCCCATTTCAGGCTTGAGAGCCTTGCCATCAGGCTCTATTCCGGATCGCAGATGCATCACGTCGTTATGTCAGGCGGCCTGCTTCTATTCCAGTCCATATACCTGTCTCGGTCCGAGATGCTCAGGAAACTTGCCCAGCAAATCCAGGCGCGCGGCATAGCACAGGTGACACGCATCCACGTATTCTCCTTTCAGATCCAGGCTGTGTTCCTCGATCAAACCGATCGGACCGCCACGAACCAGGGGACCACAAATGGGGTGTTTCTCTGCATCATATTCGCTGACCAATTTTGAGAGTGGTGTCTTCCAGCAGTTCCCCATGGATATGCCTTGGCAAATCTGGACCGTGCCGTAGACGTCTATGTGAACACGTTTCGGGTCACGCAAGTCCTCGTAGGGACAGTCTCTCAACTCTTCACGCTTTCTCGCGGGTAGACCTCCGGCGAACTTCTCGACTGCCCTTCCCCTCAGTTTTATCCCCCCACTGATTTCCGGGGTTCCTTTATCGTCCGTCGACATGGGACTCTGCCGGGCCTCTGGCTTCGCCTTGCAGAGTGAGCGCGCCGGTATTCCGAGCGTCTTTGCCGCTTCGAGCGCACACCTGGCCGGGCTGTCAGGGCGATCCCCATAGTGGAGCTCATCATCGCTCACGCTCAAATCCGAAATGCCTAACTGAAAAAGAGGTGTGAGCCAGAGCATGGCGTCTTCAACACTAGTCGCCCAATAGCCGTTTGTTACGATCCCCGCTTCAAACCCCATTTCCCGGGCGAATCTGATGCCCTCCACCAGGACAGGGTAGAACAGAAAGGATTCTCCTCCCTCAAAATAGGTCTCCCGGACGGTACCGAGTCTTTTCGATTCCTCAAGGACCGTCCGGATCTGCTTCATGGTCATCGTCCCCTTTGACGTCGGACTGCAAAACAGGAAGCAGTGATCACATGTCAAATTGCATGAATAGGTCAAAAGAAAATGAATACCGGTTATCATTTCCATTCCTCACATAACGCCCATGTTCAGCGGCGTGACCCCGCCCCTGACCAAAGACAACCACGCCTGCTGCAACATGTTACTGGCTCTCACACAGCCTCTTATTCATAAATTTTATCGATGATCGCAGTGACGTCTCTCCCGACAACACCATCGACTGCCGGATTTCTCTTCTCCAGCACAGCGTTTGTAAAATCCTCAATCAACGGTTGGTGACCATTCTGATGGGGAGGGTGATGCTCTGTTCTTTCACCCTTTTCAGTTTGCACGACCAGTGTTCCATTATTAAGGACCGGAACGTGTAGTGTCCCCTTGGTGCCGAAGATATCAAGAGTATCCCGAGCTTCATATGCCGCATGAGTCACTCTGATGATGGCATGGGTGTGGTTCTCAAAAACCAAAGAAACATAGGCCGTATCTTCGACTTCCCTTTTGAAGTATATGTTAAATATCTGGGACTGCATCGCCTTGACGTCCCCGAAAAGATGTTGCAGGACTTCGATGCGATGACATCCAAAATCCATCATCGGTCCTCCGCCCGCCAGTTCTTTCTTTAAAAGCCAGTATCTTGGCTCACCTGGTGTTCTATCGAACCATTCAAAGGCATGGATCTCAACGATGACCGGTTCACCGATTTCACCGGACAAGACGATGTCTTTGGCACGCGTAATCACGGGGTAGAAATGGCGGTAGTATGCAATACCAAGGGTCACATCATGCTGTTTACAGGTTTCTATCATGCGCTCACAATCTTTCGCATGCAAGGCCATCGGTTTTTCGCATAACACATGTTTACCGGCTTTTGCTGCCGCGATAACTTGTTCTGCGTGTAAATAGACAGGAGTGGCGACATAGACCGCATCTATTTCCCTATCCGTAAGAAGATCTTGCCAATGTTCATACCGTCGTTTGGCGCCAAATTCTTGTGCAAACGATTCTGACAGAGAAAAATCGGCTCTGGCAACGGCCAGTAATTCGCACTGTTCTAAAGTTGTTAGGGCAGGGGCAATTCTTTTTCTTGAGATATCGCCGCAGCCAATGAGCCCCCATCCTAATTTTTTCATCATCTCCTCCTGTGATTGATAGGTGCGCCGGCGAGTATATTGTAAAAAAAATTGACCCTTTGGGTGGATCTGGGCTCGGGGCGAGCCAAGACATTTTTTTAGGTCTCTTTTTTACCCATATCCATAATTCCTACAGCATGTTAGCTTGACCGACCCCATCTCCACACCTCCACCGTCAGAAAACCACTCCGTCCTTGAGCGTTGCCGTAATCAAATAAGTTTCGCAGCGTGGTTCACCATCGCAAATATCCAAGACGGCGGTTTTATATAATTCCGTT
>JAFGDM010000297.1 GCA_016932115.1 Deltaproteobacteria bacterium | reverse complement strand
CCATTACCTGGACCCGGAGGCCTTTGGGAAACTGATGGCCACGGAGCATGAGCTCTTCGGAAAACTGATACAGGAAATGAAGAAATAGTTTGGTCGCTACCACTACGAGGAGGTGAACAATTGGAAAAGGGGATGATCTTCCGGCCGGGAAAGGAGACGGAAGAACTGTTGTGGAAAAAGTCTACAAAGGGAAGTCCCGGCGTTTCCATCCAGGATTTCCTAACAATAAGGGAAAATGACGCGGTCACGGTGCGCTATGTTAAAATAGAACCCGGGGGCCGGATCATCCCCCATTCTCACGATGTGTGGGAAGTGTTCTATCTGCTGGAAGGAAAGGGCGAAGCCGAAATGGGGGAGCGCAAAGAAATATGCTCCCGGGGGGCTTGCTTTGTCGCTCCTCCGGGCGTAAGGCACAGCCTCAAGAATACAGAGAGGGAACCCATCCTGCTGTTTTGCGTCTTCACGCCGCCGTTGGCTGAATGAGCGGGTCATTATCGAATAGAGAGGTCAGAAAGAGGAGACAGAAGAATGAGTATTCTGATTACCGGAGGAACGGGCTCTCTGGGCGCATACTTGACAAAGGCACTTCTCAAAGAAGGCCTGGGAGACCATTTGGTTTTGTTCGATTACCGGCCGGATTATGAGCGGGTCGCCGAATTTGCCGGCAGGGTTGAGATCGTCTCGGGCAATATTGCGGACTGGCCCGATGTGTTGCGGACGATCAAGGAGTATAAGGTCAGAAAGATTTTCCACCTTGCCGCACTCCTTTTTACAGAGAGCATGGAAAGGCCCTATGCTGGCTTTAAGATAAACCTTGAAGGAACGGTCAATCTCCTGGAAGCAGCCCGGATGTATTCTGTCGAAAAGGTAATTTTTGCAAGTACTATAGCAACCTATGGCCCGGGGTTGCCGGAACCTGTCAAAGAAGGAGCGCCCCAGGTTCCCGAAAGCCTTTACGGCATCGCAAAGCTGGCGGGAGAGCTCTGGGGCCTCTACTATCATCGGCAGTACGGCATTGATTTCCGGGCGCTTCGATTTGCCCGGATTGTCAATGCCGGACGTTCCGGATTCGGAACCGCCCTGTTCCCATCCTCACTAATTGAGGATGCCGTTCTCGGAAGAAGGCACGAGGTGAACGTCCCCGGGGACTACAGGGTTCCGATTACCTATATCAAGGATGCGGCAAGGGCTCTTGTGATGCTCTACAAGGCCTCGGACGTAAAAAGGAGGATATACAACATCAACGGAATCCTGCCTTCTGCAGGCGAAATCGTGGACAGTGTGAAAGCGCACATTCCCGACGCGCCCGTAAACTTCGCGAAAAACACGGAGGCTCCCCCCCTGCCTATGCCTTTGTCCTATGACGACACGCGGGCCTCAGAGGAATTCGGATGGGGAATGAAATATGATCTGGACGCCATGATTGATGATTTTATACAAGAGGTTCAAAAAAAGCATGGAATCGGAAGAGAGCGATAATCATCCGATGACCGGCTGCGACGGAAGCGGGAAAGCTCCTTGAATTGGGCCTGGATCGGGTGGTCGAGTTGCTGCAAGAGCAAAGGAGCGATAAGCGCCGTGAACCCTATTCCAGCAGGGCACGTAATGTTTAAGCAGATTGACCATGTGGCCATGAGTGTGAAAGACATGGAAAAGGCCGTTGCCTTTTATCGTGATGTGATCGGTATGGAAAAGGTATATGATCGTGTCTTCGAAAAGCCGATGGCCCGACTGCTGGGAATACCGCGGGCCCATGTCCGCATTGTTCATATGAAGTTGGGGGGCTTTTTTCTGGAGCTGTTTCATTACCGGTATCCGGAAGGCAGGGAACCCGCCCCGGACAGGCAGCAAAGCGATCTTGGTTTGACACATATCGGTTTTATGGTCGAGGATTTCCAGGGAACCTTCCGCCATCTGAAGGAGCACGGGGTAACCTTCATGGGGGAACCGGTGCAATTTCGACCTGGCGTCTACGTCGCCTATTTCCATGGCGTGGAACATGAGGTCTGCGAGATTCGGGAGATCGAGCCCATAGAGAAGGATGAGGATATCCGGAATCGATCCCAAAATAGAGATAAGGGTGTCGCATGAGTCGACTGGTCAAACAGAAACCAAAGGGCACTTGCAACCTTCTGAAGGTTTCTCCTGAAGACATGCGGAATGTAATTCAGGAAGACCTTCATCGCATGCTTTTCCTGCTCTACTTGGTGCGGGAGTTCGAGAAAGCAGTGCTGGATCTATATGATCTTGGTCTGGTTCATGGCCCGGCCCATATCAGCATCGGGCAGGAGGCCGTAGCATCGGGTATGGCCGTGGCCCTGAACAAGTCCGATCTTGTGGGATCAACTCACCGTGCCCACGGCCACTTCATTTCGAAGGCGTTCATCTATTATGCCCCGGATGGATATCGGCCGTTTCGCGACGCCGTAACCCCTGCCATGCAGGATGCGGTCAATCGAACCCTTTCCGAAATCATGGGGCTGCGTGACGGGTGGTGCAGGGGGCGAGGCGGGTCCATGCATCTGTATGACATTGAATCCGGCAACCTCGGAAGTAACGGCATTGTCGGCGGCGGGATCCCCCTGGTGACCGGGGCGGCATGGGGTGAAAGGCAGCTTGAAAAGGACACCGTGGCGGCCTGCTTTTTTGGTGATGGAGCGATCAACCAGGGATGTTTTCATGAAGCGGCGAACATCGCAGCCCTCTGGAAAGTCCCTGTCATCTACTTTGTTGAAAACAACCTTTATGCGGTTGCTACCTCTACATCCGGGTCTTCCGCCGTCAGGGATCTGGCCCTCAGAAGCCTCGCATACGACATTGACAGCATCATCGTCGACGGAATGGATCCTCTGGCGGTTTACCTCGCATTCAAAATGGCTCTGGAAAGAACCCGCCGGCGGAAATCTCCATTTTTAATCGAGGGGAAAACTTACAGATATTGCCACCACGCCGGTCGCCTGCCGGGAAGCGCTTACGGATACCGGAGCAAAGAGGAAGAAAAGAGCTGGCTTGAAAGGGATCCTCTGACGACTTTTCCTCTTTTGTTAAAGAAGATGAGGGTTGTCCGCGAATCGGATGATGATTTGCTTCGAGAAAAGGCCAGGATCTGTGTGGAGAGGGCGGTCGATTTCTGCACCGAGAAAAGGGGAGAAAAACGCATGATCCGGGCGGAGAAGTGGCCGCCTCCTGAAGATCTTCAAAAGAATCTGCGACAAGATAACGGAGCGCTTGCCGATGTCTCCTTTGTCGAGGCGGAGGATTTCCAACAGTTCAAGACCATAACTTACGTGGAAGCCATCGCAGCGGTCACCTTGCGCAATATGGAAAGAGACGAGCGGGTCATCGTAATCGGCGAAGAAGTTGCAAACCTGAGTGGTGGCGCTTACCAGGCCTGTAAGGGAATCAAGGAGGTTTTTCCCGAGCGGCTTATCAATACCCCGATTTCAGAGAGCGGGTTTCTGGGGATAGCAGGTGGGGCCGCATCGGTGGGGATGAAACCGGTCGTGGAAATCATGTTTCCGGATTTTGCATTGATGGCGGGGGATCAGCTTTTCAACCAGATTGGGAAATTGAGGTACATGTATGGTGGGCGGATTTATTTTCCGATGGTCCTCCGGACGCGCATAGGGATCGGCTTCGGTTACGGGGGCCAGCACTCCATGAATCCCGCAGGCCTTTT
>JAFGDM010000059.1 GCA_016932115.1 Deltaproteobacteria bacterium | reverse complement strand
GGATGTTTTCATGCTCCACCCCGACTACTCTTCGTTTTGCAGTTTTAAGAGGGACCCCCATGCCTGATGCTTGCGATTTTTCAAACACCTAAATTGTTACGTCCTTTCGAATTTGCCGTTTTGGATTTGTTTCGCGCTTCGTGCTTCGAATTTCGAATTTGTCCGTATGAAGGAGTTAAGTTTATGGATAATATTTTAGGGACCACCGGGCTCATCCTCAACGAGCCTCTCCTCTGGGAAAAAGGCAGCCGCGGACGAAGCGGATTCTCCCTTCCCTCCCGTGATGTTGAAGTTTGTCCTATCGAAGACGCTCTGGCGTCAAACGGTCTTGATTTTCCAGATCTCAGCGAGGTGGATGTGGTTCGCCACTTCACAAGGCTTTCCACCTGGAATTTCGGTGTTGACACCGGCACCTACCCCCTCGGCTCCTGCACAATGAAGTACAATCCGAAAATTAATGAGAAGCAGGCTGCTTTGCCGGGGTTTTCCGCCGCTCATCCTTTGCTTCCCCAAGAGCTCTGCCAGGGGCTCCTGAGGTTTATGTTCGATCTCGAGCGTTTTCTGGCCGAGATCACAGGGATGGACGCTGTTACTCTTCAACCTGCTGCGGGAGCACAGGGTGAACTCACCGGCATGCTTCTCATCCATGCATTCCACAAAAGCAGGGGCAGAAAACCTTCCAAGATCCTCGTGCCTGATACAGCCCACGGGACAAACCCTGCAAGTGCGGCCCTTTGCGGTTACCGGCCCATAGCGGTTGAATCAAACGAACGCGGAATTCTCACGGTTGAAAACGTTGCGAAAAGCATGGACGAGGATACGGCAGGAATCATGATCACCAATCCTAACACGCTCGGGCTTTTCGAAGAAAATCTGAGTGAGATCGTGGATCTGGTCCATGCAAGGGGAGGGCTTGTTTATGGAGACGGCGCCAACATGAACGCCGTTCTAGGAATCATGGACGTAGGTCGCGCCGGGCTGGACATGCTTCATCTCAATCTTCACAAGACATTTTCAACCCCTCATGGAGGAGGCGGACCCGGAGCGGGGCCTGTATGTGTCAAGAAGCATCTCGAGCCTTTTCTGCCGGTGCCCCGACTGATGGAACAAGACGGACACTACGCGCTCTCTTACAACTTCCCCCAAACCATCGGCAGGCTTCATGCTTTTTATGGAAACGTCGGAGTGATGATCCGGGCTTACAGCTACATCCGCACCATGGGTGCCGCTAATCTCAAGAAAGCCAGCCAACTTGCGGTGTTGAATGCCAATTATGTCAAGGAGCGGCTCAAGAAAAGCTTTTCTCTTCCCTATGACAGGCCCTGCATGCACGAGTGCGTTTTCACGGACAAATATCAGGCAGGCTGCAAAGTAACGACCCTTGACATAGCCAAGCGCCTGATGGACTATGGTTTTCATCCTCCCACGGTTTATTTCCCCCTGGTTGTGAACGGTGCCATCATGATCGAACCCACAGAAACGGAATCCAAGCAGGATCTTGATCTTTTCATTGAATCCTTAGCAGCCGTCGCCGAGGAAGCGAAGGAGAATCCGGATCTTCTTCACCAAGCGCCGACCAAGCCGAAGATGAGGAGACTGGATGAAACAAGGGCGGCAAGAAAACCGTGCCTGACAGGGTGAATCGGCATGCAACAGGAATTCGGCAGCAAACGGCAGAAAGCAGACATTGAGGATTATTGGGGTCTCTCTCAAAACTGAACAATTGAAGCGATGGCTATCGCCCCTAGAAAATGGCATCTTGTGGATCTCGGCCTGATGGATTACCAAAAGGCTTGGGCCCTCCAGCTATGTCTGGTGGATGCAAGAAAAGACGACGTTTTGAAAACCGACGTGGTCCTTCTCGTAGAGCATCCGCCGGTCTTTACCTTGGGCAAGCGGGGAGGCCTTACAAACCTCAAGGTGACTGAGGCTTTTCTTGCCGCTCGCGGTATCCCCATCATCCATGTGGAGCGTGGAGGAGATATTACCTATCACGGACCGGGGCAAGTGGTCCTTTATCCTGTCGTGAATCTGAGAACCATGGAGATGGGAGTTCTCCCTTTCGTCGAATGTCTTGAAGAAATCATGATCCGTACCATTGCAGACTGGAATATCAAAGGCGGGCGAAATTCCTTGAACCGAGGCGCCTGGGTGGGCATGAAAAAAATAGGAAGTGTCGGAATCGCCGTGCGGCGATCTGTAAGCTTCCATGGCCTGGCCCTAAATGTTAATACAGACCTTGAGCCTTTTACATGGGTCAACCCCTGCGGGCTCAACAACATCATGATCACGTCGATGAAACAGCAACTGGGCAAAGCGGTCCCTTGCAGTGAAGTCAAACAGGCAGTCCGACAAAACATGGAAGGCATCTTCGGAGTTTCTTTTGCGGACCTATCCTTACAGGAGTTGGAAAAGATCTCCGCCATTCAAAGGACTCAGCTCTTCTCTATATAGAATCATATGAACGGGCCCCTTCAAGACAAAACCCCCTCGGCAAAGCCACCCTGGCTGAAGCGTAGAATTTCCTCAGGATCCATCTATCAAGAAGTGCTGGGCCTCCTTAAGAAAGGGGAACTTCACACGGTTTGCGAGGAAGCCTTATGCCCCAACATCGGGGAATGTTTTTCTCAGGGCACGGCAACCTTCCTCATTATGGGAAATCGTTGCACCCGCAATTGCCGCTTCTGTGCCATAGCGCAAGGGCCGCAGGGCCCTCCGGATCCCAAGGAACCGGAACGCTTAGCGGAAACAGTGAAAGCGATGGCACTGAAGTACGTGGTAATTACTTCGGTCACGCGAGATGATCTCTGCGATGGCGGTGCAAGCCATTTCGCGCAGACCATCCGTGCCGTGCACAAAGAAGTCCCGAGCATTATGGTGGAAGTGCTGATACCGGATTTTCAAGGTCATGATGAATCCCTTAAGACCGTGCTGGAGGCCGGACCTGATGTGTTGAACCATAACATCGAAACCGTGCCCCGTTTGTATCCGATTGTTCGGCCCGGCGCGTTTTACGAACGATCCATCCGTCTTCTCCAAAGAGCACGGGAACTCTACCCCTCCGTGCCGACAAAGTCCGGACTCATGCTTGGGCTCGGCGAATCGGACGATGAAGTGCGCAGGATCTTTGAGGACTTGATATCAGCGGGCTGCATGATGCTCACCCTCGGTCAGTATCTGCAGCCCTCAAAACATCATCTTTCTGTGAAGCGCTACGTCACCCCTGATGCGTTTGATCGATGGAAAATGATCGCCCTCCGGACAGGCTTCAAGGCAGTTGCGAGCGGCCCCTTTGTGCGTAGCTCCTATCAGGCCCACCAGCTCTACCGTAACCTCGAGTGAGGAATTCCCGACAATTCTTTGTTGCCTTTCTTCCGAGCCCGCGATAGATTCTAACATTTCAAATCTGAGAGGTTATCTCTTAGAAAATTGGTAACACTTTGGCTTTTTGAAACTCTTCGATTCCGGCGTTC
>JAFGDM010000296.1 GCA_016932115.1 Deltaproteobacteria bacterium | reverse complement strand
ATTGAAATTTTTGGAAGAAGATCTAAAAGGATAAAATAACATTTTCAAAAGGCCATATTCAATACAGTTTCAGATTACCGGTGACAGCTTGTTGTTGCTCCGGGGAATACCCTATTGAAAAGATCAATACAAGGTTGAACTTATATGAAATTTTTTTTGCTCAAAATGACCCACCAACGCCTTGCTTTCCAGAGTTTCTCGACCAAAGACTAACGCTACCGGCTTTCTCCTTGTTTCTGTCAAACTTGAGGTCACAGATTGTGACCTCAAGTTGTTCAGCGGTGGGTTGATAAATCCGTCTTCCTTTAAAGTGTTCTAGGATTTTGCCATGAGAATTGTTCCGGAATTAGGTCCTTGATGGGGTAATACGCTCCGCCATTACACCATTAATCGCCCCTGTTTTTGATTCACAGATGATCAGCAAATCCCGCCGGGGCACCGGGAATATTCATGTCCGATCAGGATATGCATTCGGGACATCTCCACGCAGCCGATCGCTCATTGAGATAAGCGATAGAATGACAAAGGGAATTCAGCAGGGAGGAAAACTGGGGTGAACGGTTTGTTTTAGGATTCTTTTTGACATATCGGGCACTCGTATCCGACACACAAGGCAATGCCTTCAACAATCTCGGAGAGCTGGGTTGCGGTGACGGTTCCTATCCTTCCATTGAACCTTTGAACCGATATGGACTTGACCTGGGATGCGTCCACTTCCGAATCAACCGTAAGACTGTTTCCCTTTGTGGCACGGAGACGGAAGAACCAGGGGGCCTTCCTATAACGGCCCTTGTCCTTTGTGACGGGCACGATGATGCGCAGACCCGTTCTCCCGAGTTCGTTTAAACCGACTACAAGGGCAGGTCGGAGTTTCCGGATCTCCTCCCCTAAAGACGGATCAAAGTTGACCCACCAGATTTCTCCCCTCAGGGGATCTGGGGAGTTTCTACTCTTGGGAATCTTCGCTGTCGAAGGCTTCAAATGCAGTCAACTCCTTGTCTTCAAGATAATCCGATTCAACCAACGCCGCCGCTTTTGCAAGGATGCGTTTCCTCTCCTTTGGAGGTAGCCTCATCAGTTCTCGGGCAGAAGGAATATCAGGACTTTCCCGTGATACCCTCTCTTCTTTTTTCATGGCGATTTCCGGACAAAGATCCATGGCCTTCTCCTGGGTAATGATATCTTCAGCCAAGGCCCTGAGGGCCATTTGGAGCAACCGCAGGGGTTTCTCGTCCCCGTTGAAACCTTCAGGCTCCTGCTTTCTCCAACCCCTTTTGCTGAATTCAATAAACATGTTTTTGTATAAGGATTGGGTGATAATTTCCAGGTCCCGGGCTCGCGAGAGCCAGCCCTGCATGCTCAGCCCGTATTTGCGTTTGAGGGTGGCCAGTTCACGAAAGGTAACGGATCGGCGACGGCGGCCCAATTCTCTACGTGCCTGATTTTCAGGAACGAGCAAGGCTCCTGCAAAACGGTGGGCCATACGTTCTTCTTCTTTTTTTGTGAAGCCCCGGCAGTCCATGACCAGATGCCCCAATTCATGGGCCAGGTCAAAGCGTCGCCGATCATCCGGTAAGAGGGAATTGACCACAAGGATGGGGATATTGCCGTTTGCCCAACCGGAAAGACCGTCGAAACGGATATTGGGGAAATCGCAATTGACTACGATTCCCCCATTGTTTTCGACGGCCCGGGTAAGGCTGTCAATGGATGCATCTCCCAGTCCCCATCGATTCCGCAGGCTTTGAGCTGATTTTTCTGCGTCCGGAAAGCAGGTCACTTTCCTTCGGGAAGGAAAATTTGGTTTTTCCGAAGGGAAAAGGGTTTCTCGGAGGTATAGGTATTTCTCGGCAATGGATTTGGCGAATGACTCAATCTCTTCCTTCTTCCGTGCGCCGAGTCGAGCCTGGCATCGGTATGCCGTCCACTCAAGGTGAAGTGTGGATTCTTCCAAAAAATACCTTGGGTGCACTCCAAATATTCCGGCCAGCCTCATCAATGTGGCGGGGCGGGGGGTCCGTTTGTTTTTTTCATAATTGGACAGGGCCTGCTTCGAGATCGATTCTCCCGAATTCTTCAAGGCCTGGGCTGCACTGTCGAGAGTCAATGCTTTAGCAAGCCTTGCTTGCCGTATGCGATCGCCGATCACCCTCTTGTCCCCCGTTGATAAAATAGGTGAAAGTGAGATAATTTGTCAACGTTTACAAATATACATCAATTTGATAATTTGTCAACATTTCGCAAAAAAGATCAAGGAAAATCGACATCTTGAAAAATGCTCTTGGGTTTGTAGCTGCGAATCTTGGGGGAACCGGGAAAAGGCGACAAAAACCCGAAAGACTTTATCTCACACAGAGTCCACAGTCTTCGACGCGCCATAGCCGCTATGGCGACGGTGCGAGATCAAAGGGTGTGAAATTATCGTCGGCAAGAAGAATTCGAAGAGGGTGGGGGAAAACGGAGAATGGCGAATGGGGGAAAGGAATGTCCACCTCTAAAGTCCTTCCTCCATCGTGCGGCCGGCAAGCATCAGATCGCAGCATGGATGTTTTCCGCCATTCAAATAGAGCTTCTTGTTTCTATTCAACGGCAGGGTGGAAACCCCACCGGGGTATTAATAAAATCATATACTTGGAATTCAATTGGCAAAGAAATGGCAAAGGCTGGGTGAAAAATGATCCTGCCTTTGCATTTTTACAGAGAAGAGGCTTTATGTAATCTTTCAGCAAGCCAGATCTTGATAATGGATTGTCGAGGAACACCCAGCCGTTTAGCCTCTTTGTCCAAAGACTGAATCATCCAGATAGGAAAATCAACATTCACCCTTTTTTGTTCCTGATTAGGACGCCTAGCCTTGGTGAGATCTAAATGATTCATGATGCTTTCTTCGTCATCGAATTTTTTATCCAATTCTTTAGCTTTCATAAAGCTCAATCTCCTCCTTCCTGGCGCGCCGTACTGAAATAATTCTTATATTCTCATTACGATATGTGATAATCCCTGACCAATGTTTTTCACCAATCTTCCCGATTACAAGAAATCTCTTTTCATCGGTCGTCTTTGCAGGGATCTCCAATAAATCGGGATCATTCCAAAGGGCCCGGGCATCAATAAAATCAATCCCATGTTTTTCTTGGTTAGTTTTCGATTTGTTAGGGTCGAATTCGAAATCCATGGTATATAAAATATGCCAATTTGGTATATCCTGTCAACAAGAAGTATCCATCTAGGACTTGAACCCGCCCTCCTTTGGGGTGCTATCGAATTTTGCCATGGCGATTGCTAAGGTTTTGTCCTCTTGACGGGATTACGGGGGTGATAAATAGTGTAACTACTCAGCTAGATAGGCTGTAGGCATTTAGGCTGTGAGGTACCGCAGGAAGGGAGTATGCGTGATCACATATCGAGCAACCAGGGAATTCCCCAAAGAAGAAATGTATTGTGGAAGCCGAGAAGGTTTTGGGCGCCCTGCTT
>JAFGDM010000058.1 GCA_016932115.1 Deltaproteobacteria bacterium | reverse complement strand
TGCCTCGCCTGAATCCGATCCGGAGTCCGTTTTTCCCGGCAATCAACTCAAGGTTTCTTGTTTCCCTGAGGCGATGAGGCCCCGATGTAGACCCACCCTCCCCAACGCGGTAACCCAGTTTTTGAAGCGTTCTTCTTAAAATGATCCCATCTTTGAGCAGGGTCTTTACCTTGGTGATATGGGACATGTTTTCCTCCTTCCTTTTTCTTCTCCGTCTTCAATGGATGCAGCACGAGTCCTTGACCTGTACCATCGCCGCATCAAGTCGAAATTCTCCTTCATGGTTCTTGCCAGAGGCACGATTTTTCTGATGTTCCTTAGAAGGGTAAATTCATTTTGGAATGCGGTTTCCCCTGCTTCATAAAGCATATCGATGATCGCCTGTTCCATCTCAGCCCCGCTGAAGTCCCCCGTAGCATTCAGGAGATCCTCCGAACACTCAAGTTTTCCAGCCAGGCCGTATTTCCGGAAAAGGATGGTGAAGATGTGTTCCCGTTCCTTTCCGCTGGGAAGGTCAATGAAAAACACGGCGTCGAAACGTCCGGGCCGCAGGATCTCCTGGGGCAAACCGGCAATGGCGTTTGTGGTCGCGCAGACGAATACCCCCCCTCTCCTGCTTTGCAGAAAATCAAGAAAAAGGGAAAGCACCCTCGAGAGCACGCCCCCGTCGCCGCTGTGATCAGCTCCATATGCGAAGAGCTTTTCAAGCTCGTCGATCCACAAAATGGCCGGTGCAAGGGTTTTCACGGTCTCAAAAGCGGAGAGGAAGTTCTGCTCGGTCTCGCCGACAAAAGACCGGAAGAGCCGCGCCGGTTCCAGCCTGATGAGGTTCACGCCCCAGGAGCCCGCCAGGGCCCGGACCAGGTGCGATTTTCCGCACCCCGGCGGGCCTGTGAGCAATACGCCCTTGGGCTGTGGCGCATTGCTGCCTTGGCCCCCGGCCTGAGCATGAAAAAAGCGACCTCTTTTTATGAGCCAGTCTTTTAAGGCGCCCAGACCTCCTACTTCGTCCAGGTTCCCCAAAGGCTCATAGAGCTGGATGACTTTCCCCGCATGCTGCGACAAGAGTCGTGCCCGTTGTACCCTGATGAATTCCGGGTCCAAACCGTTCCGGGTAGCCAGAGACAGGGCGAGCAGGTCTTCGCACTGAAGACTCGTGAGCCCCTGAAGGTTTGCCGCAAGTGCCTGCTTTTCCATCGCAGGGAGGTTCTCCCGGCAATGCCCGATAATCTCGCCGATCTCATCGGGTAAGAGGGCCGAGGCTAAGACTTGCGGGATATCGCGAATGGTCTCCGGCACCCTGAAGCTATCCTTTCCCATTAGGATTACAGAGTAGGTATTGGATTCGGCATCGGCGATGAGGCGCAGTCTCGTGAGCAGGAACGGGTCCCTGTTCTCAAGGAGCAGGTCAAAGTGTTCAAGGATGTAGAGTTTTCGTTTCCCTGCAAACGGCTCGAAGCTGGTGTTTAGGATGCGGTTGAGCACCTCAAGGGGGTCGATGGTTGCATCTTTGGGTTTGCCCTGTCCGGGCCGCCTGAGCCCCTCGCCTAGGTTGTAGAGGTAAACATCCATGGAAAACTCCGAAGCGATCTCGACGCACTTTCTGACGACCAGTTTATGGTTGGCCGTGCCCAGGTAAAAGAGCTTGCAAAAAGACTGGATATAACCTCTGATCTGATCGCTGTATCCTATCATCTTGAGCAGACTTCCTGTCTTGCTTTTCAAATTTTTTCGATCATTCGAATTTTGCTCTTTCCGGGTTTGTTTCGGATTTCGCATCTCTTATTTGATTGCGGTTTACCTCCCCGTGTCCTCGGCGCCTCTGCGGTGAAGACCCGCTCCCGCCTATCCGCAAGGCCGCGGCTCGGGGAACTCAGGCTCTCCCAACACTTCAGCCATTTCCTGAATCGCTTCGTCGTTCCATGAGAAAAGAACCAAATCCTGATCGATCAGGATTTCTATCTCCTCTTCTCCTGAATGTTCTACTTTATCGAACACTTGAGGCCAAAAAAAAGAGCATAAAAACTCGATTGTCTTTCCCGCGAAGGCGGGAAACCGGGATAGTCACTTTTTATTCACCACCCGATATGCGAATCAGTTCGGTTGATCAGCAATCCCAGCTCTTCCATCCTGAAGGCCACGGCCTCTTTCGAAACGTTCGTGAAGCCACCGCCCTCCCGCACCATCTCCGCAATGAAATGCCAGTTTTCCAAGCAAGGATCAATGCACACCCCCGTGCCGCCCAGAGCGCTTTTCACATTGTCCAGAACAAGCCTTCCCGATGGGCAGACCATGGAAAAGGCCTCTTTCATCTCACGGACAGGCATGAGAAGACACGATGCAAAATAATCGGCCTGCCACTCCGCGGGCTCCCGTGCGTTTTTGGCCCGGCAGACAATGGCCTCCTTGACCCTCTCGGCCCGGGCCGCTTCCTCAACCAGGTGGCGGTGCAGCACCCAGTGCCCCACTTCGTGGGCGCAGGTAAACACAAGGCGGCCCTCGTTCTTGTCCTCGAGGAGCTTCCTGTTGATGGCGATCCTTTTCGCCCTCACGTAGGTGGCTCCGAGAACATCGTCCATTCCCAGCTTTTCATCCAGGTTCTGATAGGTCAGGTCCAGCCCCAAGAACCGCTCGATCACGTCTTCCACAGGGATGGGAGGGGTCACCCTCTCTCCGATCACGGCCCGGTAATCGGCGATCAGCCTCTCGGCTTGGCGGGCAATGGCCTCTTTCTCCAGCCAGGGAACTCTCATGGCTCCTTCCTCTTTTCCTTGCCCAGTCCCACCACCTTGGCAAGCTGGGTCAGCTTTTCCCAGTCGACCTTCTGGTATCCCTGTTCCCTGGCCATGCGAAGGAAGTCTGCCGCCCGCGGCTCTTGCGCCACGTATTCGGACAATTCCGGGTCCACTTTGCCGGCAGCCTTGAGAAGTTCTCCCTTCTCCACACCCAGCGTGAAAGCCATGTCCAGAATGACCTTCTCTGAAGGGGGCGGGACCTTTTCGTTCTCCAAGTCGCTCAGGTACCCAGGCGATATGCCGACCCGGCCTGCCAATTCCCGTAACCCAATCCGTGCTTTTAGCCTGTTTTCCTTGAGAATCCTTCCGAACATGCGTTCTATTTAAACGAACAGCAGTAGGGTGTCAAGAAAAATCTTAGGTGGGCCGGAAGAGTCAAAAAGATCATTCCCCTTCCTGGGTTGACTCGCAGTCTATTTCTCCCAGGAGCACCTCATTACCAACCTCATTGATGAACTCCCTGCATCTAGCGTGAGTTTCCTACTTATCGGGCACCAAAGGGGGGTATAAGCGCGTAAAGCTCCAATTTTTCTGACAAAAACCGAGAGTGGA
>JAFGDM010000057.1 GCA_016932115.1 Deltaproteobacteria bacterium | reverse complement strand
TCCACTCTCGGTTTTTGTCAGAAAAATTGGAGCTTTACGCGCTTATACCCCCCTTTGGTGCCCGATAAGTAGGAAACTCACGCTAGCGGGTTATAACAATTTCTCTACTGCAACGATTTGATCGTAGCTTCCGCCGACACCGTCTATAAAACTTTTAACTGATTTCGCATCAGGTGCATCCCAATCGCAGATTCCTACACCTTCTTCGTTCACCCAGAGGCCGTTGAACTTGACTTTCGGGTTTTCACTTAGATACTTTTCCATTGCCCCACCAACTTGTTTCTTGAACTCGGCTGTAAGAGCTGATGGAGGAAGTTTGCCTTTGTTATATCTTAGTACCAAAACTTTTGCCATTTTGTATCCCCTCCTTTTTTTAACACCACGTTGCTAATTTTCTGATACAATAAAAGCGTATTGCGTGATTGTCAAATTATTTTGCAATTATTTACTTATAAATGACTTTTATATGGAGAAAACGGTAGCTTACAACTAAGAACATGAATAGACAACGTGCAGGCATTTAAAGAATGACGGATAACCGGAAGGTCGATTACGTTTTCGGAACTCCAGAGTACCGCATTCTTCTGGTCTGGCCGTTGACAAAAGAAATTGCCTCCTTAAGCGTAAAGCAATATGTTGAACGAAGATTACAGAGATATGTTACACGCCTTATTCGACGAGAAGGTTAGGTTCATCCTCGTCGGAGCATATGCGCTTGCCGCCCATGGATATCCTCGGGCCACAATGGACATCGATATTTGGATCATGCGATCCCCTGATAACGCAGAAGCTGTCCCTAGAGCATTGCGCAGTTTCGGCGCGCTGTTACACAATCTTACCAAATAGGATCTACAGGAAGATGGAACTATTTGTCGCCATGTTCTTAAGGATGTCGCCCGAGGAGCGTTTACGGGCCAATGACAACGCATTTCGCACAATTCTGGAGTTGAGGGATGCCTGCAGGCGGCAGAAGAATAACAAGCGCAAATCTAGGTAATGTCCTGGAGGGGCTGCTAGAGGCAGGCAGCGATGAGGACGAGGAAGATGGCGGCAACAAGTAATACCACCGAACAAGACGGGTGCAGGCGACGGCAAATAGTCGCGTCTGATCCGCATCGTTCGACGCAAGGAGAACAAATGAACTACGACGAAAACAGGATTGATGAGTACACTCTGGCCCTTCTATACCTGGTTACCCATGAAAGACATGAGGGGCTGGGGGCGAGAGCCTGGAAGGGATTCGACTGGGACACCCTGAACAGACTCCATGAAAAGGGATACATATCAAATCCTATAGGAAAAGCAAAATCAGTAGGAATGACCGAAGAGGGCTTTCTCAAGGCCAAGGAACTTTTTGAACTTCATTTTACCAAGTAAGCTCAATTGCCGCCATGGTTTCCCAAACTTCGTTCTATGGGGCTTATCTGAACACCACCGCCGGGAGCCAGGTCACAGATGAGGGAATGAAGATCACGACGGCAAGGCCCACCAGTTGCAACGCGACGAAAGGAATAATACCTCGATATATCTGCCCTGTTCTGACCTCCGGTGGACTGACCCCCTTCAGGTAGAAGAGAGAAAAACCCATAGGCGGCGTAAGAAAGCTGGTCTGGAAGTTGACGGCGATGAGAACCGCTATCCAGAGCATGTCGAAGCCCATGTGTTCAAAAACAGGAGTCAGAAGCGGAATCACGATAAAGGTGATTTCAATGACATCGAGGACAAAGCCCAGCAGAAAAAGAATGATCATCACCACCACGAGGACTCCCCACTTACCGCCGCCCATACCCTGGAAAAAGCCCTTCACCATGTCGTCGCCGCCAAGACCTCTGAACACGAGCCCAAAGGCCGTTGCCGCCAGTAGGATGATGAAAATCATGCTGCAAAGACGGGTGGTGGTGATCATGGATTCTTTGGCGGTCGACCAGCTTAATTTCCGCTTAGCGACCGCCAGGAGCAATGCGCCCAAAGCGCCCACACCGGCCGCTTCTGTGGGAGAGGCAATTCCGAAGAGGATGGATCCGAGGACAGCCACGATGAGAAACGCCGGAGGAAGAAGAACGCCGGCAAATCGGTATAGTGCGTTCATACCGCGAAGTCTAACTTCAAGGTGCAAAGCTGCCGAGGGAACGGATTTGGGTCGGTAAAAGCCATAGATCAGGATGTAGAGAATATAGCACCCCACCAGCACAAGGCCGGGAAGGAGAGATCCTGCAAAAAGCTCACCTACCGAAACACCCATGATATCGCCGAGGATGACCAGGATGATACTTGGAGGAATAATCTGCCCCAGCGTTCCGGAAGCGGAAATAACGCCTGTGGCCATTTCCGCGGAGTACCCGGCGCGAAGCATCACGGGCAGAGAAATGATACCCATGGTAACGACCGTGGCCCCCACAATACCCGTGGTAGCACCCAGAACGGCGCCTACCAGAACAATAGAAATGGCAAGACCGCCGCGGATCCTGCCAAAAAGATCCCCCATGGTTTTCAGTAAATCTTCGGCCAATCCCGAGCGCTCGAGCACCACTCCCATGAATACGAAAAGGGGAACAGCCACGAGAGTGAAGTTGGTCATCCTTCCCCATAGACGAAGAGGGAGGAACATGAAGAAGTCAAACCCGAAACCGACAAGCCCGAAAAGGGTTGCCACACCGCCAAGGGTCCAGGCAACAGGAAAACCTGCCATGAGACAGAGGATCAGCGCAATCACCATGATCAAGTCAAGATATTCTTTCAAGGCCGAACATCCTCGTTGCCACGCAGGGCCATAAACGCTTTGACAAGTTGCGAAAAGGCCTGGAAAAGGACGAGACTGAAGCCTGCCGGAATGGTTGCCTTTAAAAGGTATCGAGCCGGAAGACCGCCGGGATCCGGAGAACCTTCCCCGATGACCCACGCATTGAAGAAAAAAGTCCAGGATGTGACGATCACAATGAGGCAAAAAGGAATGCAGAAAATGAGAATACCGAGAAGGTCGATGAGGGCCTTTTTTTGGGGACTGAGCCCACTGTAGAGGATATCGATCCTCACGTGCCCGTCTTTAAGCATGGTCCACCCCGCCGCCATGATGAAGTTGGCGGCGTAAAGGTGCCATTCAAGCTCCTGAAAGGCGACGGAACCGGCACGGAAAAGGTAGCGCAGCGTGACATCCGTGGCAGTAACCAAAACGAGAAAAAGGGTCAGGAAAGCCGATGCGTACCCGAATTTCTCATTGACTTTGTCGATCCATGCGGAGACGGGCAGTAGAAATCTCACGGACTCTGCCTCCCGGCAAAAGGCCTCCGTCCCGGCCCCCGCACCGGGGGTCGGGACGGAAGGGTTACTTGCTTCGGGCTTCCAGAAAGGCCTCTTCGGACACCCGGGTCCAGGGCCCCGTCTTGGCCTTAAAGGCGGTAAAGGAGTCATAAATCTTTTTCATCTTCCCGCTCTTAGCCACTTCTTCCTTCAAGACCTCATCGCTCAGCTTGCGCAGTTCCAATATCACGTCGTCCGGAAATTTGCGGACCTGAACGCCGTGCTTTTCCACCAGTTCCTTGAGGGCGTCGCCGTTCAATGAATCGAACTCACCCAGGCTCCAGATGTAGCAGTCCGCGGCCGCGCACTGGATCATGGCCTTGAGATCGTCCGGCAGGGCATCCCACGCCTGCTTGTTGATGAGGAGCTCGCCTACGGTGCTCGGTTCCTGCCAGCCTGGGTAGTAGTAGTACTTGGCCGCCTGGTGAAGCCCCATGCGCTTGTCGTGGTAGGGGGCGATCCAGTCCGCGGCGTCGATCACCCCACGTTCGAGGGAAATAAAGATCTCGCTCGGAGGCAGGAGCACCACATTGGCCCCGGCCTTGGCCATGACCTTGCCGCCGAAGCCGGGAATGCGCATCTTGAGGCCTTTTACGTCCGCCAGGCTGTTGATCTCCTTTTTGAACCAACCGGCCATCTGGACGCCCGTGTTGATCATGGGGAAGGGCACGATGTTGAAAGGCGCGTAGAGCTCCTGCCAGAGCTCGAGGCCGCCGCCGTTGTAGTACCAGGAGATCCTTTCCTGGGGCGTCATGCCGAAGGGCACGGTGGTGAAGATGGGTGCTTCCGGGATTTTCCCTCCCCAGTAGTAGGAACAGGAGCTTCCCAATTGTGCCATACCGCCCCTCACGGCTTCGAAAGTCTCCATGGGCGGAATGAGGGTACC
>JAFGDM010000295.1 GCA_016932115.1 Deltaproteobacteria bacterium | reverse complement strand
TACCCTGTGGAGCGGGAGGTTCGGGGAGAGCCGCCGAGAGTAGGGGTCTTTGTCTGTGACTGCGGCACCAATATCGTCAAGACGGTGGAGGTCCGCAATGTTGTTTCTTATTCCCGTTTTCTTCCGGGAGTGGTGCACGCAGAGGAGAATACCTTCAGCTGTTCCATCGACTCCGTTAAACACATGGCGGATGTGATGAGAGAAAAGGGCCTCAATCGCTTGGTTGTAGCAGCCTGCACGCCCCGTACCCATGAACCGGTTTTTCAGGATGTCCTTCGCCAGGCAGGCCTCAATCCCTATCTTTTCGAGTTCGCGAACATCCGGGAACAGTGCTCTCTTGTTCACATGGCGGATAAAAGGAGCGCAACGGAGAAGGCAAAAGATTTGGTTCGAATGGCTGTGGCCAGGGCGACGCTCCTAGAGCCTCTCCACTCGACTTCCTATAAAACCCAAAGGGCAGCTCTGGTGATCGGCGGAGGGGTGGCCGGTATGGTGGTTGCTCTTAGCCTGGCGGATCAAGGGATACCGGTGCATCTCGTTGAAAAGGGGAGATTGCTTGGCGGCATGGCCGGGAGAATTTCCCGTACTCTGGAAGGAATGGATGTCCAGGCCTATCTCCAGAATCTGATCGGAAAGGTTTACAGGAACCTCCTGATCCAGATCCACACGGAGAGCCGTATCATCGATTTTTCAGGGTACGTGGGAAATTTTGTTTCCAGGATTGCGCTGGGAAAGCGCCGTCAGGTGAAGGAAATTGCCCACGGTGTCACCGTTGTGGCCACCGGCGCCGAAGAATTGAAACCTGCTCTATATTTGTATGGCGAAGACCCCAGGGTGGTGACCCTGCTTGAATTGGAACAAGAAATCCGTGAGGCGGGTGACCGCTTGAAGCATTGCAATACACTGGTGATGATTCAATGTGTCGGTTCGCGAGACGAGGAAAGACCCTATTGCAGCCGGTTTTGCTGCTCCCAGGCCGTCAAGAACGCCCTGGAACTAAAAGAGCTCAACCCGAACATAGAGATATACGTTTTGTACCGGGACATGAGAACTTACGGCCTCCGAGAGGAGTACTACAGGCAGGCCGCGGAAAAAGGAGTGATTTTCATTCGCTATGAGAATGAGGATAAGCCGGATGTGACGGTTGCCAGGGAAAACGGCCTCTCTGCGTTGCGAGTTACGGTGACGGAGCCGACGCTGGGCGGCAGGCTCAGGATCAACGCAGATCTTGTTGCCCTGGCCGTAGCCGCGGTTCCAGCGCGTGAAAACAAGTCGCTGTCGCAGCTCCTCAAGGTGCCGCTCAACGAGGACGGCTTTTTTATGGAAGCCCACATGAAGCTTCGGCCGGTCGACTTCGCCACCGAAGGAATCTTTATGTGCGGAACGGCTCACAGCCCTAAATTCATCGACGAGAGCATTGCCCAGGCTCAAGCCTCGGCCGCTCGGGCTTTAACGGTTCTCGCTCAAGATGAGTTGAAAGCAGGCGGACCGGTTTGCCGGGTATCGGTTCGAAAATGCAGCGGGTGCGGGCTCTGCGAGCAGGTTTGCCCTTATCATGCAATCGCTCTCGGAGAAGAGGGAGTTGCGACTGTGAACCAGGCTCTGTGCAAGGGATGCGGTGTGTGTGTTTCTTCCTGCAGAAGTGGCGCGCTCGACCTGGGCGGGGTGACCGACATGCAGACGTGGTTTGCGATTCAGGCTTTGTAGAGTCGCAGAGAAAAAATTATGTCATAGATGGGCGATTTTGTCGAGGCTGGAGACTTTCTGTGGAAATGCGGAACATGGCGGAAAGTGGAAAATGGGAGCCGAAGATCTTGGCATTTCTGTGTAACTGGTGCAGCTACGCAGGGGCGGACCTTGCCGGCACCAGCCGGATCCAATATCCGCCCAATGTGCGCATCATTCGCGTGCCCTGCTCGGGAAGGGTGAGCCCTTTCTTTATCCTATCCAGCCTTCAGAAAGGGGTGGACGGGGTCTTGGTAAGCGGATGCCATCCAGGAGAGTGTCACTATCTGACGGGGAATTACAGCGCGAGAAGGAAATTCGCGCTCCTGAAGAGCCTGCTGGAATTCGCGGGCGTAGAGGAAAGTCGAGTTCAGTTCAGTTGGGTATCGGCCTCTGAAGGCGCCCGTTTCGCAAAACTTATCGAGAAGGTGACGGCCGAGATCAGAGAACTGGGCCCCTCAAAGAGATTGGTGAAAACTCCGCATCAAGGTGTTTTTCATGCAACAGCTAACAAATGAAATAAGGGCCATTGCCCGGAAGCTCCTCCGAGAGAAAAAGGTTGAAGTCGTGATCGGCTTTGAGCGGGGAAGCATGCCCCTTCGGAGCAGGCCTTGCTTTATCAGGAAAGAGGAGGAGGTAAATCGGCTCTTTTGGGATGGATTCTGTGAGAATGCTCTTGCGGTTTATCTGCCGAAAAGAAAAGAGAGGGCGGCCATTGTGGCGAAGGGATGCGACAGTAGGGCCGTGGTGGAGCTCATTAAAGAGAAGCAGGTGCAAAGAGATCGGGTCATCCTTATCGGGGTGCCTTGCCGGGGGATGGTTGATCGGTCTCGCATAGAGAGTTCAGCGGCCCCGAGACGAATTTTGGAAATGAGGGAAATAGAGGATACCCTTATTCTCAGGGGTACTGATTTTGAAGAGACCTTGAAACGTTCCGAATTCCTCCACGAATCGTGCAAAACCTGCACCCATCCCAATCCTGTACTCCACGACGTGCTCGTATCCGAATGGTTGGAAGAAAAGAATGAGGATCCTTTTGCGGATATTCAAACTTTTGACGCCCTGACGGCGGAGGAGCGGTGGGATTATCTCAACAAGGAAGTCGACAAGTGCATCCGCTGCTATGCCTGTAGAAATGCCTGCCCCTTGTGCTATTGCCCGGAGTGTTTTGTGGACGCCTCCCTCCCCCAATGGATCGGGAAGTCAATCGATTCATCGGATACCATGATCTTTCACCTGATGCGAGCCTATCATCTTGCCGGCCGGTGCGTGTCTTGCGGCGCCTGCGAGCGGGCCTGCCCGGTGGGGGTGGACATCAGGAAACTGAACAGGAAACTCGTTAAGGATGTGAAGGATCTTTTCGGCTATGAAGCAGGGCTCAACCTGGAACAGACGAGCCCATTGGCCACCTTTCGGCCGGATGACACTGAATCTTTTATAGTGAATCCATGATTCCAGGGGGGTATGGATTGCCGCCTTCGTCCAAGATACTGAAGAAAGACCGACTCCCGAGTTTTCTGGAGCGCCTTCTCGAAGAACGGATTGTTTTTGCGCCTGTGAGAAGAGGAGAAGTCATATTGATCCGGGAGATTCATGCACCCTCCGAGGTGGTTCTCGAATACGAAAACGCCAAAGAATCACCCAAATCCATATTTTTCCCTGAGCGGGAACCACTTTTTCGCTATCGGACCGAAAAGGGCAAGGTGGAAGTGGATATCCCTCCAGGTAGAGAGCGAAGCCGGGTGGTCTTCGGTATTCGTCCCTGTGATGCCAGGGGACTCCTGCTGCTGGACAAAGTCCTGGGCGGCGAATACCGCGATCCTTACTACTTTGACAAGAGAGCCGAGACGCTAGTGGTGAGCCTGGCATGCGACCATCCGAATCCCTCCTGTTTCTGCCTGTCCATGGGTGGAGGCCCTTGCTCCCCGGAGGGCTCGGATCTGCTCCTTTTGGACCTGAGCGACGGTTATCTCGCTGAGGCGGTGAGTGAAAGGGGAGCCGCTCTGTTGGAAGACCCGGCTTTTGAGAAAAGTGACGAGGAATCCCTTGCGGTGGCGAAAAAGATCAAAAGAGAATCCGAGGTTTCCATGAAGCCGGTGGCCATGAAGGAAAACCTGGAAGAGCACTTAGAGCGGGTTTTCGACGATCCGGTTTGGAAGGACCTGACCGAGACCTGTCTGGGTTGCGGGATCTGTACGTATCTTTGTCCTACCTGCTACTGTTTTGATCTTTGCGACGAGGCGGCGGGTTCGTCGGGAGAAAGAATCAGGGTCTGGGATTCGTGCCAGTTCCCCCTCTTTACGCAGCAGGCTTCCGGCTTAAACCCAAGGCCCACGGCAAAAGAAAGATTCAGGCAGAGGATCATGCACAAGTTCAGCTACCTTCCCAAGAGTCAGGCCATGCTGGGATGTGTTGGTTGCGGACGATGTGTGACCGAATGCCCGGTGAACCTGGATATCCGAGAGGTGGTGAAATCCCTTTCCGGGGGGAATGGAGGATGATGGAAAACCCCTATGTCCCGTTTCCAATGAGAATCGAGGAGATCATCACCGAGACTGAGGATGATATCATCAAGACCTTTGAGCTCTCTTTTGTGCGCAAAGAGGAAGAAGAGCAATTTGTTTACACTCCGGGGCAGTTTGCCGAGATCTCGGTGTTCGGCCAAGGAGAAGCCCCCTTTGGCATGGCCTCCACGCCGACTCAGCCCGGGCGCCTTGCTTTCAGCGTGAGCAAGATCGGGGTTGTGACCGGCGCCCTCCACCGTATGGAGAAGGGCGATGTGGTGGGGGTTCGGGGCCCGCTGGGCAACGGGTACCCCCTTGAGGCCTTCAAAGGGAGAAACCTGGTTCTTGTCGGGGGTGGGTTCGGGTTTTCCACACTTCGGTGTCTTACTAATTTTATCCTTCATGATTCAAACCGCAAAGATTACGGCGCGCTCACGGTGGTCTACGGCGCTAGAGCGCCCGGACTGCTTCTTTACAAGAAAGACCTTGAGGACTGGCGGAAGCGGGGAGATCTCCAGGTTCACCTCACGGTGGACAAAGACGAAAAGGGCTGGCAGGGTCATGTAGGCCTTGTCCCTGATGTGACTCGGTCTGTGGCGCCTGATCCGCGGAATGCTTATGCCGTGGTGTGCGGGCCACCGGCCATGATCCGTTTCACTCTGCCGGTGCTGAAGGAACTGGGCTTTGGTGATGAAAAGATTTTTCTTTCCCTGGAAATGCGGATGAAGTGCGGCATAGGGAAGTGTGGCCGGTGCAATGTGGGGAGCAAATACGTTTGCACCGACGGCCCGGTGTTCTCGCGGGCAGAACTCGCGGGGCTGACCGCGGAAGAGCATGTGTAAGAACGGTGCAAGGTATACAAGGTGCACGGTGAAAGGAAGAGTTTAAGAAGGCGACAGGGGGAACGGCTCACGGCCCACAGTGCACGGCACCAAGGATTTTTTGGAAGATTCTTACCGTGCCCCGTAGGCCTTGTCCCTTGTCCCGGAGTGAGGTGAAGTATGTATGGTTGGACGGGAAAAATCCTTAGGATCGATCTTACCGGAGGCAACTGCAATGTGGAGGATTTGCAGGCAGGGCCGGCACGCGACTACATCGGGGGCCGCGGTCTGGGGGACCGAATACTTTTCGACGAGGTCGACCCTCGCACTGATGCCCTGAGCCCGGAAAACAAGTTGATCTTTACCACAGGCCCTTTTACGGGAACGGGCGTCCCCGCTGGAGGTCGATTCATTGTGGTGGGTAAATCTCCCCTCACCGGAGCCATCGCGAACCCTTGCTGCGGAGGATACTTAGGCGCCAATCTGAAATTTGCAGGATACGATGCGCTCATTATCGAGGGGAAGGCTTCTGAGCCTGTTTATATCCTGATCCTTGACAACAAGGTGGAGATAAGGCCGGCAACCCATATCTGGGGAAATGGAGCGACGGACACAGAACGCGCGATCAAGGCGGAAATAGGACTTGAGGTGGATCAGTGGAGAAAGAACATGCTGAGTGTCGCCGCCATCGGTCCGGCAGGCGAGAATCTGGTTCGCTTTGCTTGCATCATGGCCGACGGGGGCCGGGCGGCCGGTCGCTCGGGCCTGGGAGCCGTCATGGGGTCCAAGAACTTGAAAGCCGTTGCGGCCCATGGAACAGGGGAAATCAGGATTTCCGATCCGGCCGCCTTCAAAGAAGCCGTGATGAGCTTTTACAAAGAGGCGAGGGAAAACAAAGAACTCGAAAAACGGTCCATGTGGGGGACCTGGAGCTTGCCGGGCAGGGCCAACAAATCCAAAACGCAAGCGGCCTTCAATTTCCAGGACGGCTACTTCGAGCCCTTCACCAAGTTCGAGGATCCTGCCTACATCCGTAACATGCTCCGGGCAAGAGATGAAGGATGCTTTTCCTGCCCCTTTCGCTGCTCAAAGCGGTCGAGAATCATAGACGCGGAATATCCAGGGACCACCAAAGGACCTGAACACGAAACCATGGCTCTTCTGGGTTCCAACTGCGGGATCGGGGACCTTGAAGACATTTTCAGGGCCAACTACCTTTGCAATGAGTTGGGCCTGGACACGATTACGGCAGGCGCCACGATTTCCTGCGCCATGGAGCTCTATGAAACAGGGATTCTTTCCGAGAAAGACGTCGGATACGCTCTGCCATTTGGAAATGCCGCAGCCATGTTTCGGGCCCTGCGGGAGACGGCTCTGCGCCAAGGAATCGGCGCTGTGCTTGCAGAGGGAGGCGCTGCATTGGCTGAAAAATACGGCCGGCCCGAGCTTTTCATGGGAGTCAAAAAACAGGGAATGCCTGCGTGGCATCCTCAGGGTATCGAGGTGATCGGTCTTCAATACGCAACCAGCAATGTGGGGGCTTGTCACACCAAGGCCACTTTGCCTTTTTACGAAGGAAGAAAGGACCCGGCCCACCATGTGGAATTGACGAAACAGGATCAGGACTATGTGGCCATCGTGGATTCGGGAGTGCTCTGCTGGATCATCTACCACGGGCCGCTCTGGAATGAAAAGCCCCTCCAGTGGTTGAGGCTAACCACAGGAATCGATTACTCGGCAGAGGAACTGGCCCTCATCGGCGAGAGAATATGGAACCTGGAACGAGTTTTCAACTTCAAGGCCGGTTTAAGCGGGAAAGATGACACGCTCCCAAAAAGGATTACCGAGGAACCCAGGGTCAAAAACCAGGTGGTGCAACTGTCTCGGATGCTTCCAGAATACTACCGCCTGCGAGGATGGAGTCGAACGGGCGCGCCCACCAAGGAAAAACTCAGTCAGCTTGGACTGGAGAAGGAAGGGACAGGGCTCACATGAGAATAAGAATCGATCACACAAAGTGCTGTGGGTGCAAGCTCTGTGAGGTAGCCTGCTCGTTGAAGC
>JAFGDM010000294.1 GCA_016932115.1 Deltaproteobacteria bacterium | reverse complement strand
GTCGAGGACAAACATAAATGGCATCTTTTTAATAATATTTTAAACGGTTGCAACGCCGGACTAACCATTATTCCGGACAGTAGTGTTGCAAAATAATTTTCAAGATTTATTAATATTTCCGGTTGACCAATTAGGAGCTTTCGTATTTCTTTATATATTAAATATTGATTATCTCTATATTTATTATACATTTACACCTTCATTAGATAATCAATTTCAAGACAGAGTGCCCGTGCAATCTTTTCAATATTCAAAAGAGTGATATTCTTTTCAGCTCTCTCAATCATTCCAATATACGTGCGATGTACACCAGCCTTGTAGGCAAGTTCTTCTTGAGAAAGGTTTTGTTTCAATCTTTCTTCTCGAACCCTATTGCCGAATGCAATCAGAATCCCTTTGCTCTTCAAGATATTAACCTCTTATTTATAAAATGATATACGATAACGCACTTTGATTCTACATACTATGATTAGCATGTTTGTGAGACGATTGTTCTCTTCTGTTGATATGCAACGCTGATTGATAAGTTATAGTACCTTGCAGCGTATCGTAAGCGGAGAAGAGTTATGGTCCTTGATGTATCTCGGTCAAGGATGTGAGCCGCATCCTTTTAAGAATATATTTTATCTTAATAGTGCGTTGAAAATTGACATTTATTGATTTAGTAGTAATTATGAAAAGATAGCAATCCAAACTTTTTAAACATTTTGCTTGACATTTTTGTAAATGTTAAATAAAAGTCAATCAAAATTAAGAACCGCATCCTCAAGACAAATTTCTTTTTGAAAGGAGTAATTATGAAAGCAAAGGAATTAACAACAATCTGGGGCGCACCAGAACCGCCGAAGCTTACACCAAAACAGCTATCAATCCGGCTGCCAATTCTGGTTGCGGCAAAAATATCGGCCTTGTGCGAAATGTTTCCCCGAAGAACAAAGACAGACATTGTTGGTGATTTGTTGACTGTTGCTCTGGATCAGTTGGAGAAATCATTTATTCCGGTGAAAGGTCTATGCATTCAGGATGGTAGCCAATATTATCAAGCACCTGTCTTATATGAAGACATCGGAGATCGAGCAACCTTTTTAAAGTTTACTGAAAAAAACCTGAGAGAACTTGAAAAAGAGGCAGGCGTAGAAGAGCCTATGGAATTCAGAAACGATGCAGTTGTCTCAGAAGAAAACCTTAATATAGTTGAGCAAGCGGAGAAAATTAGATGAAGAAAGCTAAATAAAACGAGAGCCCGATGACGCGGCAACGTAATCGAGCCCTCTAAACCACGTTCCAGATGGCAATTAGCTGCGAGGCTTCATGTATCGGAAATGGTCTGGTGTCACTATAACATCATGCCCCCCGGTGTCAATAAAAGCCTTCTGGAAACAAATTTCAGGAGGCTTTATGTCTTACGACAGCAAGACAGCTTTGATTGATACAATTTTTCGGCTATTCCCTAACGCCCGCATAATCGGCAACATTAGGTTAGAACCTTCAGCGAAATCCAACCATGAAAAATCTAAATTATTACCCTTGAAGCCGCCTGCGCGCCGCCGCGCCCGTGGAGAGCGCGCGAGCGCAGGCAGGCAGAAGCGGCCAGCGGATAGCTATTCACTGTTTGAACCTGACGACCAAAGGGGTGGTATATGACTATCAGCCACCCCGCAAACGTGAAAATTGATGAAAATAACGTTTTAGCATCTGGTGTCGATACGATTGTATTGTCATTTGATGTCCTCTGGATGAACACATCACTTTTTTCGGTTCTTGCTGATCTCAAAGAAAACGCACAACAGCATGGAATTGATTATCCGGGACAGTTGAAACATTTCCATCCTGATGAAGTCTGGCCTTTCACACTCAAGCCGCACGGAACGAAAGGCTTCTCTTGGATACTCATAGGATGGGATTTTACATTTAAGATTGCCGCCGCTCCTGAACCGGGTTCAAGACCTAATGTCATGATCGAGATTCGATCAGAGGCTTTATGGAGGTTGGGACCGGGGGAAGCGATCAAAATCGCTTTGGGACTCATTCTCGTCAACGGTGGGGGGAAGATTGAAGCCAAGATCAGTCGTCTTGATCTCTGTCTTGATTTCTTAATGCCTGAAAGACTCTGGTCTGCTGCCTTGATGGAATATGCCGTCACCAGAGCGACGGACTTCTCTCCTTATTACCACCATAGGAAGCTGACCGGTATCCGAATCGGAAAAGGGGACATTTCGGCTCGCCTCTATGACAAGCCCTTGGAGATTCAGCAGCAGTCAAAGAAAGAATGGATGTTTGATGTATGGGGATTAAAAGCAATCCCCGAAGGTGTAAAGATTATACGCATAGAATTTCAATTGCGGCGGGAAGTTTTAAAAGAGCTTGGAATTAAAACCCCTGACAATTTGTTGCCAAAGATCGGCGGAGCATGGGCTTATTGCACAAAGAACTGGCTCAAGTTTCAGGATAGGCCGGGCCTGCATCCTACACAAAGAACAACCTTTGACTGGTATCAAGAAATCCAAGACGGGTTTAAAGGGGTTCAGGGTGCAGAGCCTTTAGTCCGACAAAAAGCCGTGCAAGTTGACAAGCGGCGATTGTTGCAACAAGCAAATGGCTTCATCACTTCGCTTCACGCAATAATCCAAGAAGAAAAAGGGACTGCTCCCGATACGCATGTAAAAATGGATGATTGCTTAACATCCTATCTCGATGAATTGAAAAAGCACGGTCCCGATCCTTCTGAGGTTAAGAATAAACTGGCAAGGAAGCGGTCTAAATATCACAGGGAAAGATCAATGATTGAAAATGGTCAACAGTCGTGTGCCGAAGATCGGGAAGAACCTTTTACCGTTCTTCCAATAAACAGGAGCAAGGAAAATGCAAAAGAACTCTTCAATAGACTCCTTGAGTCCTGAACAACTTAGAATTCTCGAAGAAGCAGACTTAAAGACGCTCTGTGAGTTTTTTAAGATGTGTAAAAAGCAGAAGATGAAAAGAAATGCCTTGGTAAAAGAAATCGAAAATAAGATTTACATAAAATGGATAAAAGAAACGAATTACGTTGCGCACTATTTTTATAAATCAGACCGGGCTCTATTTTACGAGGACGTTCAGAGGAAAGAAGCTGATGCAAAGAAGGTGAAGCAGTGAACTTGGTCGATGAAAGGAAAATAACGCAAAGGTTCTTGAGGCTGCCACAGGTTCTTGAGATTTTCCCGATTTCAAAGTCAACATGGTGGAAGGGAATAAAAGAGGGGCGTTTTCCAAGGCCGATTAAGCTTACTGAAAGAACGAGTGTGTGGTCGCGCTCTGATATTGATGCCCTTTGTGATAAATTTATGAACTCAAGAACGGAAACAGAAACGAGTGAAGGAAAAAGTATCTAATTTTGGGGGTATCTTTGGGGGTATCTCCAAAATCATGAAATTGATATTTGCTGTTAAAACAAAACCATATGCCTTCTATTTGGATGACCCTCTCCCGCCAGACCCAAAGAGGGCGTCCGGTGAAAACCGGACGCCCTCTTTCTTTGCGGCAACGCCGTTGAGAACAGTCCAAGGATCGGCCGTCGGGACGATGTGATACCAAGGTTCCGCAAAAACGCATTTGACATGATTCATGCGACGGGGTAATTTACCCACCCATATGAAATCACCTCTCAAAGGCAAGCCTCTGCGCAACCCCGGTCAGTCCGTGGATGAGCATATCCATAATTTTTTGACCGAGGATATCTTTCCATATTTCTTTCTTCCCGGCTTTTTTATCGTCATCGCCCTCCTGGAATGGTATCAATGGGCTACAAATAGTCCACCGGCCCCAATAGAGTTCTCGCTCATAGCCCTTCTCACTCTGCTTTACGCTGTCAGAAAATTTGTAGTTGCGAAGCGAAGGGTCAGGGCGCTTCGGCTTGGCAGAGACGGCGAAAAAGTCGTGGGACAATATCTTGAAAGCCTCCGCGAGATCGGCGCGAAGGTGTTTCATGACATACAAGGCGAGGGCTTCAATCTGGATCATGTGGTGATCGACAAGAGCGGCATATATGTCATCGAGACGAAAACATTCAGCAAGCCGGAGAAGGGGCAGCCGATTGTCACATATGATGGAGAGAGGATTTCCATCAACGGCAGGGAACCGGACAGGAATCCGGTGATTCAGGTTCGGGCCGCCTGTCATTGGTTGAAAAACCTTCTGAAGGAATCGACGGGGAAGGAGTGCAACCCCAGGCCTGTTGTCGTTTTCCCCGGCTGGTTCGTGCAGCCGACAGCGGAATCCAAAAGCAGCGATGTCTGGGTCTTGAATCCCAAGGCTCTTCCCGCTTTTATCTCAAACAGCAAGCCACAGTATAAAATCGATGAAGCGAGCATGTTTTCCTGTCATTTGTCGCGATACGCCAGGGTGGAAAGCGGGAAATAGCCCATCGAGGAGGTTGCCAATGCCGAGTAAGGACAAGATCCACAGCCCGAAAGATACGTCCGGGGCCGATCCCCTGGCACAGGCAGGCAGACCGTCCGGCGAGATCGTTCTTTACGCCACACCGGACGGCACGGTCGAACTGGATGTCCGTCTGGAGCGGGAAACGGTCTGGCTGACGCAAAAGCAGATGTCCGAACTGTTCGATACGGAACGGAGCGTCATCACCAAGCACCTGAATAACATCTTTGCCTCCGGCGAATTGGACAAGGAAAGCAATGTGCAAAAAATGCACATTCCCGGCTCGGACCGGCCCGTGGCTTTCCATTCACTTGATGCCGTTCTCTCCGTGGGTTACCGCGTCAATTCAAAGCGCGGCACCCAGTTTCGCATCTGGGCCACCCGCGTCCTCAGAGACCACCTGCTCAAGGGCTACACGGTCAACGAGCGGCGGTTGCGCGACCTCAACCAGGCGGTCCGCCTGATCGCCGGCATGACCGACCGGCGGGACCTCTCCGGCGACGAGGCCAGGGCCCTGCTCCAGGTCGTTGGCGAGTACCGCTTTGCCCTGGACCTTTTGGACGACTACGACTACCAGCGGGTGGGTGCGCCTCCGGCGGGCGAAAAGGTGACCTCGCCCCTGAGTTATACCGAGGCCCGGCGGGTCATCGGGCAACTGCGGGAGCAATTCGGCGGCTCGGCCCTGTTCGGGCGGCAGAAGGACGAGGGTCTCCAGGCCGCCCTGGGCGCGGTCATGCAGACCTTCGGCGGCCGGGAACTCTATCCGACCCTGGAGGAGAAGGCCGCGCACCTGCTCTATTTCCTCATCAAGAACCACGCCTTCATCGACGGCAACAAGCGCATCGGCGCGGCCCTGTTTCTCTGGTTTTTAGAGAAGAACGCGGCGCTTCGGAATCGAAAGGGCGAGCCGCGCATCTCCGACGCCGCTCTCGTGGCTGTGACCCTGCTGATTGCCGAAAGCAAACCGGCTGAAAAGGAGATTATCGTCCGCATCGTGACGCATCTGTTGTGTGAACGTCAGGGGGAGGAAGCCTCATGACGACCGTCATCGAGATCGGGACTTTCAGCAGTTCGCAATATAAAAGAAAAGAAGCGGGCATGTTTTTCCGTCATTTGTCGCGATACGACAGGTTGAAAAGAGGGAAATAGTCCATGGCTCTTCTTACAAATACAAAGAGTGGTTTTGGGTGATCTGGTCAGATCATTGAATACGGTTGGAAACCCGCATAGTCTAATAGTCAGTTCCTTCTGTCTCCTGTTTCATTTGTGTCTTCCGAAAAAATTAATGGACATGTCTTTGGAATTTATGTAACTTTTATATTGAATTCCAAGGTTGAATTGGGGCAACGATCAAATGGATCCGATAACCACCCTCGACACAGACTATAAATTTATCGAACTCAACAGAACCTTCCGTGATCTGTCTAACCATAGCAGCGAAAACGACGACGTAGATATCAGCCGTCTACTCGGCGTTAGAGGACGCCTCCACTGGTCTGACCTTATCAATGAGTACCGTTTGATCATTTTATCCGAGGCCGGTTCTGGCAAAACCTTCGAGATCCGAAACATCGCACAGACTATAAGGAAGGAGGGAAGGCCTGCATTTTTCCTTCGCCTTGAACACATCCCCAGAGATTTCGAGGATGCCTTTGAGGTAGGAACCTACGAGACCTTTGAAAAATGGTTGGCGTCCGGCGAGGAGGGATGGCTTCTCCTGGACTCCGTGGACGAAGCGCGTCTTCGAGATCCCGGTGACTTTGAACTCGCGATTCGGAAGTTGAGCAGAAAGATTAGTACAGCCAAAGACAGGGCGCATATCATCATAACCGGTCGGACAACGGCATGGCGGCCCAAGACGGATCTTGACTATTGTACAACTCATCTGCCTTACCCGGCTGCTGTCACATCGGAACGTGATCCAGAGGATGGTGGCCCTGACGGAAGCTTCAAGACCGAAACAAAAAACCAAGGCAAGGTCCCACCGTCTTTCAAGATCGTTGCGCTTGATGTTCTCACGCCTGATCAGATTGAAGTGTTTACCAACGCCAGAGGAATCGAAGATAGCAAAGCTTTTCTCGACGCTGTGGAACGCGCAGACGCATGGTCGTTCACATCGCGCCCTCAGGACCTCCAGGAACTTACCGAATTCTGGATCGACAAAGGTCAGATTGGAACCCGTCTTGAGATCATGCGAAACAGCATTGACCGAAGGCTATCTGAACGTGACCAAGGGCGCGCCGAGGCCCGCCCGTTTTCGGCAGAGCGTGCTCGTCAGGGGGCAAGGCTCTTGGCGGCAGTCACTACATTGGCTCATGACCCGACAATCAGGGTTCCCGATGGAGCGGAGAACTCCAAAGGCATCGCAGTTCAATCAGTGCTTCCCGATTGGGACGACAAGGATCAGTCAACGTTGCTGTTGCGCCCCATCTTCGATGAAGAAATTTATGGTGCCGTGCGCTTCCACCATCGCTCGGTACGAGAGTACCTAACCGCCGAGTGGTTCACCGAACTACTCAAGCGCGAAACATCGCGTAGAGCAATCGAGGGACTCTTCTTTCGCAATCAGTACGGGTTAGATATTGTTGTGCCTACGCTACGTCCGATCTTGCCCTGGCTGGCAATTTTGGATGAGAAAATCAGGGAGCGTGTCCGCAAAGTCGCGCCTGAGATTATCTTTGAAGGTGGCGATCCTAGTCAGCTACCTATAGAGGTTCGTCGTTATATCCTGCAGGAGGTTTGCGAGAAAATGGCGGACGGACCCACTGGCCGCTCGATACACGACTATACAGCGGTCCAGCGTTTCGCAAATCCTGATTTGACCGATGACGTGCGCGCGTTGATCCGACAGTATGCTGACCACGAAGATCTGACGGCATTCCTGCTCCGCATGGTGTGGATCGGCCAACTCGCGGGTGCACTGCCCGAAGCCATGGATGTTGCGCTAACGCCAACTGCTGAGCAGTATGTCCGCACAGCGGCATTCCGGGCCATAAACGCGATCGGTTCCGACAAGGATAAAGAGCATGTCCGTCAAAGTTTTCTGGCCGAAGCGCCTGAACTTGAGCGGATATGGCTTGCTGAACTTATTAAGGGGGGCCAGCCGACAGAGCAGACTTGGGTGTGGCTCTTAGCGTGTTTGGAAAAGAGCGAACCGAAGGAGCCCTTTACGGTTGATCATTTAACGGACTATGTTACAGAATATGTTGGCATCGCTGATATTGAGCTGCTTCCGCAGCTTGTTACTGGTTTGAACAGACTGCTTAGCATTCCGCCGATGATAGACCGCAGGCATTGCGAAGTATCTGAGAAGTTTCAGTGGTTGATGGCACCGGCATGTAAAGCGGTTGAGCGGCTGATTATGGCCCGTCATCCCGCGGCGAGCGAAGCAGATGCACTTGTAATCCTGCAAAAATTTCCAGCTATGACCGCTTACGAGAGTAATCAGCTGACCGAAATCAAGGCCGAATTCTCAAAACTCGTTCCCGCATGGCAGGAGTTGAACCGGGCGTTGTTCTGGTTTGAAGTACAAAGATCGAGGGAGGCCGTTGACAAGAAGCGCGGCGAGCGGCTGACTAACTTCTGGCAGGCCTCGATTTTCGGATCTTTCTGGCAGTTCAAAGAAGACGATTTTGCGTATGTAGCTGAGGAAATTTCTCGTAAAACACTTTTGGACGACAGATTGGTCGCCCTGTCGCTTGCCTTCAATCTTTACCTCGCGGCAAATCGGCCGCGCCCATGGCGTTTTCAACTGAAGAAGTTGGTCGCAGGCAACGCTGAGCTGTCTGAGCGCCTTAGTGCCTGTTTAAGACCACCTGCCCAAAATCAGGAGTCGCGCCGTTTGAAGCAGCAGACGGCGGAATGGAAAAGGCGAGCCGAAGCTAGGCGAAGGAAAGAAGAGAACTACCATGCTGACTGGAAGAAATATTTCAACAACAAGCTTGACGAAGCCCGGGCAACGCTTCGCAAAAAGCCCGGAACCATCTCGAACGCCTTGCTCTATCTTTTCGAGCAGACTCGGGAGGAGAAGAACTCAACGGGGCGGTGGACCGAGTATAACTGGAAAACGCTGATACCGAAGTACGGAGAGGAAGTCGCTCGCTTCTATAGGGACAGCACGGTTTCTTTCTGGCGGAACTATCAGCCCAAGTTGCGATCTGAAGGTGCCCCATTCAACCAAACGAGCTATGCGGTTATTGTGGGGCTCATAGGCCTTGAGATCGAGGCCATTGAAACCAAAGACTGGCCGAAAAATCTGAGCGCTGCGGAAGTGGAACTCGCGTGCAAGTACGCATCCTTTGAGCTGAACGGTTTTCCCACGTGGTTTCCAAAGCTTTTCGAGACGCACCCGAAGATTGTGTGCGATTTTTTCATGCAAGAAGTCCATTACGAGTTGTCTATAGAGAAGTCAGAGACAGAAACACACTACATTATAGGCGACTTGAGTTGGTCGGGACAGTGGGCTTGGGATCAGATCGCGCCCAGAATCTATGATCTCCTGAAGGCATCGGAGCCGAAGAATCTGTCCAACCTCGATAAGCTGCTAAGGATTATTCAGGGGTCACTCATATCGGATGAACTGATTGATGAGTTGGCATCTCGAAAACGTCGTACTCTAAAGAAACCGGACCATGTGGCGCGCTGGTTTGCCGTATGGACCGGCGTTTCTCCTGAACCTGCAATCAAATCTCTTAAGGCTCGAATTAGGAAAATAACTTCATCGAAGGATCAAACTTTCTTTGCGATGACTTTTGTAACCCATCTTTTGGGCAGTCGCTGGGGTCATAAAAGTGCTGCGCGTCAAGTGTTTAGAACACCGGAGCATTTGAAGTCGCTATACCTGTTGATGCATGACTACATTCGGCACGAAGATGATATCGAACGAGCCGGAAAGGGTACCTATTCGCCAGAATTACGCGATGATGCGCAGGATGCACGCGATAGCCTGTTTAAATTGCTGAACGAGATTCCGGGGAAGGAGTCTTTTGGGGCGCTGATGGACATCGCAAAGGTGCATCCTGAAGAAGCGACGCGTCCATGGATATTGTTTCGTGCAAAAAGAAAGGCCGAACAGGATGGTGATATTGACCCTTGGACCCCATCTCAGGTCAGAGATTTTTATGAGAATATAGAACGTACACCCCGTAATCACAAGGAATTGGCCGAACTTGCTATTTGTCGGTTTCTCGATCTCAAGGACGACCTGGAACACGGTGACAGTAGCGTCGCTAGCGTGCTGAAAAACGTTACGCAAGAAACCGACATGCGTAAGTACATTGGGGGAGTGCTACGTGATAAAGCCTTCGGACGGTATTCAATTCCACAAGAAGAGGAACTTGCCGATGCCAAGAAGCCGGACCTACGATTCCATGGAGTGGGCTTCGATGATCCGGTCCCTGCAGAACTGAAGCTCGCCGACAATTGTTCTGGTCCGCAGCTATTCGAGCGCCTCGAAAACCAGCTTTGTGGGGACTATCTGCGTGACAACCGCTCAAGACGAGGCATTTTTGTGCTCGTATACCGAGGCCAGAAGACTGGATGGAAGGTGCCCGGTAGCCGTCACGTGGATTTTGGAGGATTGACAGCGGCTCTTCAGGACCATTGGTGGCGGATCTCACCGAAATATTCAAACGTGGACGATATCATGGTTATTGGAATTGACCTGACGAAGAGAGCAAGCTGATTGAGTCGCTGGTGCGCCACAGCCTCAGCGCCATCGTTATGCTTGACCACACAACCAAGAACAAAACGTGAGCTGATTTTATATGGAAGATGTCTACGGCTACCTAGATCAATTCGGGTTCACCAAGAAGAAGCGAGTCGAACGCGCAGCCACGAAATTGCGACGTAATGATTTAGAGACTTTTCTTGAAGGATATGCGGAGGTAATCAAGAAGGGTACACAAATCAAGAGAGGATCCATAGGATCTGTTGATCTATTCCCTGATAGCTGGGCAGCTCCTGTTCCTACTGCAATGATCAGGCAGTTGTCACTTTATGCCGATGTTATGTATATTCACGATCCTATTCTAAACTATATATACGATCTGAAAGCCCTCGACATTAACCCTGCCAACGTAATGCAGTACCCGGACCCGGAGGAACGTTTGCGCCCATTGCTAGGGCGCTTCGTAGTAACTATCCAAGAAGTGCTGCAAATAAAGCCTCTTGTGAGTGCCGGTATTATAAAAATTGTTCCCACACAATTGGTGGGGTATCGTAAGGACCCGGGGGCAATATACGAAGATAGTTTTTATGGACCAAAAGGATCGGCGGGCGAACTGGCTGGGCGGCCTGATCCCGTAAAGCGGCTTCCAAAGGCCATCTGTGACTATGCCGCCTCTAATCTCTACGTTTATCCCGTGAGGGTTGTGAAAGATCGTTATGAGATCTACCTTGAGGAACCACTGTCACCGATGCGAACGATAGCTGTTGGTTTCCCCGGTGAGCAGAAACTAAAAATTTTCAACTTGTTTGAAATCGGGGAAATGGACGAGGAAACTCGTAGTGTCGGCGTCCATCTGGACTACAAAGGCAAAGGTAATCCTCTTGATACGGAAACGTTTGAAAACTGGGTAAGAGGTTCTAAGAACAGTTTCCTCTTGGAAAGACTAAACGCTCTTCAGTGCGACCTCTATTTGGCTGCATTGGCAGGCGCTAGATTTCTTACAAATCTCCCCACATCTCGTGATTTGGCACGGCTGGACCTCAAGTCTCAAATCGATGAGGCCCCTCAAGGAGAGACTTCCGTCTATTCTCTTCTTCAAACAAGCCTTCCTTACTTTCGAAAGGTCACTGAACGACAGATCGTCAAGGCCAGAGAAAATGAATTGGCATTTTACGAATTTAGGGTTGCGCTTCGCAAGGCGTTAAAGGAGATAGATTGCGCGGGAAGGCAACTTAACCAAGAAGAAATAGACGACGTGGTCCGGGATGTCCTCCTGCTACCGCTGTCCAAGGTTGAGACAAGGATGAAGGCGCTAAGAAGGAACGTATTTGTCGATGGTGTTATGCTTGCGGGTACGTTGGCGGCCACTTTGCTTGGCGGGGGAAATACGCTCACTGCAGCGGCAGGTCTACTAGTAGCGAAACAAACGATGGCGGACTATAAGGAACAAAAGGCTGATGAGGATAAGATCAGGGAGTCACCTGGGTTCTTCTACTGGGACGTCACCAAAAAGGCACGGGCACAAGAGCGCAACAGGAAGTGATCGCATGCCATGCGCGCTAACGGCACCCATTGATGGCGGTGTTACTTTGCTTCGTCCTGTAACCGTGACTTAAGATATATTCACCCTCGGCAAGAACTGGCGGATGGAGAAAAGGTTCTCGTATTGTCATATTTTCTTAAATCACGCTTGAGCAGTATGCATTGTAATCTGCTACAAAATCAAATCGGTCTCCCTTGTTGACTTCAATAAATAATCATTGAGTCTATGGAACACGTTTGCTTAATGATTCACAAGCGTAGTCATTTATCGAAAATGAGATGTCCTCCATAATTGTAAGAGTCGGGTCTTTCCCGGCCATTCCTGCGGTTGTTGACGTATAGGCACCCGCGGGGCAGGATGCGCTCCATCATTTCGACGAACGTCACCTTGGAAATAATCTTCTTGACTTGGGGTTTCCCTTTTCCTATTCTCACCGCGAAAAAAGTTCATACCCTTATAATTTCATTGGAGAGATCATCGGTCAGAGAAGCCCCGCCCCCGGC
>JAFGDM010000010.1 GCA_016932115.1 Deltaproteobacteria bacterium | reverse complement strand
CTCCTGTTCCTCTTCGCCGTAAACGATTTCTCCTTCGGTCATCGGCAAGCCTCCCACATTTGGCGCGGTCAGGGCCGCGTTCATCATCAATTTCGCAGCCGCTACCGTGCTCTCCCGCCGGTTTTGATCGGTGGGTGAATAAGGAGGCCAGTCCCTAATGGTTATTCTCGGCATGATGTCCCCTCCTGAAGAAATGAAGTGCCTAAAATGAGCCGCGGACAAACAGGGATAAAGCAGAAGAACTGCTTGAACTTCTTCCCTTCATCTTCCTTTTCCTCCGTGCCTGTGTGCGTTTGCACCTTTGTGCCTGCATCGTGTCCATTACTTCAGTTCGTTGCCTACTATCACAACGCAGCCGATGCCGGCCCCCGCGTTGCCTCCCAGGTTGTGTGTCAACGCGAGTCGCGGGTTCTTGACCTGCCTCGGACCGGCTTTGCCCTGGAGTTGCTTGTACATCTCATAGAGCATCCTGAGGCCCGACGCGCCAAGGGGATGGCCGAAGCATTTAAGACCTCCGTCGGTATTGATCGGAAGATCCCCCTGGAGGGTGAATGCTCCCGCGTTAATATCCTCTTTTGCGCCTCCTCTCCGGCTGAAGCCCAAATCTTCGTAGGCGATCAGTTCATTGGTCGAAAAGCAATCGTGCACCTCTGCGCAGCTTATCTCCTTTCTGGGGTCCTTGACGCCGGCCTGAGCATAGGCCTGTTGCCCGGCGAAGACGTTTTCGTCAATGTGCACGTAATCATAAGCCGGCCGCATCGAGCCCTGACGCGCCCCTGCGGAAATGGCCATCCCCTTAATGTAAATGGGATCGCTCCTGAAGTTCTTCGCCCTATCAGCCCGGACCACTATGGCTGCCGCCGCACCGTCGCTCACCCCACAGCAATCGAAAAGGCCCAGAGGCCAGGCGACGATCGGCGCCTTGACCGCCTGTTCCACGGTGATGACGTTGTGAAAATGCGCCTTTGGGTCAAGGCTTCCATGCTGATGGTTCTTTACCGCTATCTTGGCAAGGAGTTCCTTGCCCTCATCCCTGTCTATACCGTAGTGGTGGAAGTAGCGTGTCCCCAGGTATGCAAAGGAGGCAGGGGCGCTGTAGCCTGAGCCGATGCATGCGCTCCCGTCGGGATTGTCGCCCACCACGGCGGGCCCCCTTACACCGGTCAAACCGGAATCCTTGAGCTTCTCCACACCGATGGCAAGAGCCATATCGCAGACGCCCGCCGCAACCGCGTAGGCCGCGCCCCGAAGCGCCTCCGAGCCGGTGGCGCACATATTTTCTACCCTCGTAATGGGAATGAACTGGAGTCCCAAGGGCGAGAGTGTCATGGCGCTTATCCCCGAAAAAACCGTCCCAAGCCATGCCGCCTGCATATCCTTGGGCGCCACGCCCGCATCCTCGAACGCCTCGTAGGCCGCCTCGACGAGCAGGTCCTCTACACCCGCGTCCCAGCGTTCTCCAAAGCGGGTGCAACCCATCCCTATAATCGCTACTTTATCTTTTATGCTTTCCACAGTAAGACTCCCTATGTTTTTTACTCGATCGGTTTGGCCTTCCAAAAATAGTTGATTATACCCCTTTCCTGCGACATCCTTCTGAAGGTCATTTGAACCGGCAGGCCAACCTGCGCCTTCTCCAGGTCATAGTCGGTCAGCTCGCAAAGCATCCTGCCGCCTCCGTCAAAGTCAATCACTCCGTTGAGGCCGGGCGGGTTCTTCGTCGGCTGGAGCATATCGATCGCATAGGTGAAGAGCTTGCCTGTCTTGTCGGAGAACTTGTATCTCTCGAAGTCGTCCTTCGCCTGGCATTCAACACACACACGGACGATTTGTCCCAAGGGGTGGAGTTGCGGCGTCCCGCACTTCCTGCACTTGAATCCGTAAAGACTCGATATGGTGTCGCGCATTCTCCACCTGCTCGAAAGTGATGGCGCGGGCCGCTCGGGAAGGCTCGGTGGCTCTACTTCCAGCAATTCCCTCCACAGGAGGTACGAGCCGTAACCAATATTGACCTTCTTTGCGAGCCTCTCTTTCATGCTACGTCCAGAGGGACGCTTCTCCACACGGAGGATCAAGACGTCGCAGCCGTCCCCGTAGCCGGCGAAGAGGATCCTGTCGCCGGGAGAGGCCTCCTCCAGGGCGGCAACCAGCATGATGAGGGCGGCGGCGGCTCCGGTGTTGCCGATTGCGTCGTACATGGAGTCCTGGACCTGAGCCTTGTCGAAACCGAGCCCCTTTGCGATCGATGCGTGACGCCGTGCGTCGGGAGCATAAAAAACGACTTTTGCGAAATCCGCGGGGCCGAGTGAATACTTCTTCATCATATCGGAGAGTGCCTCCCTCATGGCGGGTGAATAGCCCATCTCATCTACAAAACGACCCTCTCCCGACTGGAGGAAGTTATCCTTGCTGGTCCTCCACACATCGCTAAATTCCCTGTAGACCGAATAGCTCCCCTCGATTCTTGCGAGGACGTCCGTCGATCCTATCATTATTGCGCACGCGGCATCTCCGAGGGCCGACTCGAACCGGCCCATGGGGGCGCCAAGTCGACAATCCGAGGCGGTCACGATGGCCGAAGAAGCGCCGGCCTTTACCGCATCCACGGCCGCCAGCAACGCTGTCGTCCCTGCCCGTAGCGTATTTGTGAAATCCGCCGTACGGCACGTTTTAACAAGATCGCAGGCGCCCGCTACTATTGAGGCAGCCTGTTTCTCCTTGTAGGGGGCGGTTGTTGTAGCATAGTAAAGCGCCTCCGGCGCAGACAGGCCCTTCATGCATTCAAGGGCGGCGGCAACTGACATGGTGACCGTATCCTCGTCGTAGCCGGCCACTGCCTTCTCGCCTTTGCGGCGCGTCCGCCACATCCTCCCTATTTCTTCGCCTGACAGCCTGTATCTTGGGATATAGGCGCCCACTGAAGTGATGCCTATCATTGTTGATCCTCCCTTCTTTGCCACGCTCATCTCTCCACCTTGATGCCGGCCTTCTCCCTCATATCTTCTTGCTCATCCCCAGTCTTCTGATGATGTTGGGGACGGCACTGATGAGACTCTGCTCCCATTCCCTAAGTACGATTGATACATACTTGAGGTCTTCCTCCGCGTGATACCAATATTTTCGATCAAGAGGAAGCGCCGCGAAATCCTCAGAAAAAAGATAACCCTTCTTCTCCGACAGTTCTCTGATGGAAGCGATCTTGCCGCAGGCCTTTTTGTAGAGCACACACAGTTCATCCTTCTGAGCGCCAAGCGCCGTAATGACGAGGTCGGCTTGGTCGACCATATCACAGCTTAATTCCTTTGATCGCCAGCCTTCGGGGACCCTGATTCCTTTTTCGAGCAGGAATTCACGAGTCAATGAAGACATGGACGTGTTAAAAAGTGGGTCCGGAAAGGGAATCTTCGCTCCGGCCAGTTGATCTTTGAGCACATGGGGCACAAACCCCGCCGAAGAGACCCTTACTTTTTCGCCTCTTTTCTTAAAGAGGTCTTCGAGGTAGAACTTCGCAAAAGTGCTTCTAACGCGATTTCTTACGCAAACAAAGGTCACGTGGGGAGTGTCATCCATTTTCACCCTTCCGCCGGCATTCGCCTCAAACACGATTTCACGAAGACCCGATCTTTCGCCTCCACGAGAAAAGGCTATAGCGTCTTGTTTCCTATCTGTCAACCTTAAAATGATTGCCGTGTTCAGGTTTCTCATTACGGGGTGAAGGGGGATGGCTTTGCCGGAAAGCGGCTTTGAAAGCTCTCTACACCCTCGTTGCCCGCGAAGCTTGGAACCTGTTAACCCCTGACGCGCAAGAGCCCTCGTCTCCCTGTTCGCAGGCTGGAAAGGCACGAAAAAGTAGAGAATGACTTTTTTGGTTGACAAAAAGGAAACATTCATACCATGATACGTTCCGCAGGAAAAGGCGGCAGCCAAAGCCGGCCCGCCGTCACACAATTTGTTTCTGGAAAGGAAAAAACGGCGTCATGGGCGACAAGATTTATTTTGTGGATCAAACCTTGCGGGATGCGCAACAGAGTCTTTGGGGATACACCATGAGGACCGACCACATGGTCCCGATTGCGGAAACCATGGACAGGGTCGGGTACCTCTCCATTGCGACGGTGGGCAGTCAAGCCTTCACAGTACAGGTGCGCAATCTCAATGAAGATCCCTGGGAAAGAATTAGAATCTTGGCGAAGCTGATAACCCGGACTCCTCTTCGCGGGTCCTATCAGATCGGCAGCCTCTCATCCTTCGATTTGAGCACGCCGCGGGACATCATCACTCTGTGGATCAAACGCTCCGTGGCCAATGGAGTCAAAAGCTTCTGGATCTGTGATTACCAGTATGAGATGGAGAAATTTATCTACTTCGCGCGTATCGCTAAAGCCGAGGGGTCGGAGGTCGTGCCGGCCGTGATGTACACCTCCAGCCCCGTCCATACCAAGGAGATTTGGGCTCAAAAGACGAGGCTTTTGATGCAGGCCAAGGAATGGATCGATCGGATCATGATTGAGGATGCCTCGGGAGTGATCACCCCGGAACAAACCAGGGAGCTCGTAACCGCCATCCGAGAAAACGCCGAGGGATTCCCCCTTGAGTTCCACTCCCACTGCAATTCAGGACTGGCTCCGTTGTGCTATCTGGAGGCTATCAAGTCGGGGGCGACAACCGTGCACACGGCTGTCGCCCCCCTTGCCAATGGCACATCACTTCCTGCCACGGAGACCGTTTTAAAAAATGCAAAGAGATTGGGCTATTCCTCAGACATCGATGAAGACGCGCTGGCCGAGGTCTCGGCCCATTTCAGAAAGATTGCCCAAATCGAGGGGATGCCCATAGGTGTGCCCATGGAATACGATCTCTTTCATTTTGAGCACCAGGTGCCCGGCGGAATGATGACCAACCTCACACGGCAGCTCAGGGAGGTGGGGATGGAACATCGGCTGGAAGAGATCCTGGAGGAGGTGGTTCTGGTCCGCAAGGAGTTCGGATATCCGGTGATGGCCACCCCTTATTCGCAGATCGTCGGAGCCCAAGCCATAGAGAATATTCTCTCGGGCAAGCGCTATGAACGGTTCACAGACGAGGCCATCAAATACGTTTTAGGGCTTTACGGCGAGCCGGTGGTCCCTGTGGACCCGAAGGTGATGGACCGGGTCATGAGCTTATCCAGAGCCAAGGCATTCATCAACTGGAAACCCGATGGATATGAGAGACCTGTCGAAGAGCTGCGTCGCGAAATAGGCCCTGAACTGTCCGACGACGATCTCCTGATCAAGCTCTTGATACCAGGAAAGCCCGTGAAAGGCGCTGAAATCAAAAAGCCTGCATCTATGCCATTGGCGAAGGTGAAAGCGCCCGTCATGCAACCTGACGAATTCCCCACGGAATTCGCCGTGGAGGTGGACGGGGAAGTGTTCAACGTGAAGATTTCTCCCAAATGGGACGGGGCCGATCCCCTTGAAAGGACGGTGGAAGCACAGAAAGCGGAAAGGACCATCAAACCCAAGCAGCTCCCCGCCGGAGCCATGCTTTGCGGCATGGCGGGGCTGATTTTGTCCATAGAAGCCAAGGTGGGCGCTCAGGTTCGTGAGGGAGATCTGGTGGCCGTCATCGAGGCCATGAAAATGAGGAGACATGTCAACGCACCCCGGAGCGGAATGGTTAAAGAGATTTGGGCCCATGAAGGGGATATGGTTGTTCCTGAAGACGTTTTGATGGTGGTGGAAGAATGATCAAAAAAATCCTTATTGCGAATCGCGGTGAAATAGCAATTCGCGTCATGCGGGCCTGCCGGGAAATGGGCATCGCCTCCATTGCCGTTTACTCTGAAGCCGACAAGGAGGCGCTCTTTGTAAAATATGCCGACGAGGCCTTCTGCATAGGTCCTCCACCGGCAAGAGCAAGCTATCTCAGCATTGAGAAAGTGATCGAAACGGCAAAGGAAAACGGGGCTGATGCGATCCATCCGGGATACGGCTTTCTGGCGGAGAATCCAAAATTAGCCAAAGCCTGTGAACAAGAGGGCATAAAGTTCATCGGACCATCGAGCCGCGTGCTTGAACTGATGGGTGATAAAATAACGGCTCGCCGCGAAATGATAAAGGCGGGGGTCCCTGTAGTGCCGGGCACCGAAGAATGCGTGCTGGATCCTGGCCGAGGGGGGGATCTGGCCAAGGAGATCGGATACCCGGTGATCATCAAGCCCTCCGGCGGTGGAGGGGGTATCGGGATGACCATTGTGGCCCATGAAGAGGAATTCGCGAATGCGCTGAAATCCACCCAGGCTATTGCGACAACCACCTTCGGACTTTGTGATGTCTATATTGAGAAATACTTACCCCATCCCCGCCACATAGAGTTTCAACTATTGGGAGATCAAAAGGGCAATGCCATTCACCTGGGGGAACGGGAGTGCTCCATCCAGAGAAGACATCAAAAACTGATTGAAGAATCCCCATCGCCTGCCGTGACGCCCGAGATGCGCGCGGAAATGGGAGCCATCGCCGCAAAGGCCGCCCGAATTGTGGGTTACGAGGGTGCGGGAACCATGGAGTTCCTTTTTTCCGACGGGAAGTTCTACTTTCTCGAAGTGAACGCCCGAGTTCAGGTCGAACACCCGGTGACCGAGATGGTGACAGGGGTCGACATCGTAAAAGAGCAGATCCGGATCGCCTCGGGACTTCCTCTGAGCGTCAACCAGGAGGACGTCCGGATGAACGGGTGGGCTATGGAGTGCCGCATCAACGCAGAGGATCCTCTGAACGATTTCTCCCCCTCGCCGGGGAAGCTCAAAGGCTATCACGCCCCGGGCGGTATCGGAGTCAGGATTGATGATGGCGTCTACACTAACTATACGATTCCACCTTATTACGATCCTATGATATCGAAGCTTATAGCGTGGGGAAGAAACAGGGATGAAGCGATCAGCCGAATAAAAAGGGCACTTTATGAATACGTGATAGCGGGGATCACGACCAATATTTCATTTCATCAAGCTGTGATGAAAAATCCCCGTTTCGTGAAAGGAGAACTGGACACCGGTTTTATTGAGCGTGAAACCGGCCTGATGGATGAGATCGAGGAAATCCTGAAGTATGAGAAGTCCCTGGACAAAAAGATCTCTTGTCGCCCGGAGGATAAAATGCGAGTGGCCGCCATCTCAGCGGTAGCCGCACTGACGCAAATGCACTCCCGAGGACGCACCAATCCCTAGCGGAAAATCCCTTCTTCACCTTTCAATTCCCATTTCTATAAAGGAAAGCCGCGTTCTTGACGTCAAAAGAAATCCAACCCGATGGAGAATGTGCCGGGGCGGAGACTCATTTCCTGCTTGGAGCCCTGGAGAGTATTTCACGGAGAAATAAGTTTTCTGTTGACAAAATGGAAACAGCAGTAAAATAATCGCCTTTCAGGAAAGGCGCTTCATGCTCTTCGCCTTCAGGCGGTGCAAGCGACTTTCAGACTCTCTCCTCTTAAGCTGTTCGCTTTTGGAGGCTTTGCCAAAAGATGTCGGGAAGTGAAGATCGCCACGTTTCTACCCGTTACCATAGCGCGAGGGGGATGGATTTCCTCCCGGTGAAATGAAATAACTCCCAGCCGGGGCAAGGCGCATAAATGGCTTTGCAGCATCGATACGCCGAAATCGAACAATGATAAACCTCAAAAAATATTCAAAGGTTGGATCGGCATCTTTCCATGCCCATGATGACAATCTGTATGCTTGAGACAATCTTTAGCAGCTAATTTCTGATTTGGTAAATTGTTACCTGATTCGAACTTTCATTTCGATTTTTTTCCGACAAAAACAGAAATAATCGGGGAAGGAGGTGATAAACTTCACGCGACAGAGGCCGAAAAGCTCACCACTCTGATGGTGGATGTATGAAGTAATCTTAACCCATGGAAGGAGGACAACCATGAAGAAAGACAAGAAACGTCCACTCACATTGCAGAATTACCCTGGCGCGGTTCTGATCCTGGCATTCATGCTGTTTACGGGTGTGTGCCTCATTCTAACACAGGCGCAGGCTGCATCGGGGAAAGCCCCGGACAAAATTCGTATCGGTAATGCCATTTCTCTCTCGGGTCCCTACGCGCCGGGCGCTACTACCACACAGATTGCTCCTTATGACATGTGGCTCAAGGAGGTCAATGCGAAAGGCGGAATATTTGTCAAAGAGTATGGCAAGAAATTGCCTCTGGAGATGATCCGATACGACGATAAGAGTGACATTGGTACGGCAGTGAAACTGATCGAAAAGCTCATTTTGGAAGATAAGGTTGACCTCCTGTTGCCTCCTTGGGGTACATCTATGAACTTCGCCATCGCACCAATCGTCACTAAATATGAATATCCGGTCATGGGAGTCACCGTTGACTCGATGAAGATTAAGGAGATAGCACCTAAAATCCCTTACTTTTTCGTTCACTTGAACCAGCCTCCGGTTAAAGCGGAAGCCATCATACCGCTCTTGAAAGAGCTGGGAGTTAAGACGGCAGCCGTGGTCCACCACGCGGACTTGCACGGTATAGAGTTTGCCGGTTATGTGATGCCCCAGTTGAGCATAAATGGGATCGATGTCGTCTTGTACAAAACGTACCCGATGGGGGCTAAGGATCTCTCACCCCTATTGAAACAGGTAAAGGCCGCTGACGTTGATGCGTTCCTTGCGTTCACTTACCCCCCTGAGACCTTCCTGATTACCGGGCAGGCTAAAGCGATTGGCCTGAACCCGAAGCTATTTTACATGAGTATAGGCACCGCATTCGCCGCTTACAGAGAAACTTTTGGAGCCAATGTCGTGGAGGGTGTTATGGGCACGGGTGCCTGGAACCCGAAAGTTCCTTACCCGGGAGCGAAAGATTTTTGGGACAGGATGATCCAGGCCGTCGGCCCTGGAAAGGTTGACTGGTACGGGAATGCCTTTTGTTACTCCTCGGTTCAGGTACTGGAGCAGGCTATTGAAAAAGCAGGAACACTTGACAGAAAAAAAATAAGGAGTGTCATTGCCGGCAATACCTTTGACACAGTGATCGGCCCGGTAAGATATGAGAATCAAATCAACGTCCAGTCACCCGGTGAAGTCGGCCAGTGGCAGAACGGGGAATTCGAAATAGTGGCAGCGAAGGCAAAGCGCACTGCAAATCCAATCTATCCCAAACCGCAATGGCCCTGAGCCGGTGAGAATAGGCGGCCGGCACCCCATCCAGGAGTTTTTCCCGAGGCGCCCCGGATGAACTGTCACATGCGGCTTGCCCGTAAAAAAAGGGGTAAAGTGTCGGGTGTCCGGGCGGGCAAGCTGCATCATTTTTTCGCTAAAAGTGGAAGGGCTTTTCCCAGTGCTTGTCACTTTCCTGGACATTGCTATCGGCGGATTGATCACGGGTGGCATTTATGCCTTAATCGCTGTCGGCCTCAGCCTTCAATACGGGGTTGGACGAGTATTAAACGTCTCTCATGGTGAATTCATCATGGTCGGCGCCTTTGCGGGTTGGTCTCTCTATACGATTTGGGGGATCAGCCCTCTGGTTTCCCTCGTTATATGCAGCCCCATTTTCTTCCTTATAGGTTTTTTCGTCCACATTACCCTTTTTCGCTATCTGAGAAGCAGATCGAAATCTGTGGAGGCATTTATCGACAGTTCCCTTCTGGTTTCTTTCGGCCTTCTTTTCATTGTCCAGAACATTGCGCTCATTACATGGAAGGCAGATATAAGAGGGTATTCCTATTGGGATACTTCGGTCACTATCCTTGAAGCCGTTTTTTCCTTGAATCGCTTGGTCGCTCTTTTTTTTGCCGTTGCCATGAGCGGGGCTTTCTACCTTTTTCTCACGCACTCGCGAGTGGGAAAAGCCATCAGGGCGTCTGCGGAAGATCCTGTTACCGCCCAGGTCATGGGCGTGAACATTAATCGCGTTTTGGGAATATGCTTTGGACTCGGAGCATTAATGGCGGGTTTCAGCGGAATATTGATCAGCATGATTTACGAGATCCAGCCGAACATGGGTCTCGAATACACTCTTATCGCCATAATAGTGGTCGCTCTGGGGGGATTGGGCAGTATTACCGGGAGCCTGATCGGAGGCTTTATCCTTGGTCTAATCGGCAATATTGTGACCTATGTGGACCCGGGATTATCCTTGGTCGCCTACTACATGATCTTCATCCTGGTACTCCTGGTCAGACCAAAGGGCATTTTCGGGAAATAGAAAATATGAATCATGCCACAGCAAAGTCGAAAAAATATTTATCTTTGGGACTCCCTCTCCTCTTTCTACTCTTACTAGCCGTCGCACCTCTCTGGATTCCACCCTATTGGGTCGTATCGTTCAACACGATCTTCATGTATATCATTCTCACCTTGAGCTGGGCTATCTTCTCGGGCCCCACCCGTTATATTTCTCTGGCCACGGCCGCATTTTTCGGTGTCGGTGTTTATGCCATGGCGATGATGGGGCAAGAATTGCCTTTCCCGATTGTTATCGCGCTAAGCGGCGGGCTCAGCTTCATTCTCGCCCTGTTCATCGGTTTCCTGACATTGCGGCTGAAAGGCGTATATTTTATTATCTTCACCTTCGGCATCAGTGAACTGATCAGACATCTCGTTTTGTGGTGGGAAACCAAGTTCACCGGCACGGTCGGACGGTGGGTGCTCATGATGGATTACACAACCGCATACTATTTCCTCTTGGCCATTTTTGTCATAACTGTTTTAAGTGCCCACATCATCAGAAGCTCCAAGTTCGGACTGGCTTTGAAAGGGATTGGAGAATATGAAGAGGCTGCCCTGCATATAGGCATCGACGTGACCACACTAAAAACAATCACTTTTGCCGTCAGCGCTTTCTTTATGGGCGCGACCGGTGCGATCATGGCGACACGATGGACTTACATTGATCCGACCATTGCTTTTAATCCTCTTTTTTCTTTTATGCCCGTTCTAATGGCCATCTTTGGCGGTATCGGCCCGTTCTACGGTCCCCTCTTGGGTGCCGCTATATTCGCTATTCTCGAGGAAGTGCTGATCACCAAATTCCCTTACTACTATATGTTGCTTTTCGGTATCATTTTAATCGCCGTCATCTTGTTCCTGCCAAATGGGCTGGTCGGACTGCTGAAGAAAGGTGAAAAAAGGGTTTAGAAACAGCACATGCTACTACTTGAAGGAAAAGGACTCACAAAGCACTTTGGAGGTCTGACTGCTGTATTCAACGTCGACTTGCATATCAATCAAGGCGAGATTGTCGGTCTTATCGGTCCGAACGGGGCCGGAAAAACCACCCTTTTTAATCTGCTGTCCGGCGCCTATCCTCTAAGCGCCGGCACCACATGGTTCAAAGGAAAGAATATCTCATCCCTGAAGCCAAATCAGATTTGCAGACAGGGAATAGCAAGGACTTTTCAACTGATCAAGCTTTTTGGAAATATGACGGTTTTTGAAAACGTCTTGCTGGGTTCGTTCTTCGGGGTTTCAGAAAGCGTCCCTAAACCGGATGCCATGAGAAAGGCATTGGAGTGGTTGGATTTTGTGGGACTGTCCGAAGCGGCCGCTACTCCGGCCGAAGACTTGACTCTCGCAAACCAGAAGCGACTCGAGGTTGCGAGGGGCCTCGCTACCCGCCCGGAACTGCTCTTGCTCGATGAATTGATGGCCGGCTTGAACCCTGCCGAGATCTCAGAAGCCATGAAACTTGTCACAAGAATCAGGGACAAAGGGATTACCGTATTCATGATCGAGCATGTCATGAAAGCCATTATGGACATTTCCGACAGGATCATAGTTCTCCACTTCGGGACTAAGATCGCGGAGGGAACACCAAAAGAAATAGGGGCGGACGAAAAAGTCATCGAAGTTTATTTGGGTGTATGAGTTTATGCTTCAAGTAATCAATCTAAGCGTTTTCTACGGTAAGATCAGGGTGGTGTCAGATGTTTCCTTCGAGGTGCGGAAAGGTGAGATTGTGGCACTTCTAGGCTGAAGTTCCTACTGAGAAAAGGCATAACTCTTTGATGTTGTGGCATAACTTCGATTACGCGTGTTTCTATACTGGGTACAAACTAT
>JAFGDM010000056.1 GCA_016932115.1 Deltaproteobacteria bacterium | reverse complement strand
CCTTAGATCATTCGGCAGTTAGGTGCTTTTTCATTAGGGATGGGTTTGCGTTTTCAAAACATCTCCCATATCTTACAAAACAACGAAGCGAAAAGGAGGCCGAGTATGCCGATATTTATGATGTTCGGAAAGTATTCTTCTGAGGCGCTAAAAGGAATCAGCTCTGCCAGAACAAGCAAAGCTGTTGAGCTCATAAAGGAGAACGGTGGAAAGGTTGTATCTATGTACGCGGTTTTGGGTGAACATGACCTTGTTTTTACGGTTGATTTTCCTGATGCGGAACAGGCCCTTGCGACTTCCGTTGCTTTAAACAAGTTGACGGGGATCTGCTTTACGACATCGCCGGTGGTTGAAGTGGAAAAGTTTGATAAGTTGATGGCCGAGGTAAAAAATATTTGAGAACCAAGGCGCTGACGCATAAAGGAGTTTGGTTGATAATTGCCGGGTTAAACACCTTAAGAAAGGGGCCCAACAATCTGTTTCTCCAGGAAAATAGGGGTCGGGTCTCTGGAAACCGCCGACATGGTGGGAGCAAAAATCGAATATAAAGTTGCCGACGGGGAGATTCTTGAACACATCGCAGGCGAGGCAAATCTGCGGGAAAAAACCATGGCCGTGGAAATCAAAGAGGTAGCTTCCAAACAGAAATTCTCAAGCGAGCTTGGGATATTATAAAAAACATCATACACTGCAGGCAAACCTCTACGGGTAAAGGTAACAGAAAATTGGTGCTGCAAAGCCTCTTTATTCTGCGCGCAACCTTATAGGCCGATGAGAGTGCCGCAACATGGTGGATTGATCTCTCCGTTGCCCGTGAAGATAAACTTCGATACACTCCAAGACCGGAAAGGGCCCCCTCTCATCATTCCAGAGTGATTCGATACCAGGGATCGCCATTTCAGCAATTTTGCCGTCTATCACCCGGACCGAGGAGGTTGCGAATGAGCATCTCCATCTTCTCGCGAAGAGGCCGGAGGTGTTCTTGTATTTTCATCCTCATGACACTGCCCATTTTCACGGGTTGTCATTTTAAGCAACCCACACCGATTCCAGATACACACTTGTGAAATCGATCATTAATAGCGGTTGATTGTTCTCGAAATCCCACGGGACAAAGGACGTAAGCGAATCAGCAACCGTTTCTTCCCGCAAACCCAGTTTCTCTGAAATCATCCGGTTTACCTTGCGGACAGTGCTTAGAATCACCTTGTCAATTTTCATGGGCTCATTCATCTTTGTCAACACCGGCACATTTTGAAGTTCTTCCATTGCTTCCTCCCAGTGTATGCCACCTACTTTGCGGCGAAGGACATAAGCATTTCCTCTATCCTCGATCGTCAGCATAGGGGGGTTGACTCTCAGTTGGGCGTTGCCCGGTCTTGCATCGGCCATCTCTGAGCCTATCCGCCTTAGCAGCCCTTCTCTCCTGCGAAGATCCGACAACTGCCTCGCCTGCATGCGTTCAAAGATGAATTTCTCGTTGTCTATGGCAACTTCCTTCAATCGCGTGGGATCAAATCCCAAATTCATAAGATCTCCTATGGTCAGCTTGTCGGTAGGGAACATTCCTCGCTTTTTCAACCAGGATGCAAAGCTCGGTCTGTTGTAATTGGGCAAAGACTCGATGAAGCGAGCGGGGTGTTTTTTAAGAGTGTCGGGAAGTCGACACCAGATTGCCTTGTCACCTAAAACCGATGGGTTCCTGCTGCTTAATTCCCAAGGAGGATAGTTCCGGACCGGGAGCTCTGAGATCGCCGGTTCCAGCGCGATTTGTTGAATTGATTCTCCTCCTGTGTATCCAATAAGCGTTCCTATGCGGCGGCGGAACGATATCAATTTAGTGGCAAAACGCGTAAACATGAACTGTGCGAGTGCAGTGGGTCTGCCTTTCTCTAATTCTTGGTTGAAATAGGCGACAAGGGCGTCATAAAGGTCCTTTAACTCACCGATCGTCCGTTGAACCATGAGTTCATTGTCCCTTATGTCGATAGAGGTTCGCTTGCGTTTCAGATGGTGCACTATTTTCAGAATGGGATCTCGGAGTTGCCTGTTTTGCCACCTGGAAGGGACATAGATCATCAAATTTCCTTCTTTGTATCCGGCGCCGTCGGCTATGAAGGCTTCAAGAGGCTCCCAACCGTGTTTGGAATAGATCGTGTAACTGGGGTCCTCTTCCGGGATGATGTTGTCCAGGATTCCTATCGCGGATTTCTCGATGAGAAAATCTTTGAAATACTCAAGAATTCGGTTACCCAGACCTCTTTTCCGAAATGGGCCTCCTACTTCAACATAAACGAGGTAGTAGCAGGGGAGTGGTTTTTTCAGGTACAACATGTTTAGACGCGCGAGATTATCTCCTCTCTCAGAATTGATCTCGAATGTCCTGAAGCCGTTATGCATCTCTTCCGGCTTGAATCTGTCTATCCTGCTGCCGGACACGGTGGCGTTTACAAGGTCCCATAAGTTATTGAAAAGGTCTGACACAATGGGGAGATCGGGTGAGCCAATGCGCATACCCTCGTCGATCAGCGCGATTAGCCCCAGTCGTTCATTGAGGGTGATGGGTTTGGATTCGAATTCGGTTTGCTTTCTTGCTGGAAGATGTAAATGCATCTTCTGCCCCTCCATGCTTTATCAGGCCTACTTGGGCTTCTAATTGAAACGCTTTCGCCCATGTTTAATAGGTTATCTGCCGGCGCTTGCAAAAGAAACTTTTTTAGCAAAAAAGAAAAAAAGCCATGAGCAGGAGCCCATGGCTTTTCGAGAGTCTCGTCGGCTATGAGCGGATCCCCTGTCCGCCCATAGCCCTCAATTTTTTATTTCAAAAGGAGCAGGGCAGACACGATCCTAAAGCAATAAAAGCCGAGGTTCGTAGACTGCAACTGCATTTTCTTCTCCATTAAAAATTCTCCGTCTGAAGGATATTCATGACTATAGCCCCTTTTGCGGTTCTGTCAAGAAGAATTTTAAACCGAATTTCAGGAAAACTGAGTCTGTGGAGATCGGTATTATGGCTCTTCTCCAGTCTTGATGCCTTAAAAGCTCTTCGGGAGTCAAGACGTATTGGTTTTTGGATTCCAACTTTTCAAATCTGAGAGGGACCCCCATGCTTGGTGCTTAGGGTGTTTTCAGAAAGCCGAAGTGTTACGAAATTTCAAATATGTTCGGCTAGCGTTTTCATGAAGGGTTACCCTTTAGAATGGATGTTTGCCGCATCCCCTTTTCCTTTCTACATTGTTTTTGCTCAGCTATTCTTGTCCGTATCTTTTTTGTCTTTGTGAGATTTAAGTGAAGCAGAACGGTTGGACTATTCGCGAAGAAGTATTCGGCAGGTGCATTGAAATCAATGGGACTTGATTTGGTGCGCCAGAAGTAGTATTTCTTGAGCAAACTATAGGGCGAAAGAACGGGGGGAAATTATTATGGCAAATGTCGTGAAAGTTCTGAAAGCGGAGATTTCCAGGGTAAGCCGGAAGGAAGCTAAAAGCGCTGCCGGCGTAATGGCGAAATCTCTCACGGATCTGAAGAAAGTCGTTTTGGATCTCAGAAGGCGAATTGCAGCACTTGAGAAGGAGAAGAAACGTCCGCTTGCCGGGGTGAGAAGAGGAAAGGTAGAGACCCCTCCGGCACCATCAAAAGATACCAAGAAAGCCGGGTTCACATCGACAAGCATAAAGAGTCTTCGGAGTAAACTGCGACTGTCGCAGGCGGCTTTTGCGAAGTTGGTGGGAGTAACCCCGTATTCGGTCAGCTTGTGGGAAAATAAGGAAGGACCTCTCAACCTGAGGGATAAAACCAGGGCGGCGCTTCTTTCAGTCAGAAGTTTAAATGTGACGAAGGCAAAGGATAAACCGGCTAAGAGGAGAATGGGAAGTAAGGGACTAAAGCCAAAGACCAGGGAGGAACAATGAGACAGCGGAAGTTTAATGTTTTGATCCTGGTCGGTATCATCGGTGTTTTCACAGTGGGAACGACTTTTGCCATCTATATGTATCGTGCTTCCGGTAGAAGCTCCACATTCCTGCTATCCGGATCGGCAGGACACGGAGGCTTGATAAGGACGCTATCGATTAGTGGATCGGCGAAGGGTCTCCTTCCGTAATCAAGGCAGGGGCAAAAGATGCTGTAAAAGGAGCTGAAAAACAATCATAAAGGTCCGTGCAATGGCGTGGAAAGTGGCAGCGGGACTTGGGACGGCCGTGGTTCTTTCCGTGTGTGTGGCCATGGCCACGGAATCCGATAAGCTCAGGGTGGCATTATCCTCAGCGGAAAACTGGATTTGTCTTGTCGAGGAGGGAAAATATTCCGATAGTTGGGACCAAGCCGCCTGCTACTTCAAGGGCGCCGTGAAACAGGAGAAATGGCAGAAAACGCTTCAGGCAACTCGAAAGCCCCTTGGTACGGTGATTTCAAGAAAGTTGAAAAGCAAGAGCTATCACACCTCCTTGCCGGGTGCTCCTGATGGGGATTATGTGGTGATCCGGTTTGAAACGTCTTTCGAGGACAAGAAATTTGCAGTAGAGACGGTCACTCCCAAACCTCGATGAAACCCTGGTGGACATTGTTCTCTAAGAGGAGGAAAACCTTTGGGACTTTTGAGATATGCTTTTGGATCCTGAAGAGATTGGCAACTCAAATCACTTACGAGGCTGAATGACAGGAAATCTGGAGCGGACCAGTGAACGCCCGTTATCCTGAGGCGTCAAGATAGATAAATACATAATCCTCATCATTAATGTCGATGGTAATGCTCCCGCCCCTCGACTCGGCATAAACAATCCAACCAGGCTTTTTTTCGCTACAGCACTCAACAGGAGGGGAGAATTTCCCGGATTTTGCCTCATACCAAGCAAGGAGCATGGGCTCAGCGCCCAATTCTCGTGCTTTTTGATTTGCAAGCTGCCGGGCCTGCCCAAAATCCAAAGGGCTTCTTGTATAAATCATTACCGGGTTTGTCAATTCGTTTTTTGTCAGGATCTCACACTTTTCCACTCGGCACCTCAACCTCCAAGATCTGTCCCTGCCTTAGAATTGCCGGGTCATCGGAATGGTATTTTAAGGCGATTTGCGGTATTTTGTCTATTGAAAAGACAGGTTCCGACATGAAAGTTCTGCTCGTCTCAGCTAACACAGAAAGTATCAACCTGCCTACCTTTCCTCTCGGGCTGGCTTGCGTGGCCCAAGCTACATTGAAGGCAGGCCACGAAGTGGAGTGTCTCGATCTGATCGGTGTCAAACAACCAGATGCTCTTCTTAAAAAGACCATGGGCGCGTTCAAGCCCGGGGTCATAGGGATTTCTGTGAGAAATATCGATGATCAAAACATCGCCGGCCCCAGGTTCCTCCTGCAGCAGGCTAAGCAAGTCGTGGCAGCATGTAAAGAATTCTCAGGAGCACCGGTCGTTGTCGGCGGGGCCGGGTACAGCCTGTTTCCTCAGAAAGCCTTGGATTATTTGGAGGCCGATATAGGAATTCAGGGAGAAGGTGAAGAGGCTTTTCCCTTGTTGCTTGATCACATGAAGAAAGGCCTGCTTTTTTCCCATTTGCCGGGGCTATATCTCTACGGAAGCGGGTCTTGTGAGGGGAATAGACGCTTTACCAGGGACCTGGACCGCTTTCCTCTGCCGAATCCGAAAATTCTTTCCACCGCTGCGTACGAAGGCGAGGATTTCTATATTCCTGTTCAGACGAGGCGCGGATGCCCCATGAAATGCAGTTACTGCTCCACGGAAATCATTGAGGGCCGTTTTATTCGAAAGCGATCCCCTGAGGTAGTTGTCCGGTCGCTTGCGCGATGGGTCGACGCAGGATTTCGGCGCTTCCAATTTGTGGACAACACATTCAATCTCCCACCCAGCTACGCAGAGGCCCTCTGCGATCTTCTTGCCGAAAGCTCATGCCCTATCGCTTGGAGGTGTATCCTGTATCCGGGCAACCTCAAAGAGAGTCTTGTTGCGGCAATGGCCAAGGCAGGGTGCAGGGAAGTGAGTCTCGGTTTTGAAAGCGGATGCGACGAGATGCTGAAAGAGATGAACAAACACTTTAGAGCACAGGATGTGCGCGACGCCTCCAGGATGCTTTCAGATCACAACATCTCCCCCATGGGTTTCTTAATGCTGGGTGGGCCAGGAGAGACGCAGCGGTCTGTGGAGGAAAGTCTGGCATTTGTTCATGATCTTAATCTCGATGCTCTGAAAATCACTATAGGGGTCCGAATCTATCCTTACACCGCTTTAGCGAAAATCGCCGTTGAGGAGGGCTTGATTGCGCCGGATGACGATCTGCTTTTCCCGAGGTTCTATCTGGAAAGAGGGCTGGAAGACTGGCTCAGGAAAACGGTTGAAGAAAGGATCAAAGAAAACAGGGCGTGGATGATGTAGCGCCTGTCTACGGCAAGAAAACCGACCATGACGGCTAGTGCAACTATATTTCGGATCATCTCTTCTCTGTATAAATACGAAATAGGATATGTGAAGCAAATCACAGTCGTTTAAGGGGCAATATAGCAAACAAGCACAGGGAGGTTCATATGCATCCACACCTTTTTTCTAGTATCTCGGTCGGTGGGAAAGAGTTGAAGAACAGGCTTACCATGGCGCCGCTTTACCTCGGCTATGCCGGAGAAGGCGGCACGGTGACCGATCTGGTCCTGGAGCATTACCGGTTGATGGCCAAAAGCGGTGTCGCTATGGTTGTAGTTGAAAACTCAACAGTGGATCACCCGACAGGCAGTGGCTCCAATCGAACCATTCGGGCGGACACGGATAAAAACATGGAGGGGTTGACCAATCTGGCTGCAAACATAAAGGAGCAGGGTGCACTGGCTTGCCTGCAAATCAACCATGCGGGACGGTTTGCGGCTATCGCCGATCCAGCGCTTGCACCATCCCCTGTGAAGACTTTTGGCCGAATCCCGAGGGCTTTGACCGTGGAAGAGATGAGGAAGATTAGAAAGCGTTTTGTCGAAGCAGCCCTTAGGGTCAAGACGGCCGGATTTGATATGGTCGAGTTGCATGGTGGGACAGGCTATCTTCTTTCCTCTTTTCTTTCACCCAGAACGAATAAGAGGGTGGATGAGTATGGCGGCTCCCTTGAGAACCTGGAGAGATTTCCTATGGAAGTTGTGCGAGAAGTCAAGTCAGCCGTCGGTAATTTCCCGGTGGGGTATCGTTTTTTAGCGGACGAATGGTTGCCGGATGGTTTGAAACTTGCGGAATCGGTGCAATTCGCCAGGTCGCTGGCTGCTTCCGGTGTAGCCTACATTTCGTGCATGGGAGGTACCTACGAATCCTTTTTTCTTCCCGATGTAATCAAATTCTCCAGGAAAGAAGGATATATGGTCCATTTGGCTGCAACCATCAAACAAGAGATCAACGTCCCGGTCATAGCTGCGGGAAGAATTGCATCAGGCAGCTTTGCGGAGCGCATCATCTCTGAAGGGAAGGCGGATTTGATAGGGCTTGCACGGGTGCTGTGGGCTGATCCTGAATGGCCTGAAAAAGTCAAGGAGGGAAAAGAAGGTGAAATCATTCACTGTCATCCCGACTGTGATGAAACATGCACGAAGCTTGTTACAAAAGGCAAGCGTGCCTTCTGTGTGCGCTGGCCCCATGAAAAGCTCCGAGAGTGGAAAATGAAAATGGTTTAAGGCTCCATCTATTATAAAATGGCGATGTTGGGGGGACAAAAGGGATGGCCCGACACACCGGCGATCCACTTTGTTTCACTCTGGCCGGTTGAACATGCAAACGCAGGTGGCGCCCAAATGAACCGAACTCGCAGATCACATCATCTATTGTGGTTTCAGATCACCTTGTGGATGAGTGACACCGTATCGTATACCTAAATCCTTGACTGGTGCTGAGAGCAGAGGATTACCACCCCTAATCTTACTCTAGAGGCTACCACTGTAAGGAAGCAATAACCCAGGCTAACTAATAAGAAGGTCTATCATTTCACCTTGATGACCTTGCCCATCTTTATTCCTCTTTTCTTTGCGATCTTTCCTATTTTTCTCCTTGCAGCAAAACCGATTATCTTGTACACACGCCCAAATGTTAGCAGTTTATATATAACCATCTTTTTTAATACACGTAGTATTACTTGCAGAGTAAAGAATGAAGCATTTACGTCTCTCCTTACCTGTTGAAGATCATCGACCGATAACATATCGGAGTATACTTTCCCGGACTCGCCTTCAATGTGATAATTATCATAATTTGTTACCATTTCTTTGAGGGGGGAATATTTGGTTGCTCTCAAAATAGACAGGCCTAGGGTATCAACACCGAGTTCATGAGAGAATTTAACAATATCAAGCATCTCCTCCCTGCTTTCGCCTATATTACCTATTACTACAGCGTATTTTTGGGTAGACAATGACGATTTTATCTGCTATCGTTTCATCCGGGGCGTGTGAAAGAGGCCATGGGCTTGGATCTTGCCTGCCGAGATGGATTACTCGCGGCGGGAATGATGAGATACGCTCTGCCCTCT
>JAFGDM010000055.1 GCA_016932115.1 Deltaproteobacteria bacterium | reverse complement strand
GTCGTGTAATAGTAATCCAAGCCGAGGTGGGTGATTTGATCCTCGCCCATAAGATAGCGCAAGGTGTTTTTAAGTTTCATCGACTGGATGAAAAGGTCATGTTCAGGGTACAGTTTGGGGCCGCATTGCGGACTCTTGAAGAAAAAGGAAAGCCATTCCTGGATTCCCGACATGTCCGCTCGTGCGGCCAAATCCATAAAGAGTATTAGATCCAACACAAGAGGGGCAGCCAAGATACTGTCCCTGCAAAGAAAATTCACCTTGATCTGCATGGGATATCCGAGCCAACCAAAAATATCGATACAGTCCCACCCTTCCTTTTGGTCTCCTCGGGGAGGGTAATAGTTGATGGCCACCTTGTGATAAAAATTCCCGTAAAGATCCGGGTAAATTTCAGGCTGCAAAATCCTGTCAAGTACGGAGAGTTTGCTCGTTTCTTTTGTCTTAAAGGAGTCCTTGTCATCCAGAACCAGGCCGTCTCGATTTCCGAGAATATTGGTCGAATACCATCCTTCAAGCCCCAGCATCCTCGTTTTCAGCCCCGGGGCAAGAATGGTCTTCATCAGAGTCTGTCCCGTTTTAAAGTCTTTCCCTACAATAGGAACCCCCTCCTTTTCCGCCAGCTCCACCATCGCAGGAACATCCACGGTAAGATTTGGGGCGCCGTTGATAAAAGGAATGCCGCTTGTCAGGGCCGCATAGGCGTAAAGCATGCTGGGTGAAATCGCAGGATGATTTTCCCTAAGACCTTTTTCAAACATTTCGAGGGATGAATGAACAGAATCGGACTCGAGATAAGCTTCCGTGCTGGCGCACCAGACCATGACGCAGCGCGAAACCTGATGGGCTTTCTTGAAGGAATCGATATCCCTTTTAAGTGCATTCACAAGCTCCAAATGTGAACCTTCGGGTTTCACGTGGGAACCGTGAAGGTTTTTGACGAATTGCTGTTTGAAAACAGCCGGCCAGGGTTCCAGATCTTCCAGAAAAGCGCGCACCCCCTCCAGGTCGTCTTTGCGGAGGACCTTTGATTCCAGGGCTCCCTGGTAGCAATTTGCAGGAAACACATCCCACCCTCCGAAGACCAGGTCAGCAGGGTCGGCAAGAGGAACAAAGTCTTTGATAGCCGGTATCCGATACTCGAAGCGTTTTCCAAGCCGGATCGTACCCATTTGAGTCAAGGAACCGATGGGTAGGGACCGCCCTCGCCTCACAGCCTCCACACCTGCCAGGAATGTAGTACTTACAGCCCCTCCCAACCCGGGGATTAGCACCCCAAGTTTCCCTTCCGCCTTACGAATTTCCTGCTCCCGCCTCATAATTTCTCTCCTCTTAATCAAATGCTTCTCATTCTTTGAATATTTCTATGAAGTATTCGGCTCCTTCTTTTCCGGTCGGCCTTTCTGCGCATACAAAAGACTTTTGCGCTCAGGTTTTCGACTCTATCACAGTGGGAGGAGGGATTGCAATGCATCGATGAAATACGGGCGCCATGATTCATGGCGCCCGTAGAGTAAGGGGATCCATATCCTGAGGGCAACGAAAACGCCCTGGAGGTTAATCCGTCACCTTCAGGGTCATAAAAACAGTGGCCCCCCTTCTTTTGGCCAGCAACAGGATGGTATCGCCTTTCTTGTACTTTTCAATCCTGCTGTTGAAATCATCGATGCTCTTTAACTGGCTTTGGTCGATTTCCAGGATAACGTCGCCCGGCCTCAGACCCGCCGCTGCCGCAGGTGAATCATCCTCCACCTGAACCACTACAATTCCGCTCAATTCCTTTAAACCAAGATTTTTGGCCAGCTCCGGTGTGAGTTCTTCCACGCTCATGCCGAGGCGGGGCTTGACCTCTGCGGCCAGCATACCCTCTTGCTCGTCTTTTAATTCTCCGATTTTCACATCGAAACGCTTTCTCTCTCCCTTTCGTATCACCTCGATATCGACCGCTTTGTCCACCGGGGTGGAGGCAACAACAAACGGCAGGTCGCGCATTTCTTTGATCTCTTTCCCATCAAAGGCAACGATCACGTCTCCCCGCTCAATTCCGGCCTTTTCAGCAGGACCTCCCGTGGTAACGTCGGCGACAAGGGCACCCTTATCATCCTTTAAACCCAACTTTTCTCTTAATTCAGGTGTGATTTTCTGAACCATGACTCCCAGCCATCCTCTGACCACTCGGCCTTTCTTGAGTTGGGGCAGCAAATCCTCCGCCATCTTCACCGGGATGGCAAACCCGATGCCGATGTTTCCGCCGCTCTGTGAAAAGATCGCCGTGTTAATTCCAACAACCTCGCCTGATGTGTTCAGCAAAGGTCCGCCGCTGTTACCCGGGTTAATTGATGCATCGGTTTGGATGAAATTGTCATAGGAGCTGGCGCCGATTTGACGATACTTGGCGCTAACAATACCCGCCGTCACAGTGTTGCCCAGGCCGAAGGGATTCCCTATCGCTACCACCCACTCTCCAACCTCGAGCTTCTCCGAATCACCCAGAGGAAGAGGCTGTAAGCCTTCATCGGATTCAATCTTGATCAAAGCAAGATCCGTCTTTGGGTCCCGCCCGACGATCTTGGCTTCGTATTCTTTTCCATCGGAAAGCTTTACCTTGATCTCGTCGGCCATTTCCACCACATGGTTGTTGGTCAGTATATAACCCTGCCTGTCGATGATGAAGCCTGTTCCGAGGCTCTGTTGTTTGAAATCCCTCGGCATCTGATCGCGGAAAAAACGCTCGAAAAAGTCCCTGAACGGATCCCCCTGTCCAAAGGGCATCGGCATGATTCCTCCTCCCTTGACGGTTTTCACGGTACTTATGTTTACCACAGACGGGCTGGCCTTTTTTGCCAGTTCGGCGAAGGAAGCCGGTATAAGATCAATGTCGGCCGCTGCTTTTGCAGCCTCGCAACGAGCGGTATCAAAGTATGATACAACACCCAAACTGAGGATGAAACACACCAGACTACACACTGAAAGCACAAATTTCCCAGGTTTTTTTACCATGTTCATTTTCTCCTTTCTGATTTTGTCACTTCACTTTGATTTGAACATATCCTTTATGACCACTCCTGTGGTCAAGAGCAAAAATCGTGATGCGCCGGCCGGGATCAAGGGATCCGATAAAAGGGGAAAAACTCTCCGAGTTTTTGAAAGCGCGGCCGTTCACTTCTAGGATAATATCTCCCGCCTCAAACCCCACCTGGCCGAAAGGCCCTTGCGGATCTACCCATGTAATCATAACCCCTTGATGCGGCTGGATCTTGAACTTGTTGGCTTCCTCGATTGTCACAGGTCTCATATCTGCCCCCAGATGGTTTTTTATGGGCGCTGTGGGGACCCTGTTCAGATCTTCCGCACTTCCGATTCGGGCGACCGCGACTTCCTCTTTCTCCTCACGGAGGATGGTGAGACTAACCTCTTCTCCCTCCGAGGCGCTCGCAACGGCCTCACGCAGCAATCCCACATCGTCAACAGGCCTGTTTTGGAAGGCGATTATAACATCGCCCTTTTTCAAGCCCGCCTTGTCACCCGGTCCGCCTTGCAACACATCACAGACCAGGGCGCCTCTTTGAAGGCCTGCAGCAAGGCCGCTCCTGAATGGAAGGTCCTTGATGCGAATGCCCAGCCAGCCCCGCTTCACTTGCCCGTAGGTAATTAGTTTCTCCACTACGTGGAGCGCAATATTACCCGGTATGGCAAAAGCAATCCCATCAAAATCAGGCGATTCCGATACGAGAGCCGAATTGATTCCGATCACTTCGCCCCTCAGGTTTAACAAAGGTCCTCCGCTGTATCCGTTGTTGACGGCTGCATCGGTTTGGAGGAAATCTTTGAAGGTGCCGGGGTCCGTGATCCCTCTTCGATGTCTTGCCCTGATGATTCCACTACTCACGATGGGATCCCGATCTCTCGGATGGCCCAGGGCAATCACCCACTCGCCCATATCCAGTTTGTCCGAGTCTCCAAAAGAAATATGGGGCAGGGGATCCTGCGAAAAAACACGGATCACAGCCAGGTCCGTTTTTGGGTCGGAGCCTATTAAGGTTGCCGAATACCGCTCTCCCGAGTCTCGGATAACGACGATCTCCTTTGCGCCTCCCACAACATGATGGGTGGTTAGGATATTTCCCCTTTGGTCGAGGATAACACCCGTACCTTGCGGATTTGATCCGCCGAAGCCATTTTTCGGAAACATGTAAGCATATTGCAGAAGAGGCTCATGGTCAAAGGGCCCTACCGGTAAAAAAGCATTTTCCCCTCTTAAAGCCTCCACGTGAACAATCGCCGCAAGATTCGTTTTGACGACGTGGGAAATTGCAATTTTTAGATCCAAGGTTTGGACTCCGGGATCTGTAAACCCTTGAGAAACCGAAAAAAAAGACAAGCCTATGGCGCAAAAACCGATCAGATACCACCGAAGACCTTCAATTAGAGCACCCATACTCATCCTCCATCCTTACCTGTGCACTGAAAAGGAATCAGCGTCTTTTTTTTCTTACCGAAGCGAATCCTTTTACCCCTGCGCAGCGGCTGTGGCGTGGATTCCAATTTGATGTTCTTGGAACGGCTCAAACCCTGCGGGCAATTTCGGCACAACTGAAGACTCCATCTGAGTGTAATGCCGAAGTCATTTTCCGGTATCTCCTCCAAGCTGTCCTGCGCGCGAAGATACCTTCTCCCGCAAGCGTATTGAGACAACCGAAGCTTCCCGGGTTGACGGGTGCATTCGACCAATTCAAGCTCGGGCCTTTCTGCCGTGTTGTCTTGTTTTTTTGCCATCGCTTAAACCCTTTCTTAAAAACCTTGTGCTCCCTTTCCCCTCCCCACGACGCCTCAACGGAGGGTGGACATCATCGATAGGAAGGAGTCTAAGCGATGAATCTTTCAACAACCTTTCCTGAACATTACAATTTTGAAAGCTTCGGGTTCTAAAGTGCGTCCGATGATGCGTGCAAAGGAAGATACAACGTGAAAACAGAACCTTTTCCCGGCTCACTTGAGACACCAACCTCCCCTTTGTGTGCCTCCACAATGGCCTTGACCAGGCTCAATCCCAGGCCGAGTCCTTTTTGGGATCGGCTTTGGTCGGCCCGATAGAGGCGATCCCAAATCCTAGGCAGTTCTCCCGGTCCCATTCCGATGCCCGCGTCCTTGACGGCTATCAGGACCCCGTCGCCTTTTTGCTCTGCGGTGACCTCCACATTCCCTCCCCAAGGGCTATACTTGACGGCATTGTCAAGGAGGTTGGCCAAGGCTTGTCCGATCCTCAAGGGATCAACAACAAAAGAAAGATCTTCAGGGCATCTCGTCTCTATATGTAATTCCTTCTCTTCAGCCACGTAGCCGTACAAATCCATCACCTTCTTCATCACATCCCGCACCTTCACTTCCCGGAGTTCCAGGGTCATGGTGCCGGATTCGGCTTCTGAAATATCCATGAGGGTATTCAACATCTTGAGGATTCTGTCGGATTCTTCCAGACAGTCGGCCAGGGCTTCACGGGAAGCTTCCACGTCTCCGTCGCTTCGCAATGCCATTTCAGCGATACCTCTCATTCGCGTCATCGGTGTGCGGAGATCATGAGCCACATTGTCAAGCGACTCCCTCATAGCTCGGATAAGCCTTTCGATCTTCTCAACCATGCTGTTGAAAAGGATGACGAGATCTCCCAGCTCATCCCTGCTTCTGAGCATCGGGGCACGCGCATCCATCCTTCCGCTGCTGATGGATCGCACCGTTTCCGTGAGCTGCCGGATAGGACGGAGAGATCTGTAGGACAGAAAAATCCCACCGACAAAACCTAATAGAACCAGAGGAATGAGCGCAGCCACGAAAATCCGCAGAAAATTCCGCAGAACCTTTTCTCTGTCCTCCGTGCTTTTCCCTACCTGAAGGGTGTAACGGAACGCCAGGGGGCTCGACGCCACCTCGAGAACGTCCTTCCCTGTTCTTGAGAAAAGCTTGAACCAACCGTCAAAGGACTTCTCCTCAAGCACCTTAAAATCGAAGTCAGCCCATTGGTAAGGGAGGATCAGAAACACCGTCCTGTTGCCGGAATCGGCCACGCGGACAAGAAAAGCATTGCGCTTCTTAAATTTTTTCTCGCCGCTCACCTCCCTTTCCAAAGCCTCCACACCCCCTTGAGCGTAAACGGTTGAAAGTTCGCGGAGCCGCGACTGAATCATCTCGTGGTCCTGCTGTTTTAGGGAAGCGGAGAGAATGAGATAGATAAGACCAAAGAGCATCGACATGCTCAGAATGAACATGCCCGAGTACCAGAGGGTGAGTCTGAACCCCACCGTGTGGGTTAGGTCTCTAAGAGGCCTTGAGAACATAGCCGACTCCGCGGATGGTGTGGATCATTTTGTTTTTAAAATCCCTGTCCACCTTGTTCCGCAGCCGGCAGACCAGCACATCAACCACGTTGGTCTGAGGATCGAAGTTGAAATCCCAAACGTGTTCCAAGATCATGGTTTTGGAAAGGACATGGCCTTGGTGGCGCAAAAGATACTCTAGGAGCGCGAACTCGCGAGGTTGGAGATCGACACTTTCATTGCCCCTGCGAACCTCTCGGGTAATAAGGTTTAACGATAGATCCCCTGCTCGAAGAAGAGCGGGCGCCGATGATCGCGCGGCTCGCCGGATCAGACCTTGCACTCGAGCCAGAAGTTCGGCAAACGAAAAGGGTTTGGTCAAGTAATCGTCTCCGCCTGCCTGGAGCCCCTTCACCCGATCGTCCACGGCTCTTTTTGCGCTTAAAATAATAACCGGCGTGTTGCGTCTTTCCGCCCTGAGCCTCTCAATCAGCGTCAGACCATCCAGTTTCGGGAGCATGATGTCTATGACCGCTGCATCGTAAGGTTCGTGGAGAGCAAGGTGGAGCCCGTCCTCGCCGTCCGCGGCATGGTCTACGGCGAAGCCTGCTTCCTTCAGCCCCTTGAGCACGAAGGAGGCGATCTTCAAATCATCTTCCACCAATAAGATGCGCATAGGGTTATTATCGTTGTTAACGCTCCGACAAGCGGAGTCGCCCGGCCAGCTTGATCTCAAAATCACATTGGAGACATCTACCGGCCTCGCTCAGGGCTTGTTCATCACTGAAACGGAGATTCACCTCCTTAAAGCTGCCGAGCCTTTCTTCCAGGCAGAGGGTCGGCGCCGAGTTTCTCGTAAGGTCTGCAAAGCCACGGTCCCTCTTCCCGGTGTAAGACACGGCATCCACCTTCTCCGCGAACCTGTCATCGATAATCCCGTCTCCCCCCAGAAGTCTGTCCATAGAACCGGCGGCCTTGCGGCCGGCGGCAACAGCGTTGATTATTGTGCCTGCCCCGTCGCCTGCATCTCCCCCCGCGAACACCCCGGGCATGCCGGTTTCATGGGTTTCACGATTGATAACGATAAGGCCTCTCTCAGTCTTGATCTTTTCCTCACCGGAAAGGAAAGAAAGGTCGGCAGACTGCCCAACGGCCAGTATCACATGATCAGCCTCCAGGGTCTTTTTTTCTTCACCAAAAGCGGGGCGGAAGGTACCCTTTTCATCGAACACACAGGTGCAGGTGACAAGCTCAATGCTCTTCACTTTGCCGTTTTCTCCCACAATGCGGTGAGGGCCCCAGGAAGGAAGGAGCTTTATCCCTTCCTCCAGGGCCTGCTCAATCTCCCAAGGGCTGGCCGGCATCTCTTCCCGGTTTTCCAAACACGCTACGCTCACCTCTTCGGCGCCTATTCGCAAGGCGGTAAGGGCCACATCAACAGCCACATTGCCGCCCCCCACCACCAGCACCCTGCCATTGAGCATGTCCTTTTTGCCCTCGCTCACTTCGAAAAGGAAATCGACCCCCCAGAGCACGCCTTCAAGGTCGGAGCCTTCGAGTTCAATCCTTCGGCTCTCCTGGAGGCCGGTGGCGATGAAGACCGCCTCGTAACCATCTCTTTTCAACTGATCCAGCGTGATGTCCCTCCCCAGCTTCTTGCCTGTTTCAAGCTTGATGCCCGCGCTCAGGACCTGCCGGATCTCTTTGTCCAGCACCCCCTCAGGCAAACGATAGCAAGGAATGCCGTATCTCATCATCCCTCCGGGCTTCGGCCTTGCCTCAAATACCGTCACCTCATGCCCCTTTTTCCTGAGATAGAAAGCTGCGCTGAGCCCTGCAGGTCCCGACCCGATGACAGCCGCTCTTCGGCCTGTTTCCTCTCTGATTTGCAGGGCCGCCTTGAAGAGGTCTCCGCCCTTGTCGGCCGCATATCGTTTCAGTGCACAGATGGCGACAGGCTGGTTGACCTCTTTCCTGCGGCATTTCGTCTCACAGGGATGCATGCAAACGCGGCCCAGGACACCCGGGAAGGGCACTTTTTCAAGTATTACCTTGTAAGCCTCTTCCGGTTTTCCCCGGGCGATCCATCTTAGATAACCGGGAACATCAATGCCTGCCGGGCAGGCCGCAGCGCATGGCGGAGCCTCATCGGGAACCATTGTCTCAGGCGTCATGGCCCGGAGGAGCCTGATGATATCAAGGATAGCAATGCCGTTCGGGCACACCGTCTCACACCGTCCACAGGTCGTGCAGGCCCAGGGCAGGCCGGTCTTTGACACTTCTTCCGGGAGATCGAGTTCAATGTGCCTTACAATCCGTCTCACATTGAAAAGGTTGACACCGGTGACGGGGCAGGCGGAACTGCAGCAGCCGCACTGCTCGCAGCTCCTGAACATCGCCACATCACTGAATTTTTCCGCCAATGCCCTCTTCCCATCCATATCGTTCAAACCCCTTCTTTTACCGAGAACCCACGCCGATCGCTTATTCGAGATTCAATTGCTTGACCATTTCGCGCATGGTGTTCGCAAATTTAGGGCCGTCTGCAG
>JAFGDM010000054.1 GCA_016932115.1 Deltaproteobacteria bacterium | reverse complement strand
TGTTGAAGTTGAATCGGATCTGCCCAGAATTCAAGGAGACAGGCAGCAGTTAAAACAGGTCATTCTGAACCTGGTTTTAAATTCTCTTGATGCAGTTGGGGATGGGGGGCGGATCGAAATACGACTTAAAAGACATGAAGCCGCTTTTCTCAGGGTTGAAGTGGAGGATAACGGAGCCGGCATTCCCGCCGACCTGCTGCCGCATATTTTTGATCCTTTTTTTACCACCAAGCCTGTGGGCAAGGGAACCGGATTGGGGCTTTCCGTGTCCCATGGAATCATCACCAAACATGGCGGCCGCATCGAGGCGGAGAGCGTCCCCGGTCAGAAGACCGTTTTCACAATCACCCTGCCTTGCGAAGCCTCTCCTACCATCCAGAATGATGTTCCCTAGTCGTTGGAGATGATCCGGTTGAACCAGACCAAACAAGTCAGTTCGCTGAGAGTGGCTGTTGTGGATGACGAGCCTCTGGCCTTGAAGAGCATCAGCCGCATTCTCGGCCGGCGCGGTCACGAGGTGGAGGTTTTCGAGAGCCCTTACCAAGCCCTCGATCGTATGTTTCAGTCTCCCTTTCATATCGTTATGACCGATATCAGAATGCCTGAAATGAACGGCATGGAGCTTTTGGAGCGTATCAAAGCCCGCTTTCCCGAAACCCAGGTAATCCTGTTCACCGGCTACGCCTCTGTGGACGATGCGGTTAAGGCCATCAAACAGGGCGCCTTTTACTATGTTGAAAAACCACTAACACCGGACAAGATATTATCGGTTTTAAAACGGGCCGCAGATAAAATTTTTCTGATGGCTGAAAACAAGAAGCTCAAGGAGGAGCTTCTCAAGAAGGATAACACACGAGGAATTCTGGGTATCAGTTCTGAAATCCGGGAATTGATCAAGGTCATCAACAAGGTGGCTAAAATCGACTGCAACGTGCTTATTCAGGGTGAAAGCGGCACAGGAAAAGAACTCGTGGCAAGGGCTATTCACCATGGCAGCTTGAGAAAAGAAAAACCTTTTGTAGCGTTCAATTGCGGCGGCTTCACCGAGGAACTTGCGGCAAACGAGTTGTTCGGGCATGAAAAAGGTGCTTTCACCGGCGCGGACAGCGTTAAGTCGGGATTGTTCGAAGCCGCCCAAGGGGGGACGGTTTTCCTGGATGAGATAGGGGAAATGTCGCTTTCCACTCAGGTTAAGCTGCTCAGGCTCATTCAGGAAAGGAAGCTGTTTCGTGTAGGCGGCGCGAAGCCTGTTTCCCTGGACGTACGGCTGGTGTCAGCGACGAACAAGGACCTCGAGCACGAGGTCAAGGCCGGTCGTTTTCGTGAAGACGTGTTTTTTCGCTTGAAGGTGGTGGTGATTCGGATTCCGCCGTTGCGTGAACACAAAGAGGATATCCCTCAGCTCGTGGAGCATTTCATTAGCTATTATAATAGGTTATACAATAAAGACGTCGAGGGTTTGACCGATCACGCCATGGAAACCCTGATGCGCTATTCCTTTCCCGGAAATGTGAGGGAATTAGAGCACATGGTTTGCAGCGCCGTGGCATTGGGCGAAAAACGTTGGTTACGGGCCGATGATCTGCCTGAAGACCTTCGGCTGCTGGATGTGGACACCGTGTTGCGCGATGATTTGACCACCCTGGCGAAGCAGGAAAGAGCTCATATCGTCAGGGTCCTTGAAGCAACCAATTATAACAAGGTGCGGGCCGCCGGAATTTTGGGGATACCGAGAACCACCCTTTGGCGCAAAATGAAAAAGCTAGGCATTAGTGAAATCGAATGACTCCGTGAAGCGCCATCCATCACCCCGGGTGCTTTTGCAGCATGCGGCGGCAACTGGCGATCAGTTGTTCAAAAAGAGCGCTGGAATCATAAAGGTTGAATGTTTTTAGCCTGGCGATGCCGTCAACCATGGCAAAAACGATAAACGCCGTTTTTCCAGGCGGGAGCTCCTCAATGGATCCGTCCTGCCGACCCCGGAGGATGGCGCTTTCAAAGGTATCGAGAATGAAGTTGTAAATGGTTGAAAAATTCTTGCGAAACACCGGGTTTACCTGGGCCAGTTCATAGGCGTCGTAGCGGTGCAAAATCAGGAATAACTCCTCTTTGGTGCCCACGAGATACAGGTAGAAAAAGATGCAGCCTTCCAGCATTTCAAGCCCTGATTCAAAGTTTTTTCCTCTAAAAAACGCTTCGAATTCGCTAATCAGCGTTTGCCGGATGTTTTCGAGGATTGCCAGAAAAAGCCCTTCCTTGGTCTTGAAATGATAAAAAATCGTGCCTTCGGCTACATCCGTAAGCTTGGCTAATTCAGCAATTGCCGTATTGCGGTACCCTTTTTCCGAAAAAAGCTTGGTGGCAACGTTAAGGATGGTTTCTTTTTTGGTCATCTTGTCACTTCCTCAAGCACATTAGCATCATTGTCCAGATGCTTTCAAGGGGGCAGTGAACCGATCCCGGGACTTTGGCGGAGCGCAAACAAGAAGATAGGGGAAGATGCTTGACAGGCACTTAATATATACAGTTGTGTCTACTGTAAACCCCCGGTGGCGCACAGGGCTTCTATCCGGCTACCGGGTGAATGGCAGCGGGCAATTATGCCGTTAATTTAAAACCGCACTCTCCATGATCTTGTTGGGCCCTTCTTTGCCTTTTAATAATTGAGATCAGGCCTCGGAGAGCGTCATTAACCGAGTGACAGCCGGGAAAATACTCAGTCACACCGTGATCGTTCTTCATTTTCTTTCCGTCTCATATTATGAACGCAACGGTTGCTTGAAGGTTACCTCGTCAACTCGCCTATTTTTTCCGCCCGTCATTTCCCGGTAACCCACTTCTTGAGCTTTTGGTCCACAGTCCCATCGGGAAGGACATAGTCGGGTGACACGTATCCCTCCTCCTCGAATTTTTTCTTGCGGACGCAACCCTCTCCTCCGTTCATACAGTACTCATCAATCCACTTTTTGTTAAGCATACCGGCGT
>JAFGDM010000293.1 GCA_016932115.1 Deltaproteobacteria bacterium | reverse complement strand
AAGGGTTTAAGAGATGTGTAGTCACAGAATCAATGTTGGCAACTGTTTAACATCATTAGCTTTTCTCTTTTGAGTCCGGAACCTGGGTTACAATGGAGAACCATTTTCCTGTGATCGATGAGGCCCTCTGCGTGGGGTGCGGCCAGTGCGTGAAGACTTGCCCAAAGGGCTTGATAACCCTGATTCCCAAAAAGGCACGCGCCGTTGTGCGCTGCAGCAGCCGAGATACGGGCAAGATGACTCATGAAATCTGCGCCATAGGCTGCATGCACTGCATGTCCTGTGTGCGGGCCTGCCCGGCTGAGGCCGTGGCGTTGGTCGACGGCGTCATTCGTATTGATCAGAAGAAGTGTATGGAGTATGGCCCGCAGTGTAATGATGCCTGCATTAAGGCCTGTTTCATGGCCCACTCGATTCAACCCTACAGCCCGCGCCCCTTGTTTCAGGTCGAGGACCACCCCGCACCGACGGAACAAGAGGCCCTGGCTCTTTAGTCTTCGAGGTATGCGTATGTCCGCGAATACTCACTTCAGCGTCTCATCCATGGATCGCCGATCCTTCTTGAAACACTCCGGAATCCTGGGCGCAGGGTTGCTCCTGTCGCCGATGCTCCCTGTCAGTGAAGCCGTGGCCTTCGGCCTAGGGCGTTACAGAATCACCCGAACCCGGATGATGATGGGCACCTTTGCCGCCATTACCGTGATCGGACCGTCCCGGGACGAAGCGGACGATGCGATCTCTTTGGCCTTTGATGATATGCAAAGGGTCGCGGGACTCTTCGACAGGCACCACGACCTCTCCCCCATAGGGACATTGAACCGGGACGGATGGGCGGCCGACCTTGACCCGGAAGTCACAGCCCTTCTGAAACACTCGTTACGGTTGGGCGACACGACCAAGGGCGCCTTTGACATCACCGTCAAGCCGGTGGTGGATCTCTACCAAAGCGCTTTCAAGCTTTATCAGGCGCCCCCGAGCGATGCAACGATCGCCGGGTTTCTGGACCTCGTGGATCCCGGTGCAGTGCGGATCAAGGGACGGATGGTGCGTTTTGCCAAGCAAGGCATGGGCGTAACATTGGACGGAATCGCCAAGGGATATGCCATTGACTGTGGCATGAACGTTTTAAAGCGCCGTGGTATCCGACACGCACTGATCAATGCAGGGGGCGATATCCTCACCATGGGCGGCCGCGGTCGCTTCAGCCCCTGGAGGGTGGCGGTTCAAAACCCGGACAAGGGAGAACCGGCATTGCAAACCTTTACCATGAAAGACGGCGCAGCCGCCACATCGGGCAATTATGAGGTGTACTTCGATGAGGAAAAGGTCTACCATCATCTCATCGATCCTCATTCGGCCCGTCCGGCCCAAGAAAGCCGAAGCGTAACGATCCTGGCAGCCGGCGCTACCCTGGCCGACGCACTCTCAACAGCCGTTTTTGTGGCCGGGCCCAAAAACGGCAGGGATCTTATCGAAACCCTGCCGGGCGTGGAATGTCTGGTTGTGACAGCCGGGGACACCAGGGTTTCTTCCAGCCGATGGCCCTCGGCCGGCGGCCTTTTCACGCCGGCATAGCCCCGCTCATGAACGGATGGAGCCTCCTTCTGGGGGCGGGCATTCTTCTTCTCATAACCGCAGCGTGGTTTGCCGTCTATTATTGGCTCAATCCTCAAGTGGCCGAGCCGGACGGCGAAGCACGGGTGCTAGGGAGCTGCGGCGACGTTATGGAGATCCGCCTCAGATTCAAGGACTACCGTGTGGTGGAAGGGTCTTCCTGGACCAACGGGTGCGCCCACAGCTTCAACTGCGTATGTGCCGCGGTGGATCTGGCCAAAGGCAAGAGCCCGGAAGAAATACTGGACATCGATTCACCCATGATCCGGGAAGCCGTCGGCGGGTTGCCCAGGGATCACTGGCACTGCGCCGGTTTGGCGGCGGACACACTGCATGCGGCCGTCGACAACTACATGAAGGCCGAACGGAAGAAATCCGCAAGATCCTGAAATCATATCCAACCGAGTGTCGGAAATGGCACTATCAATCATTTCTTGTGGCAAGCTTTTTCAGATTCTAGGAGAAGCATGATATAATCCAGAAATAAGAGGGGGTTCATCCTGGACCCATCTAAATTTGTGCTTTCTCGCTTCTAATAGCTGGTTGCTGCTTTGTCTTAAAAATCGTAGAGATTTCCAAACCCATTGCAAAACAGCAAGCTGGACGATTTTACTCACCTTTCTCAAAACTGCCCGGCAAAACGGGTACTAAACAGTAAATTTCAAACGAGGAGGAGATGATTATGAAAAAGGCGATTGTAGTAATAGTGTTATGTTTGCTTTTTCCAATCGGAGGTGCCGCTGAAGAATATGATTGGTATGTAGTGTTCCCCTATTATGCCAAAGATAATTATTGGTGGACCGGAATTGCGGTATTTTGCGGAATTGCTCCCGCAAGCTTTTCAATAGCTGTCTTTGATTCTAATGGCGATGCCGTGGCGAACGGAGAGTTTGCGTTGACTAAACAAAGAGAGCAAAAAGTTGATTTGTTGGAGAACTTCTTCGGTGGTGCTGCGATTCCGGCTTGTGGCTCTATCTATATTTTTGCCACGAATCATTTTGAAGTTTCCATGTTCATGGGAAATTCTTCAGGAGGATTCAGCTTTGTGAATCAGACTGCCAAACCCTACCAATAATTTGTAGGATTAGCCATTTTTCAAAAATAGTGTAATGTGACCTGTATGTTTTTCTCCTTGAGAAAAGAGCTGAAAGTTGCGATGAGGCTTTCGGGAATATTTAGCATGTTATCATATCCAGTTTGCTGGTTATTATTCAGTATTGAGTGCTAACCTTAAAGGATAGAGTCGATCCTGAGAAGGTCGGACTCTATCAGTTGTTCAAGGAGCTCGGTTTTCATATAGGGTAAAGATCGGATATTTGGTGGGGTAGTTCATTTCCAGGTTTGGAAAATCCGGGGGTGCGGAAGGATAATTAGAGAAGGGAACTTTTTAAAATCAGTTTTGGTATCACAGAAAATCCTTTATGAACAGCTGCCGGTAGCTGGTTGCGGTCCTAATTAGGGCCGAGTAGTCCTGTGCCCTTCAGGTTGATAGATACGGCCTGTTCAGATTCTGAAGTTATTATTTCATGGACATCCCCATAGACCCACGCTTTTGTTGAGAACCACAGGATCTGGAAAAAGTGCTTGACATGGAAAATCAGTCATCGGATGATTGGATCATCCATGTTTTTATACGTATCCCCCTAGGCGAAAGCGGCGGTTTTCCGAGGGCCTGGCTATCTGCATAGGGCTCAAGGGGCCGCATCATCCAACAACCCATTCACCCAAAAGGAGGAATGATCAATGAACAGGAAGAGATCGGCAGCAGGCAGACGGGTGTTGATCATGGCCATCGCTTTCATGATGGTCGCCGTAATCCTTGTGGATGCTCCGGCGTCAGCGCAGCAGCCCATGAAATGGAAAGTTCAAACCCTCTGGAGTGCAGGAGAGACGCCCTACAAATTGCTCGAAGAATTTTGCGTGAAAGTGAAAAAAGCCACCAACGGCAGACTCGAAATCACTCCCTTTCCGGCGGGCGGAATCGTCCCTACCTTCGAGACCATTGACGCTTTAAAAAACAACATCTTGCAAGTCATCAACGTCTGGCCGGGTTATTTTGTCGGCAAGGAAGCAGCCTTTGCCCCTTTAACCGACTTCCTGTTTGCCTATGAACAACCCTGGGAGTTTGAAGCGTTCTTTCACTACCGCGGAGGAATGCAGCTGATGACGGAGCTCTATGCTCCTTACAACGGGGTCTGCATCGGCGTCGTGCTTTGGGGCCGTGAATCCATGTTCCTGAAGTTTCCGGCCTACAAGATGGAGGACTTTAAGGGCCACAAGATCCGTTCGCCTCAAGGAATGACAGCCGATATGCTGAAACATTTGGGAGCCGGTGTGGTGGTTCTACCCGGTGAGGAGGCTTACAGCGCCCTCGACAAAGGGGTCGTGGACGGCGCCGACTGGTCCACGCCATCCGTCAATCACCGGATGGGTTTCTCTCGTGTGGCCAAGTACTATATTTACCCGGAATACCGCTCCATGCCGATCAGTGATTTTACCATCAACAAGAAAGAATGGGAAAAGACACCGGCTGACATCAAGCAGATCCTGGTGAGCATGATCCGTGAGCTAAACGCACACCAACTTGCAACGCTCGCTATTGAGGATTTTAAGGCCATGAAGGAAATGGATGCCACAGGCTCCAAGCCTCTGACCTGGTCTCCGGAGGAGATTCAGCGGCTTCGTGAATTCGTGCGCGGCACCGTTTGGAAGGAATGGTCTGAAAAATCACCCATGTCCAAGAAGGTAATTGACGCGCAAGTCGAATGGTTGAAGGAAATCAAGAGAATCAAGTAACCGTTTCTAACAACCGGGGGGACCTATGAGCCCCCCCGTCTTCAGGGTAAATCCCGATGAAACAACTCCTTTCCATAATTGATGGGTTCAATGCAAAGCTGGGGAAGATCACATCTTTTGTTATGATTCCCACCCTTCTCTGTATCTATTATGAAGTTGTTTCGCGCTATGTCTTCGGGAAACCAACGCTCTGGGCCAGCGAGCTCATGATCTATTTTTGCGCCATCCTTTATATTCTCGGAGCGGCCTGGACCTTGCAGGTAGGCCGCCATGTAAAAATCGATATGCTGTATTCAAAAGTCTCCCCGCGCGGGCAACGGGTGCTGGACATCTTCACCTTCCCCTTTTTCACCCTTTATATGGGCTTACTGCTCTGGGTGGGATTTGAATTTGCCATGCAATCGATGTTAATTGGGGAAACATCCGGCACACCCTGGGACCCGCCGATTTACCCTATCAAGATCCTTTTCTTTATCGGAGTCTTGATGCTGCTGATGCAGGGACTAGCAAAACTCATTCGGGATGTCCACTTCCTCGCAACCGGGAAAGAGCTATGAGCATTGAACTGATCACCTTTTTGCTTGTTGCTACTTTTGTGGCCCTCCTGGTTCTTGGCCTTCCTCTGGCCTGGACCATGGGGGCGACCGCGGTGATCTTCACGCTGGGTCTTTTTGAGCCGGCGACGATGTTCATGACCATGACCCGCGTATATCACATGATGCTCAATTACGCTTTGGTCTCGGTCCCGCTCTTTGTTCTCATGGGGTGTATTCTAGAAAAGTCGGGAGTCGCCGAGCAGCTTTTCGATGCCGTGTACGTGTGGTCCGGCCCTTTGCGAGGGGGACTGGCTATAGGCACCATCGTTGCCTGCGTGGTTATGGCCGCCATGGTCGGCATCGTCGGCGCTGAAATCGTCACTTTCGGCCTTATCGCACTGCCCCAGATGCTGGATCGAGGGTACGACAAAAGCCTAGCCCTCGGAAGCATCACCTCCGGAGGGGGGATGGCGACCCTCATTCCGCCTAGCATTGTCTTCATTGTTTATGGCATGACGGCAGGCGTTTCTATCGGCGACCTTTTCATTGCCGGTATCTTGCCGGGAGGAGTTCTGGCCGTCCTTTTCATTGGCTACATCGTGATCAGTGTCTGGCTGAGGCCTCACTTGGCACCGGCGGCAACCGAAGAAGAACGCCGCATCCCTTTAAAAAAGAAACTTCAGATGCTCAAGGGCCTTATCATGCCGGCCTTCATTGCCTTTGCCGTGCTTGGATCCATTTACATCGGCATCGCCACGCCTACCGAAGCTGCAGCCCTGGGCTGTTTTGGGGCGCTCGTCAGCGCAATCATTAACCGTCGTCTTTCATGGTATGTGATGAAAGAAGCTTGCTATGAAACGTTGTGGGTGTCCTGCATGCTGACGTGGCTTTTCTTTGGGGCTCAAGCCATCATAGGGGTGTACACCCTCGCGGGAGGAGCGATGTTTGTCAAAAACACCATCCTGGCATTGCCTTTCGGGCCTTGGGGCATTGTGATCGTGATGCAGATCATCTGGGTGTTTCTGGGAATGTTCCTAGACTGGATCGGCATCTTGCTGCTGACCGGTCCCATGTTCGTTCCTATTGTCGAGGCCCTCGGGTTCAATTTGGTATGGTTCGGGGTGATTTTCTGTATGAACATGCACATATCCTACCTAACGCCGCCCTTTGGCCCGTCGGTTTTTTATATGGCCTCGGTGGCGCCGCCAGGCATCAGTGTGACAGATGTCTACAAGGCCAATTTACCGTACCTGTTTCTGACTTTTGTGGGCCTGGCGATCGTGATGATTTTCCAGGAACTCTCATTATGGCTTCCCTCTCTCATGAGTCATTAGAGGGACGAAGAATGCGAAAAAGCGTGATCCAATTTCCTGCGTTTTATGTGGTGGACCAAAACTTTGCGAGATCCGATGGGGTTGACGCAGCCCGGGCGGTTTGTTCTGAGCTCGAACGGACGGGATTGCTGAAAAAGGTAGGGCCGGGCCAGAAAGTGATTATCACAGCCGGAAGCCGAGGTATCGACTGCATGGTCGAGGTGTTGAACACCCTGGCGTGGGCCGTTAAGCGAAAGGGCGCAAGCCCTCTGATCCTGCCGGCCATGGGTAGCCATGGCGGCGGCACAGCCAGGGGGCAGATGGATGTGCTCCGGCATTTGGGGCAGACCGAGGAAACGCTTGGAGCTCCAATCCACGACCGACTTGAGCCCATCCAAATCGGCGAGGTTCGAGGGTGTCCGGTCTACGCGGACCGGTCAGCCGTTCATGCGGACCATATTATCCTAGTCAATCGGATCAAGGAGCATACAGAGTTCATTGGCGAAATTGAATCCGGCCTGATCAAGATGGCTGTCGTGGGACTAGGGCGCATCGCCGGAGCCGAGGTCATGCACCAGTTGGCCGTAAAAAGCACCTATGTAAAGGCTATCCTGGAGATCGCCGAGGTGCTTTTTGAAAAGCTCCCGATCCGCGGGGGAGTGGCTATTCTCGAAGACAAGAACAATGCAGTCTGTCGGATCGAAGCCATTCCAGCGATGGCTGTGTTCGAAAGAGAGCCTGAGTTGTTGAAAGAAGCGCTGCAGCGCCACGCGGGTCTGCCCTTTGATCACCTGGACGTGCTCCTGGTTGATGAGATCGGCAAGGACATCTCTGGGGCCGGGTTTGATACCAAAGTCATCGGTCGAATCATGAATATCTATGAAAAGGAATGTGAGCGGCCGCGGATCACCCGAATCGTGCTGAGGGATCTTTCGGAAAAAACCCGCGGCAATGCTATAGGCCTTGGGCTTGCCGACTTTGTCCACCGGAGGGTTGTGGACAAAATGGACCATGAAATGACGGCGATCAATTCCATCACGGCGGTTGCGCCTGAAAAAGGCCGGGTTCCGATTGCGCTTGCCTCTGACAGGGAAGCGCTGGAAGCCGCCCTTCGATCCATCGGTCATTGGAATCCCGATTCCGTGCGGGTGGCATGGATCATCAACACGGCCAATCTTAATGAATTGGCCGTTTCGTCCGCCCTGGCCAGGGAGGCATTAGGCCGGGGGCTTGAGGTGTCAAAGGATCCTTTTGCCTTGCCCTTTGATGCGAACGGCGAACTGCCCGGGCTGCGGCAGACTTTGGTTGAAAGGACTGCGAGGGGATGAAACGGTGATGATCATGATTTTCCTGGATGTGTGGAGATGAACGTCAAGCCCATTCAAAAGGCCTCGGCTACGACCAAGGTGTTTGAGGCTCTTCACGAGATGATCGCCACGGGAAGGTTTCGGCGCGGCGTAAAACTGCCGCCCCAGGAGGATCTGGCCCGGCAGTTGGGCGTAAGCCGCAATACGCTGAGGGAGGCTGTCAATCAGCTCTCCGCCATGGGATTTCTCAAATCCCGGCACGGCGTGGGCACGGTGGTGGAGCCACCCGACCCCGGCGGATACTTGAGCACGCTGGGTGGCCAGTTTCTTTTGGACACGCTTAGTGTAAGGGAGTTTATTGAGGCCCGGATCTGCATTGAGCGAAACGCCGTCCGTTTGGCGGTGAGAGGGGCCTTTAAAGAGGACGTTCGGCGTTTGAGGGCTATTCTGGAAGAGCAGCGCAGGGCTTTAGAGAAAAGCGATGCTGATGAATTCACCCGGCAAGACGCTTCCTTTCATCTTGCGGTGACACAGATTTGCGGAAACCGGGTGCTTCTGAAATTCCTCCAAACGATCCAGGACATGCTGAACCGTTTCATCGGTGAGGTGGTCCAGTTGCCTGGCGCGATGGACGATGCGCTGCGCTTTCACAGCCGGATAACTGACGCCATAGCTTCCAAAGACGCGGACCTCGCAGAGACCCAAATGGTCCTTCATCTCTTTGACGTCGTTCGCCGCATCGAGTTCAACCTCAACACGGATCTCAAAAAGGAATCCCTTTGCGGATTCGACCTGGTTCGTATCCCTAAAAGAAAAAAAAGAGTCAGGAGCTAGGACGATCATGAAACCCAACTCATATAACCTGGTGATGTCCGCTTTGTTTGGCGGCAGAAAGGGGTCCCGCCCTCCGGCCGGCAACCCGACTTCCATCGTTTGTCATGGGCTCATGGAAAAGGCGGGCGTGAGCTTTCCCGAAGCTCATCTCAACGCCCAGGCCATGGCCGAACTGGCGCTGGCCGGGCATGAAGTGCTCGGTTTTGACACCGTCATGCCTGAATACTCCGTAGACCAGGAGGCGGCCGCCCTTGGAGCTCAAGTGGACTGGGGCGATCGTAACCGGATGCCTGACGTGAAGGCGTTTCCTCATTCGGATTTCTCGGAGATCATCGTGCCCGAAGGCCTTCTCGATAAGCCTTCCTGCCGTGTTGTTTTAGATGCTCTCACCATTCTCCGACGCCATGTGGGCGGAAGGGTGGCCATCGTGGGCAAGGTTATGGGACCGTGGACTCTATCCTATCACATGGCTGGCACCCAAAACTTCCTCCTCGCAGTGGGCATGGGTGAGACGGCCAAGGTAACGAAAATGCTCCGCCAGCTCATGCCGGTCACCATGGCCTTTGCCAACGCCCAGTTCGCAGCCGGGGCCGACGTGGTGGTTTTGGCAGATCACGCGACCAGAAATCTGGTCGGACCTTACCACTACAAGGACATTCTCCTACCTATTCATCAGGAGATCACCGGCCAGATGGGCGGCCCCTTGATTCTGCATGTATGTGGGAACTGTTCCGATCGTCTTGAAATGTTCGCTGAGACCGGTGTGGACGCCTATCATTTTGAATGGCAAATCGACGCCAAGGAGGCCGTGCGTCGTATCGGCGACAGGATTTCGCTGGTCGGCAATGTCAACAACCCTCAAACCCTCCTGCAGGGAACCCCCGAAGATGTTTACAAGCAGGCCCGCTACGCTATTGAGGCCGGGGTCCATATCATCGGCCCTGAGTGTGCCATCCCCCTCAGTACCCCGCTTGAAAACCTGCAGGCCGTCGTCGAGGCGGCCCAAGAAGGCTATTGAATCAAGGACAAGGAGGTGGACAATGGAAATTCAGCCGGACTTCAATCGTTTTCTCGCCGCGGTTGATCACAGGGAAACAGACCGGGTGCCGCTTGGGGAGATCCTGATTGACTATTCCATTCAAAGCCGGTTCCTGGGACGGGAAGTCGCTGCAGACGACCTGGCTTCTCAGGTGCAATTCTGGTCCAGGGCGGGATACGATTACCTCCCCGTCACGGTCAGTATGATGTCGCCGGGAAAAGTGACAGAGGAGTCCAAGATCACGCGGGTTCTCAAGGAGATGGTGCTTAGGGAGAGGCCTGATGTAACTGATCCGAAAGCATGGAACCTCGAGTTCACAAGCTTCATCCACGAACGGCCCGATCTGGAGAAGTTTCCGTGGGATGCAGCCGCCGATATGGACTTCAGCAGTCTCCAAACCGTTGGGGACCTCCTGCCGGAAGGCATGAAAACAATTGCTGTTTCGGGCAAGATTTTCACCCTCACGTGGATGCTCATGGGGTTCAACAACTTCGCCCTAAAACTGGTGTTGGAGGAGCCTCTGGTCGCCGAGATTTTCGAAAGGGTTGCGGCAATTCAACTCAAGGCCTTGGAGAGAATCTTTGAAATGGACTACGTCGCGGGCGTGTGGGCCGTGGATGACCTCGCCTTCGGTACAGGCCCCATGATCTCCCCGGCCGCTTTGAGAAAGCATGTTTTCCCTTGGTACAAGAAGGTTGCCGACAGGTGTCATGACAACAACCGTATTTTCCTGATGCATTCCGATGGCGATGTAAGCACGCTCATGGAAGACCTGATCGCTCTGGGCGTTGACGTCATTCAACCTATTGATCCGTCCTGCATGGATATTGCCAAGGTCAAGCATCAGTACGGGGATAGGATGTGCATGGTCGGCAACGTGTCCAACGAACTCCTGCGCAGCGGGTCGACTCAGGATATCGATGCCAGGGTCAAAGAATTGCTGCGCGACGTGGGACCGGGCGGAGGGTACTGCCTTGGCTCGGGGAATTCGGTTCCGAACTGGGCCAGATTCGAAAACTACATGGCCATGAGGGACACTTGCCTCAAGCACGGCGCATACCCCATCACCATCTGATAAGGAAAGAGTAACACTTTAACTTTTTGAAATTTAATGTTGTTGGCTGACGCCATGGGGTCTCTCTCAAAACAGAACAACGAACAAGCCACACCATCCTGTCTAGATTAGGCCATGGGTGAGGCGGGCGGAGGGCTATTGTATAACTTGCCAGCGAAAACGTTGGATGGAGGTGCCGATGGGACCTCGCCGTCCGCCCTCGCTGCGCTTTATCTGCGCAGTATTTCCCGATCACTCTTCGTTTTCTGTTTTGAGAGAGACCCCATGGCCTTTACTCATTACCATTTCAAAAAGCTAAAGTCTTACAGGAAAGAGAGGACGGACGACAATGACGGATTATATGGACGTGATCAAGAACGCCGTGATCGGTGGCAAGCACGGTGAAATCAAAGGCCTAGTACAGAAGGCGCTGGCGGCAGGGTTCGATCCCAATGCCCTCATCAATGATGGGCTCATCGCGGCTATGGACGTGGTGGGAAAGGATTTCGGAACCGGCAAGATTTTCGTTCCGGAGATGCTTGTGGCAGCCGTGACCATGAAAAGCGGATTGGACATCCTTAAACCACTGCTGGTAGGCGATCAGGCTCAGTCCCGGGGAACCGTCATCATGGCGACGGTGAAGGGTGACCTCCACGACATTGGAAAGAACCTGGTGAGCATGATGCTGGAAGGAGCCGGTTTCAAGACCATAGACCTCGGTGTGGATTTGAGCGTCGAAAGACTTCTGGACAAGGTGCGGGAAATCAAGCCACAAGTTGTCGGGCTTTCCGCCCTATTGACGACTAGCATGCCCGAGATGCGGCGAGTGATCGAGGAGCTTGGAGCACAAGGAATCAGAGGGAGCATCAAGGTAATGGTCGGAGGCGCCCCGGTGGATCGGACCTTTGCGGCAAAGATCGGCGCGGACGGTTACGGCGCAAATGCGGCCGAAGCCGTGGAACTGGCACGCCGTTTCATGTGCCAATAGCGCATCGTCAAGACTCTTTTGAGAGTATTAAGAATTCGCCCATATTTCCAAACCCATTTTTTCGAGGACGCGTTGAGATGATGACTCATAGAGAAAGACTCCTGAAGATCGCAAGGGGTGAAATGGTAGACAAGATTCCCTTTATCCCCAGGATTGACCTTTGGCACAATGCTCATCAACTTGCGGGAACCCTGCCGGAAAAATATAAGGGCCTGAGCGTTGAGGAAATTCACAGGGTAGAGGGATGGCCCCTTCATAAGATGATACCTGAATATCTCAAGCCTGAAAGAGCTGAGGATAATATACACCGGGCTATCGGCCTCTACAGGTTGAAAGAATTTCCCTATGACTTTGAGTTTTCATCAGACGTGGAAATCAATATTAAACAAAAGGAGGGTGGCGGTGAATACATGACCCATGTGGAGTACCACACTCCACAGGGAATGGTCAGTGTCAGCCATGGGTACACGAAAGAGATGAAAAAATCGGGTGCTTCGATCACATGGGTCCAGGAGCCTGCTATCAAAGGGCGTGAAGATTACAAGAGCCTCGCGCACCTATTCGGAAACCTAAAACTGAAGCCTGCCTATGAGAGATTCGCAAAATGGAAAAAGGAGGTGGGCGAAGACGGGATCGCGGTGGGACAGGGGCTGGGGATCGCCTGCACCTCGCCGATGCATTTTATCCAGAAGACACTTATCCGGGCAACCGAATTCTACCTCCATTACCATGATTTTTATAAGGAGATGAGAAATCTGGCAGAAGCCCTGGAATCAACGTACAATCAGCTTGTTGGAATTCTGGCCGATTCTCCCTGTGATGCCGTACTGTGGTCTGCAAACGTAGACGATATGATCACCTATCCTGCCCTTTATGAAAAGGATTTTCTTCCATGGTGCCACAAGGCCGCTGATCGCCTCAGTCCAAAGGGAATACTGCTTGTCACCCACACGGATGGAGAAAATAAGGGCCTCATGGATCTCATTGCCAACTCAAGGATGGACATAGCAGATGCCGTGACACCCTACCCCATGACCAAGGTAAAGGTAGACGAATACTATGACCGCTGGTGCCGCACAGACAAATTGACGATTCATGGCGGAATTCCCGAAATGTTCCTGCTCAAAGAATCTACGACAAGGGAGGATCTGGAGGATTATCTGGATCACCTTTTTGAGGTCATAATTCCCGGAAAACGTTTCATAGCCTCCATAGGTGACACCACACCGGCCGGCGCAGATTTTGATCGACTGCTCTTAATAGCCGATCGTTTTGAAGAAGAGGGAAGCCTTCCATTAAAAGGAAGCGCCTTTCGGCCTGTTCGTGAAGATCAACTGAAGGCTGCCGCCAAAGTCGTTGCGCCGGAGAGAGTGGGCAGTGAACGATTCAAAGCCGTCCACGAGGATGTGCTTGAGGGCAATAACGTGGATATCAAATTCCATGTTCAAGATCTGCTGAACAAGGGGTTCGGCGCCAAGGAGATCCTGGACCGTGGAATGCTGAGCGCAATGGAAGTGATCAGCGGCCGGTTCAGGGACGGAACTGTTTTTATCCCTGAAGTGCTTTTGTCCGCCCGGGCTATGAACGAAGCCCTGGCCGTGCTCGAGCCTTACTTGGCCGGCGAAAAGAGAGAAGCCGGCGGCAAAATTCTCATTGGAACGGTGCAGGGCGATCTCCACGACATCGGCAAGAACATGGTCTTCACCATGCTTCGGGGTGTAGGCTTCGATGTGGTCGATCTGGGAATCAACGTTTCCAAAGAAGAATTCGTAAGGAAAGTGGAGGAATACAAACCGCACATTCTGGGTATGTCCGCCTTGCTGACCACCAGCATGGCAGAGATGAAGAAGGTCATCGACGCCCTTGTGGCGGCAGGGTTGCGACAGGAGGTAAAAGTGATCGTGGGGGGAGCTCCGGTCAACGAGAAGTTTGCTCGCGACATCGGCGCCGACGGGTACGGGGCGGATGCAGGCTCCAGCGTCGACTTGGCGAGACAGTTGATGCGGGGGTGATAGGAGAGGACCCATGCTAATTGTCGGGGAACTTATTAATGCAAGTCGGGAATCCATTGCAGGGTTTATCGAGGCAAAAGACAATGCGGCTATAGGGGCCGCTGCAAGAAATCAACTCGAAGCCGGCGCGACCTATCTTGATGTCAATGCCGGGGTCTTTGTCGATGACGAGGCCCAATACCTCCGATGGCTCGTTGAAACGGTGCAGTCTGCAGTGGATGCCCCCTGCTGCATCGACAGCCCCGACCCAAGGGCCATTGAGGCGGCTCTCTCCGTGCACAGGGGGACAGCCATGATAAACTCCATATCGCTTGAAAAGGATCGGTATGACAAACTGCTGCCCATCCTGGCCGGGACGGATTTGAAGGTGGTTGCGCTTTGCATGAGCGATGAAGGGATGCCGAAGACAGCTGAACAGCGTTTGCGTATCGCAGACAAGTTGATCAACGGGCTGGTGTCGGAGAATGTATTGGCTGAAAACATTTACGTCGACCCTCTGGTCCAGCCTGTGGCGACTAACACCGCGTTCGGAAAGGAATTCCTTGAGGCGGTGGCGAGGATCGGGCACGAATTCAAAGGCGTACATACCATGTGCGGGCTGTCAAATATCTCCTTCGGTCTGCCGGTGAGAAAACTCCTGAACCAGACCTTCATGGTTATGGCCGTCACCAGCGGTCTGGACGGCGCTATTATGGATCCCCTTGACAAGAAAATGATGGCCGTCATCCTAGCCGCCGAAACCCTGATCGGCAGAGATGATTTCTGCATGAAATATCTCAGCGCGTACCGCGGCAAGAAATTCCAATTCTAGCCGCGACGGAGGATTCCCGTCTCCCTGTGCGACGGTCCAGCCTGAGATCCCCGCGCCTGAGATGGGGCCGAACTCCTCATCAAAGAGGCTCCGATAAATTCTTTTTGCGAGGAATCCCCCAAAAAAGATTGAACATTGACAACCATAGGGGGTTGAAGGTCAAGGATTCCGGGGGATGGATTGAGGTGAAAAGTAATTGAGTAACAAGAAACAAGTGACGAAAAGCGAGGCAAAAACTACTTGTCAATTGTCTCCAGTCACTGAACTTTGATCCTTTGCCAATGAGCAAGAGAGTTGCTGGGGTCGGACCAAGACAACTGATTGAAATCATGAACTAAGGCACAAGAATTTGCGCCTACTCGGAGCTTAGAGCGAGGTTT
>JAFGDM010000292.1 GCA_016932115.1 Deltaproteobacteria bacterium | reverse complement strand
TCTAACTCCTATCCTGAATGAATTCTTCGTGACAATTAACCAAACAACCCCTTCGCCTCAGCTTCAGGTTTATACATGAAAGGTAACAATTAAGCAAACGACGCCGGGGCTTAGCTTCTTCGTCCTCGCCGCCGTTTTCGGAGCAGCGAGCCTAAACCACACCCAGCAACCTCAATCCCTCCCGCAGGAGGGTGACGGAAAAGAGGATCAGGCAAATGCTGAGGCCCCGCATGATCCAGAGATAAACCGGACCTTTCAAGAAGGACCGCGACCTCCCCGTAGCCAGGGCCAGAGCGACCTTCGAGACCACCAGAGAGAACAGAAAGGCGCCGAAAAAGGCTGCGGCCGAAAACATCCCCTGATCCAGTGCTCTGAGGAAAATTGGCCCGCCCACGGTCATATAGAACACATAAGGATGTGGATTAAGCGCATTGGTTATAATCCCCTTTTCTAAAGAGTTGGAACCTGCTTCATCCACCTCGATCTGAACGGCCGAAACTCTCAGGCCCGTGTAGCCCATGTAGAGGATAAAGAAGCCGCCGGCCAAGGAAACAGCGCCCAAGACAGCATTGACTGTGGAGAGCTTACCAAGGATGAGGAGCGAGACAAAAATGATCGGTATGTCCGTCAGAAGCGGCGCGGCTGAAACCTTTATCCCTTCTTTAACGCCGTGCCTGATCGTTTCGGAAATCACAAGCACCAGCAGCGGACCCGGTGAAAACCCTGAAGCAAGCCCCAGGAGAGTCCCCTTTGTAACATATTCGATCATACCGGCGCTCTACCGCCAGTCACTCCGGAAAAGGCCCCAGCCCTGTCCGGCGTGCGGAATGCTGCCTGAGATCGTTTTGTAAGTCTTGCAAACACTTTTGAACGTTACCAAATTGCTACAAAAAATCCTTTTCATATCCATTCCCAAAACCCTGTGACGAAATCCATAGGCTTCGATAATAACCACCCCCTCACAGCCTGGGCAAATATCTATCCAGTTCATACCGGCTCACATGGATCCTGTAGGTATCCCATTCAATCTTCTTGTTCTCAATGAACTTGCTGAAAATATGTCGGCCGAGGACCTCTTTGACGAGTTTGCTTTTCTCGGCCTCCAGGATAGCCGCATACAGATTTCCCGGCAGGTCTCTGATCCCGTGGGCTTTTCTTTCAGCAGGGTTCATTTCATAAATGTCCTCTTCGATGGGGTCAGGCAGATCCATCTTCTTTTCAATGCCGTCCATTCCCGCCCCCAGCATCACCGCGAAAGCCAGATAAGGATTGCATGCCGGATCAGGCGAACGAAACTCCATGCGGGTGGCGGCTTCCTTTCCCGGTTTATACATCGGCACCCTGATCATGGCCGAGCGGTTTCTCCTGGCCCATGAAACATACACGGGCGCTTCATAGCCCGGCACCAATCTCTTGTAGGAATTGACCCACTGGTTCGTGATCGCTGCTATTTCAGGTGCGTGGCGCAACAAACCGGCGATGTAGTGCTTGGCTATCGGGGACAGGTTGTATTTGTCGGACCCGTCGTGAAAGGCATTCCTCGCGCCCTCGAACAGGGACTGGTGCACGTGCATGCCGCTCCCGTTCTGCCCGAAGATGGGCTTGGGCATGAAGGTGGCATAGACACCGTGCTGCCTGGCTATCTCTTTGATCACAAGACGGTAGGTGACCGTCTTGTCGGCCATCTTCAATCCCTCGTCATAACGAAGGTCGATCTCGTGCTGGCTAGGCGCGACCTCGTGGTGGCTGTATTCGACCTGGATGCCCATGGATTGAAGCGCGAAAATCGTGTCCCGACGCAAGTCGCTCCCGACGTCCAGCGGCCTTGTATCGAAATACCCACCGGAATCCAGGGGTTCCGTATCCCTGTTGTCCTTGAAATAGAAATATTCCAGTTCGGGGCCCACGTAAAAGCTGTAGCCCTTTTCAGCCACCTTCCCCAGGAGCCGCTTGAAGACAAACCGGGAATCCCCATCATAGGGCGTGCCGTCGGGATTCAGGATGTCGCAGAACATGCGAGCCACGGGTCGCTCGGCATCTCTCCATGGAAGAAGCTGGAAGGTTTGAGGATCAGGCTTTGCAATCATATCGCTCTCCTGGATTCTCGCGAATCCCTCGATTGAGGAACCGTCAAAGCCCATTCCTTCCGTAAGCCCCTCGCTCAGCTCGGAGGGCGTTACGGCGAAACTCTTGAGAAAACCCAGAACATCCACAAACCAAAACTGAATAAAGCTCACATGAAGGTCTCTTACGAGCCTTTTCACATCCTCCTGGTTACCGCATTCGATTTTCGGAATCGCCTTAGCTTTTCTGCCGTCCGCCATAAATCACTCTCCTTTTCTTAGCGTCATCTATCCATCTTACTATCCCTTGTTCGGTAACAATTTGGTAACGTTCAAAGGTGTTGACTTGGAACCGACCCCCTCCGGACAGGGCCGGGACCTTTTCCTGCGTTCCAAGGCCGCCAGGGGCGGCTTAGTCTACCGGGCTGGTCTTTTCTACGGCTTATCTACGGGGGAGTTCTGCCCCCTCCCGCTGTTCCCCTCGCATGCGC
>JAFGDM010000053.1 GCA_016932115.1 Deltaproteobacteria bacterium | reverse complement strand
TTGCTGGTGAAAATGGGTACCAAGCCTGTGATTCCCAATATACCCTTTGCCAGAAATGCCAATCCCAAAATAACGCATACTGTCTTTGTCATTGTAATTGCTCCTCATCATTTATTTTGAACCTTTGGATAGCCAGCTTAGCTCTTAATAATCCTTTTGAGTCTACCATTTACTTCATCCCGGTTTACGATGTTCCAGAAAACCGTAAGAATCATTCGGTATCTGGTCATCAGTCACCTCCTTGGTAGTCCTCTGCACTGCAAAGAAATTGTTCTGAGAAATAACGAAAGTCAGCAGAAATCCACGGTGGTGCCCTTTCAGGGTTAGGGTTCAAAGCGGTTTCCACGTTCGCCTCGATGGTTCCCTTTGGTGGACTTGTGATGAGATTTGGGTTTTTTGGGACGGCAAAGCCATTCTATCCAGCTTTGCAGATTATGTCAAGGGATCAAAATCATGATTTTTTCCATCTGGCCCCAGGCTGACCCAATAGATCTTTCTCTTCCTGGTCTTTCCAAGGATGATTAAAGCTATAACTGTACAAAGCTGCCTGGATAGCTGTTCCCCTGGATAGGAGTTTGTGGTTGATGCTGTAATGCTAGGCTTGCTAGAATAGAGTGATTTGCTTTGGTTCGTCAGAATTCAATATCTTCAGGCTCAGCATCAGATCCTATTTGCTTTCTTACAGCCTGGATGACTTCCCACTTGGCGGAGCCTGGGATGCACATCTGCTCCAGCTCGTATAAGGCATCAAAACCATCCAGGTCAGAGTCCATGTAAAAATTCATGACCAATTCGCTGAACCTACCCAGCTCATGCTCTTTTCCACAGGCCAGAAGGTAGGCTTTAATCAGGTCTCCCAGCACGTTACGGAATTCATTGAAATACCCAAGGTCACCAAGAAGGCCGATATCTGTGGGATGCTTATTAAGCCCATAAAGCAGCAGGCGCTTGAGATTCTCATTACCACTTTTAAAATATCTCCTGAACAGCGGGTAGTTCGGTGAATCGGAGCTCTTCTCAGCAAGAAAAGCATCCAGAACCTCATCTGACAGTTCTGTCTTTCCTTCAAAATACGCCACAAGATATTTCTCGTTGTCATTGCGAATCGTTGCAGCTCTCTCTTCCACAGCCTCTTCGTCCATTTCATCGTCAACCCAGGTAAACCCCATCTCTGAGAGTTTTTCCACGTAGTTTTTTGGGTCTTCCTTTATAGCCCTGGCAACCTTCTTAAAAAGATCCTTGCGCCTTTTCTCCTCAGAATCGTCATCAAACATATTCAACATCCTCTATGCCCAGATTTACATCCTGCAAGGGAAACGTCAACACTCCCTGGATACCGTATTTCCCTCTTTCAAAAAATTTCTAGATAGTCCCAAGTGAATTTACAGCTCGACCTCTCCCTGAAGAGCTGACTGAAATGGCTCAACGCTTCTCAGGCCTTCGTGCTCACTTTCCCAGCTCGAAGGCTGGTTTTGGCATAATTCGAGCTGGCTTGGGAATGGATCACACCCTCCCAGTGAGTCCGGTTGTTTCTCCCTGGACTCATGACCTGTGGACATCGTATTTTTTCAGGTGCTTATTCAAGGTCTCGAATTCAAGCCTAAATTTGGGTAATCGTAACCTGTCATTGTCCCTCTTCCTCGATAGCTTAGGACTAGTAATCGTAGCGAGCTCCCGGCTATCATCGGTGCACCTCACCACTTCATCCCCGGGGGTAACTCAAAAAAAGCTCACAAAGTCTAGAGGGATTTTGAGGGTTTTGAAACCATCAAACACTCCCTTCAATCTCCACTCAGGACCTTTTCCCCTTGGTTGGGATTTCCCCCTATAAGAATGAGCTATTCCCCTATTGAACACTCGAACCCCCCCCGTTAACTTTTCAATAAAGTGAAGGATTAGCAAGCTAAATCCATTGTGTGAGTGATGCGGAAAGCGGCAGGTCTCTGAAGAGACGGCCGAACTGCCGATGGAATTAGATCGGTAAGATCGGTTTTAAGGAGGTGATAGTATGTGGGGCTTGGGTCTAGTTGGCACGATCATAGTTATTGTACTAATAGTGTGGCTTGTAAGGGGAGCTTGAGGGAAAAAATTAAAGAGGGCGGAAGCATCAAGGGCGAAACCCGTAGACGCAACTAGGTGACAGAGAACTGGTTTCCTGTGGGCGCGAAAATAGGCGACATGAGATTGTGTGACAAGGATGAAGACTGTCCAATAGGTAATGGATGCTCATTTTCTGACGCTATGGGTCGGTGGTAGGAGGAGGAAAGAAAGCTACGATTAACACTGAGACTATTGAATTACATCGTTGCCCTCTATCTTATTGTATTTGGCATTCTTGGGGTGGTCCGATGATTGGCACGCGAATCGTCTATCGGTAGATAGTCAAAACGAAATTCAGAAGGAGGAATATCATGAAATCGAGCGCAAGGGACGAAGCAGAAGGAACGCTGCACCAGATGAAAGGCAAGATCAAGGAGATCGCCGGGAAAATAGGGATGAATCGCGACCTGGAGGCCGAAGGCAAAGAGGAAAACAAAGTCGGCAAGGTTCAAGAAAAAATCGGCGAGATCAAAGAGGTCTTGGGGAAGTAGAGAGGAGAACCAAGCAAGCGAATAGGAGTGATGCCGTCGCGTCAAGATGGTTTTCGTAATCCAGGAAAGGAGGAGAACATGCTTTGGGCTATTTTTGTGATTCTCTTGGTTTTGTGGGGGCTGGGATTGATGACCGGCTACACCATGGGTGGCGTCATTCATGCTCTTTTGGTCATCGCCATAATCGTGGTACTGGTTCAATTTATCCAGGGACGAAGACGAACGTAAAGAATGATCTGATCGTGAAATAGTGGCACCAGGCTGAGCAAGAGAATCAAAAGAGGTGTCTGAGAAATAACAAGAAAGGCTGATGAGAAACAGAACTTTCAGCCAATAGGAGGGTTTTATGAGCGACGAACGAAAAGCGTACGAAGAAAAGCTCGATGCACAGTTGAAGGAATGGGACGCGGAGATCGCTCTGCTCAAGGCCAAGGCGGAGAATGCCAGTTCCGACGCGAAGATCGATTACTACAAAACCATCGAGACCTTGGAGCACAAACAGGATAAGGCCAAGACGGCGTTTCAGGAGTTGAAGACCTCCGGCGATGAGGCATGGGAAGCGGTCAAAGGAGGTGCCGAAAAAACCTGGGCTGAAGTCAAGGCCGCATATCACGATGCGGTTTCGAAATTCAAATAGGGCAAGGGGAGAATCCAAAACTCATAAAGGTGTTGAACCAAGCAAGGGAGGAAATTACCATGGATACTACAACGCTCATTATCATCGTCGTCGTGTTGATCCTATTGTTCGGCGGGGGCGGCGGTTACTGGTGGAGTAGGCGGCGGTAGGTGTCGCTTCTTACAGTATTTTGACGCAAAACATTCACGTTAGTTTGACGTAATGCAGGATTGTTTAAGCGCAAGGGAGTATGATTTCCACTCCGGGATTTGACCATCTGACCGTTGCAATTTGTCGTGTTGCTTTTTACTTTAGAAGCCATGGGAAGGCCTGCCTTTGGTGGCGGATCAATCAACGTAGCTACGGCATTGGACACGGAGCCATTGGAAAAGAGCTTTCAGCACAAAGTGCTGGAGACACACTCATCTTAGTTTGAAACAGGTGGTATGTCTGCGGCACGAAATGGTGTAATGGTTTGCCTTTTTCGTTCCAAGCGAGGTTAACACTAGGATTGCTAATCACGCATCTGCATCACCGCCCGCCAGCTTTCCATAACGATACGCATTGGCTCGATGTGCCGCTGGATGGCAGGAGCATTTTCCGGAGCTTCCAGCTCTTGAAGAGGCCGGGCGCAGGCAAAGAGAAGAAGCCTCCCCGGCCTCCGATGTTTATCCGTAGAGATTATCAATCCACCTCATCGCCTCAAGGTCCGTCACCTTCCCAAGGTAACGCTGTGTGGTCGACAGGTTTGAGTGCCTGAGAATCACCTTGCTCACGATCTCAATCGGCGTTCCGGATCTTGAAGCATAGGTGGCGGCATGTCTGCGGAGATCATGGGGCCTCA
>JAFGDM010000052.1 GCA_016932115.1 Deltaproteobacteria bacterium | reverse complement strand
TCTGCGGGTCTGCGGGTTGCGGCAAGACACTTTTTGCCATGGAATTTCTCATGCGGGGCGCCATGGATTACAAAGAACCAGGGGTCTTCATGACCTTTGAGGAGACCCCGGAGGATCTCGCAAAGAACTTTATCTCGCTGGGTTTTGATCTCAATGGCATGGTGTCGCGTGGTCTCATTGCAACCGACCACGTCTACATTGAGCGAAGCCAGGTTGAGGAGACGGGTGAATATGACCTGGAAGGATTGTTCATCCGCCTGGGCAGCGCCATTGATTCCGTAGGGGCAAAAAGGGTTGTCTTGGATACCATAGAAGCGCTTTTCTCCGGACTGTCCAATATCGCCATCCTTCGGGCAGAGCTTAGGCGGCTTTTTCACTGGTTGAAAGAGCGCGGCGTGACCGCCATCGTTACGGGGGAACGCGGCGACAAGCAGCTGACACGATACGGACTCGAAGAATACGTGGCCGATTGCGTGATCCTGCTGGATTTCCGCATAGATGATCAAATTTCCACCCGCCGCCTGCGCATTGTCAAGTACCGCGGCTCATCTCACGGCGCCGACGAGTATCCCTTCCTGATCGACGATAGCGGCATCTCTATCCTTCCCATCACCTCCCTGGGGCTTGACTACCCTGTTTCTGGGGATCGCATCCCCACGGGCATCCCCAAACTGGATGCAATGTTCGAAGGAAAGGGATTCTACCGGGGCAGCACCATCCTTGTCTCCGGTACAACTGGCACAGGCAAGACAAGTATGTCGGCCGCCTTTGCCGACGCGGCCTGCAGGCGTGGTGAGCGATGCCTGTATTTTGCCTTTGAGGAATCACCCAGCCAGATTGTCCGGAACATGGGCTCCATCGGCATGGATCTCTCACAATGGGTGAACAAGGGGCTTCTCAAGTTTCATTCAGCCCGTCCTTCGCTTTACGGTCTTGAGATGCATCTCGTCACCTTCCACAGGGTGATCGAGGAGTTTAAACCCCGGGTTTTTATTGTAGACCCGATAAGCAATCTGAGCGCCGCCGGAACAGCATCAGAGGTCAAATCCATATTAACGCGCCTGATCGACCATTTGAAGATGAAAAAGATCACTACTTACCTTACGGACCTCAACCATTCTGGAAGCAGCCTCGAACGCTCCAGTGAAGAGATATCTTCTCTGATCGATACATGGCTTCTCCTGCGGGATATCGAACTCAACGGGGAACGCAACCGGGGCCTCTATATTTTAAAATCCCGCGGCATGAACCACTCCAACCAGATTCAGGAGTTTCTGCTCACGAACCGGGGAATTGACCTTGTCGACATCTATACCGGTTTAGGAGAGGTATTAACCGGCAGTGCCCGGGCAGCACAGGAAGCCCGGGAAAAGGCCGCTGATCTGGCAAGCAGGTCTGAGGCGGATCGCAGGCTCCGCGAGCAGGAGCGCAGGAGGAATGCCCTTGAAACAAAGATCGCGGCGCTGCGTGCCGAGTTTGATGTGGAGACGCAAGAGGTGCACGTGATGGCGGAAGAAGAGTATAAAAGACAGGCTGCCCAGGCAGAAGACCGTTTGAAAATGGCGAACCTGCGCAAGGGGAGATCTTCAGCGCCGAAGGCGAAGCGTTCAAAAAAATAGGGGAAGGAGAGTAAGGTGAAAGCTGTCCCACCAGAAAAGGGAAAGACGACTGAGGGCCTTTCTAAGGATGATATCTGGAATCTCAGGTTATATGTAGCCGGTCAGACCCAGAAATCGATTACGGCCTTCGCAAATTTAAAGAAGATCTGCGAAGAGCACCTCGCAGGAAAATACCGCATTGAGGTGATAGATCTCTTAAAGAATCCCCAGCTTGCCAAAGGGGACCAGATCATCGCCCTGCCGACACTGGTAAGGAAGCTTCCCGAACCGATTAAAAAGATTATCGGAGACCTGGCCAACACTGAACGTGTACTGGTGGGGCTCGACATTCGTCCTGTCTCCTGATGATTATATCGATAGTATCAAGAAACAGCGATGGAGAGTAAAAAGTGAAAACGATAACCGGGGAATTAGAAAAGGCGGTAGCGAAACGGGACCAGGCACAGTACGTGCTCCGGCTGTATGTTACCGGGATGACCCCGAAGTCTACCCGGGCAATCGTCAATGTCCGGAAACTCTGTGAGAAGCATCTGGCAGGCCGCTTCGAACTCGAGGTGATCGACATCTACCAGCAGCCCAAGCTGGCAAAGGGAGAGCAGATCATTGCCGCCCCGACACTCATCAAAAAACTCCCTCTGCCCCTGAGGAAGCTTATAGGCGACATGTCGGATACGGAAAGGTTTCTTGTGGGCATCGACCTGAAACCCAAGGCTGAACGAGTGTGAATCAATGAACAAATCATATAAAAACCGCCAGCACCTTCTTGATGAGTTGCAGGAACTCACATCGAGGGTGACTGAACAGGAGGTGACCCTGAGGGCTATCCTCAATGGTGAGGTGGATGGCCTGGTTGTCTCAACGGATGAAGGAGATCGTGTCTTTACCCTGTCGGGCGCCGACCATCCTTACAGAGTCATGGTCGAGAACATGAACGAAGGGGCCCTCACTCTGGCCCCCGACGGTACGATCCTTTTCTGCAACCAACGTTTTGCAGATATCGTCAAAGGGCCTCTGGTAAAAATAATCGGATCCTCAATCTACCAGTATATTTCATCAACAGACCATGAATTATTTAAGGCATTTATTGCGCAGGGGTTAAATGAGAACGCCAAGACAGAAATGACCTTAGAGACCGGGGATGACAATCCTGCACCTGTACTGCTCTCCATAAAAGCACTTGAGCATACGGATATGCCCGGCATGGCATGCATGGTGATTACCGATCTGTCGGATCAGAAGCGCAATGAAGCGATCGTGGCCGAGGGAAGACTCACGTCGCAGATCCTCCTTCAGACTTCGGAGATATTTCTTCTATGCGATCCCCAGGGCCGCATCATCCGTGCAAGCCGATCGTCCGAAAAGCTTATTGGCAGAAGCCCTATCTTCCAGGCATTCGATGAGGTGTTTCACCTCCTCTATCCTGACGGAACTCCCTTTGTACTTCTCTCTGAAATGAGTGACAAGTCTCTCCAGGCAGTCGAGGTTACTTCCCGGCATGGGGATAACGATTCTTACACCTTTGTGTTGAGCGCAAGCCCGCTTATCAATCATCAAGATCTCATGGGCATTATTGTCGTACTGGTGAACATCACCGAGCGCAAGCAGGCCGAGATCGCGCTACAGAAAGCACATGAAGGGCTCGAAGAGAAAGTGGATGAGCGCACGGTCGAGCTCAGGACTGCTCTTTCTGAAATCAGCAAGTTAAAAGACCAGCTCG
>JAFGDM010000291.1 GCA_016932115.1 Deltaproteobacteria bacterium | reverse complement strand
TCTTCAGGATGCTACTGGCGACGGTGTTCCTTTTGCCCTGAAAGAGCCGAAGGCAATCCGTACCTGGCGGTGCCTCCCTCAGAAGCGCTGCGGCAGGTGGAAGAGCTTGCGATGAAACTGAAACCGGTGCTTATTCATTTCCTGGACAATGCAATGAGCCCCGGGCTCCTGGAGGAAATCACCAAAAAGGGTCTGGCCTTTCCATGGTACGGTTTTGTGCGCATCACCCCCCGGCTTGCAGACCCTGATTTCTGTTTTGCTCTCAAGCGATCCGGGTGTATAATGCTGAAGCTCGGTTTGGAATCAGGGGATCAGGATGTGCTGGAGCACCTGGGCAAGGGGATCGATCTTGAGACTGCGTCAATGGCCCTGAGGCGCCTCAAAGGTGCCGGGATCGGCACCTATGTTCACCTCCTTTTCGGGACCCCTGCGGAGACAGCCGAAGGGGCCGATCGAACCCTCGATTTCACGGTGCGCCATGAGGCATGGATTGATTTCCTGAACCCCGCCCTCTTTAACATGCCTGCTTACGGTCCGGAGTCCGAAAGATACGATAAAAAGCCTTTTTATGAAGGAGACCTTTCTCTATACACGGACTTCACACATCCCTCAGGATGGGACAGATCGTCGGTCAGGAACTTTCTTGACAAAAAATTCAAAAGACATCCTGCAATCGCCGCGATTCTGAGAAGAGATCCCCCCTTGTTCACTTCAAACCACGCGCCTTTTTTCGTTAAAGGTTTTCCGTGGCTTTTTCAGTGAATAAGGGAGTGTTTTACTCTTCGACACCGTATTTGCGGCGTTTTTTTGTTTGACATGCTTCGAAGTGTTTGTTACGAAGAAGCTCTGAGATGCGATAAGTGATCGCGTAATGCACAAGGAAGAGCATACCCAATCCTTTGAAGGAGGGCTCAAGAGTTTGGGGCTCATTACAGAGTTTTCCAAGCGCCCATCCTCGATCCGAATTGCACGGCACATTTACCTTCACAAGATCACGACACATTCTTTTATTTGCACGCTGCTTTCATTCGGCCCTAGTATGCATGGGGAAGTAACTGGATTTGAGCCCTTATCTTACGTTGGTGAATGAAAGGAAAAGTTAGAAGCAGGGGTGTTAATGAAGGAGGAATTCGACGATGAATGTCGGTTACCTGCTCGCAAACAGCGCCGCAAAATTTCCGAACCGGGAAGCGGTCGTTTGTGATCAGGGGCGATGGAGTTTTGCGCGGTTCGATGAGCGAGTGAGCCGACTGGCGGGTGCGATGCTGGCCTCCGGGCTAAAAAGGGGAGAGAGGGTTGCTCTTCTCTTTTTTAACGGCGGCCCCTTTGTTGAGACCTATTTCGCAGCCGTACGTGTTGGGTTGGTGGCCACACCCGTAAACTTTCGTTTCGTGGGAGAGGAGATCTCCTATATTATAAATGACTCCGGTGCGGTCGCCTTGTTTCATGGGCCGGAATTCCTTTCTGTGGTGGAGGAAGTGCGAGATCAATGCCCTTCATTGCGGTTCACCGTGTGCCCCGGTGGCGGGCCCTGCGGCTATGACCATGAAGCATTTCTTGAAGGTGGAGAACCCCTTGCCGTGGATTCAACGGTTATTGAGTCCGACCCCTGCCAGCTCATGTACACCTCAGGCACAACGGGAAGGCCCAAGGGCGCTCTCATCAGTCACGGCAACGTTTTGTGGAACCTGGTCAATACGATTCTAGGCCGTGAGGATAAGAGCGGCCAGGTATCGATAATTGTGGGGCCACTCTACCATACGGCGGCACTTAACAACCACTTTACGATTCAAGTCGCCCTCGGAGGAAAAAGCGTTCTCATGAGCAGGTTTGATCCTGAGAGGCTGCTGGCTACCATCCATCAAGAGAAGGTTAATGTCATCTCGGGGGCGCCCGCCTTCTATCATCTCTTGATGCAGCACCCATCCGCCTTGAACTACGACCGTTCATCCATAACCAAATGCACCGCCGGAGCGGATAAACTCTCCCAGGAAACAAAGCGAAAACTTTTGAATTTTTTCCCCGAAATCAACGGCGTCTACGATGTATACGGATGCACGGAAGCCTCACCCTGCATTACCATTTTGACGGCCCAGCAATCACGCACAAAACACGGCTCCGTCGGGAAGGCTTTACCCTTTCTGCAGGCGCAAGTGGTGGATGAGTCCGAGCAAACGCTCGAACCCGGCGGGGTTGGAGAAGTGGTCTGCCGAGGCCCTAATGTAATGCAGGGCTATCACAACCGGGCTGAGGACACATATCAAGCCATGAGGGGCGGTTGGCTGCACACCGGGGATTTGGCCTACATGGATGAGGAGGGGTTTTTTTATATCGTCGATCGGAAAAAGGATATGATCGTCAGCGGAGGGGAAAACATCTATCCTCGAGAGATCGAAGAGTTGCTCCTCGCACATCCCGGTGTGGCGGATGCCGCCGTCGTGGGCGAACCGGACGATTTGTGGGGTGAATCCGTCAAAGCGGTAGTGGTTGTGAAAAAAGGGGCGAGCCTGAGCGAACAGGACATCATCGATTACTGCAAGACCCACCTGGCAAGCTACAAAAAGCCTCGCAAGGTTGTTTTCATGGATTTATTGCCCCGCAATGCTTCAGGAAAGGTGTTGAAGACACAACTGCAAGGCGGGGCTTAGGAAGTCGGTCAAGAAGAAGAGAGGTGTGGGCGCGTCAATTTGAGAAGAGCCCAAGGGGTGTAAAATCACAAATTCCAAAAGGAGGAAGATCATGAAGAAATTGATGGTAGGTGTGTTTCTAACAATGGGTTTGGTTTGCTATATGGTCATCGGCCTGGCGGGTCCGGTCCCCGCTGCAGACGAGCGACTTGCCATCGGCACGGCTTCCACAGGGGGGACATGGTACCCCTTGGGAGGCGGCGTGGCCAACATGATCAACAAATATGTGAAGGGCTATTACGCTGCGGCGCACCCGTCGGGCGCATCCATAGAAAATATCCGGGCCATTGTCAAAAAGCAGGATGCCCTGTCTCTCTCCATGCCCGATACCGCTTTTCAGGCGTATCATGGTCTTGAGTCTTTTTCAGGAAAAGCTGTGAAAGAACTTCGTGGCCTCATGTCAACCTATCCCATCGATATTCAGTTCTTTGTGCTTGCAGACAGCGCGATCATGACCATCAAGGATCTCAAGGGTAAAAAGGTGGCGGTGGGCGCCCCGGGAAGCGGCACGGAGGCCATGGCGCGGTATGTGCTCAAGGTCTACCATTTGACCTATGACGACATAAATGAACAATTCCTATCTGCTACAGAGAGCGCTCAGGCGATCAAAGACGGCAATGTCGACGCCGTCATAACCACTTTGGGCACTCCCGCACCGGCACTGATGGACCTTGCAACGCAGCGGAACATTCGCTTCATCGACATCGAACCGGGAGTGGGCGAGAAAATCAACAAGGATTTTCCTGCCTACTTTCCGACCACGATTCCAGCCGGCACCTACAAAGGGCAGGATAAACCCCATCACACCCTTGCTTGGATGGGGATCTTTGTGGTGCACCAGGACATGAGCGAGACACTCGCCTATGATATCCTGAAGGCGGTCCTGGATCACAAGGACGAACTTGACAAGATTCATGCCCAGTTCAAGAAGATCAATATCGAAAATGCCGTGAAAGGCATGCCGATTCCATGGCACCCGGGAGCGCAGAAATTTTACAAGGAAAAGGGCACCCTCAAATAAGCATTGCTTCCGTAAGGCGCGTTACGAAAGCGAGCTGTGAGGCTTTGTGCAGGCTTCGCAAGAGAGTGGCTGTTTTTATCCCGGTCCTTATTGCCCTGGCCTTACTAGGCGGATGGTTGATGGGCTCCGAGCAGCGGCTGGAAGTGAAAAAGGATGGGACGCCTGCGCCTTTGCTCCATTTGGAAGTAAAGCCCGGTGCATATTTTTCAGTATGGTTCTTTCATTCCTACGATCGATCCTATTTCGAAGAGCACTATTGCTTGACCGAAAAGGGGACCCTTCTTCTGAGCCACATGAGCTTCAAGTCAAGCTTGAACGGCCAGGGTTTTGAGTTTGGGACCTATCGTTGTCGCCCGGACGGGTCGGCGGAGTTGGCGGACATCAATAAGGAGCTTGACGAGGTGATTTTCCGGTTGGGGTCACCGGACCTTGCCAACCACACTCTAATCATCGACGGGCAACGGCTTTCCTTGTTGGACTACGCAGAGCCGGGTGATTTGATGAATCTAAGCGTTGTTTCCCAACCGCGATGGAAACATATATGGAGCAAATGCTTCTTTCCGAGGAGAGGCCGAAGGGGTTAAGCTCAGAGTCAAGCCATTCAGGAGTGAAAATGAAGGAAACGAAAGGACCCGGAGCACGGTCCGCGGCAGTCGCTCAAATCGTGCGCGTGGCGGCCTTAGGGATGGCTGCGTTTCAAATCTACACGGCGCAGTTCGGTCTTTACTCAGCCCTGGTCCAGCGTTCGATCCATCTTGCGTTTGCCTCCGCATTGGTGTTCCTCATTTTTCCGATAACGAAGAGATATAGAAAGCAAACCTACCCTTGGTTCTTGAGATTGATCGACTGGGGCCTGATCGCGGTTGGGACCGTGGCCCTGATTCATCTCACCCTGACTTACAAAACCCTGGCTTCGCGCGGCGGCGAGGCCTCGCCGATGGATCTATGGATGGGCGGGTTTATCATCCTTCTCGTTCTGGAGTGCACAAGAAGACTCATGGGCTGGGCCCTTCCTCTAATCACGATCGCGGCCCTGTCGTATACAATCCTGGGGGATCGCGTTCCCGGCCTGTGGGGCCATTTCCCCATTGATATCGAGCAGCTCATAAGCTATCAATATTTGACCACGGAAGGGCTTTTCGGCATTCCTCTGGGGGTCAGCGCCAGCTTCATCTTCGTGTTCATCATGTTCGGTGCTTTCCTTGTAAGCTCCGGCACAGGGGAGTTTTTTATCAAGTTTGCAAACGCCGTGGCAGGGCATTTTCGGGGAGGTCCGGCCAAGGTGGCGGTCGTGAGCAGCGCTTTCTTCGGCACCATCAGCGGATCCGCGGTGGCCAATGTGGTGAGCACTGGATCCTTCACCATTCCCCTGATGAAAAAAATCGGGTACAGACCCGTGTTTGCGGGGGCTGTGGAATCGGTTTCCTCCACGGGAGGCCAGTTCATGCCTCCCGTCATGGGGGCCGGCGCCTTCATTATGGCCGATATGCTGGGTGTGCCTTACCTCGATGTCTGTAAAGCCGCCATAATCCCGGGCTCTCTTTACTTCCTGGCTTTGTTTTGGATGGTTCACATGGAAGCGCTGAAGGCCGGGTTAAGAGGGCTCAGCAGGGACGAGCTTCCCAAGGTGCTTCCCGTCCTGAAGGCCGGCGGACATTTAATTCTCCCGGCTTTTCTTCTGGTTTGGTTTTTGGTCATGGGATACTCGCCCATGAAATCAGGTCTCTGGGCCATCATCGCGGTTTGGGTGGTGAGTTTCTTTAAGAAGACTACACGCATGGGCTGGAGAGCAGTGATCAGTGCCATGGAAAGAGGGGCCACGGGATGCCTCGAGGTGGCCCTTGCTTGCGCCTGCGCGGGAATTGTCATCGGGTGCGTCACTCAGACAGGGCTGGGCCTGAAATTCTCAGGTTTGGTCGTCGAAGCCGCAGGCGGAAGCTTGGTCCTCTCCCTTGTTTTCGTTATGGCCGCGTCCCTTGTTCTGGGCATGGGACTTACGACGTCGGCCGCCTACATTCTCACGGTCATTCTGGGGGGCCCGGTGTTGATAGAACTTGGGATTCACCCTTTGGCGGCCCACATGTTCGTTTTTTACTTCGCGTGTTTGTCCACCATCACACCGCCGGTTGCGTTAGCCGCTTTTGCCGGAGCCGCCATTGCCGACTCGCGACCTTTTTCAACAGGATTCGAGTCCATGCGCCTTGCATCGGTAGCCTACCTTGTCCCCTATTTTTTTGTCTACAGCCCTGTCCTGATATGGACCGGATCGCTCGGGCAAATCGGATTTTCCGTCCTTACGGCTGTTGTGGGCACGGTCGCTCTGGGCTCCGGCATGATGGGGTATCTGGTGGGTCGTCTGAACTGGGGTTTTCGCATTCTTCTGCTCGCTGCCGGACTGGGGCTGATCAAACCGGGATTGACGACAGATATATTCGGCGCCGTGGTGCTGGGCGGCCTGTGCCTATACCAAGCGCGGTTTGAGAAGCGGGCTACAGCTCCACTCGAATCATCCCCAACATGAGAGGTCCTGATGGAAGACGTAGGGACATTGCTGAAGAAAAGGGCTTCCGAGCGGCCGGATGATATCTATCTGTTTTGCCCCGGGGTGGAGATCTCCTTTTCGGAACTCAATGAGCGGGTGGATCGTACGGCTGTGGGGCTCCATGCCCTGGGGGTAATACCTGGTGACAGGGTTGCCCTCCTAGTAGGGAACCGGCCCGAGTTCATCGAAATGTGGTGGGGCTTGTGGAAACTGGGAGCGGTGATGGTGCCCATTAATTTGCGGCTGACTGCTCGAGAAGCGGCTTACATCATAAATCATTCCGGGGCCCGCGTTGTCGTGGCGGGGCCTGAGTGCTGCGGCCTTCTGCAGGAACTCAAGACCGCCTGTTCCCGGGTAAGCCATTGGATCAGCGGGGATCCTGATGCTCTTAGAGAAGCCATGTGGCCTGAAGGATTTAGTGACGGCCCAAAGCTTTCTCCCAAAATGGCGGTTGATCTCGACGCGCCGGCTTCCATCCTTTACACATCCGGGACCACGGGCTTTCCCAAGGGGGTTGTCCACAGCCAGGCCAATTACCTCCGCACCGGCGCATCCTTTGCAGACACCACACGCTTGAAGCGGGGCGACCGCCTGCTTACAGCGAACCCCCTCTATCATGTGAACGCCCAGTTTTACTCAGCTATGGGCACTTTGCATGCAGGGGCCACCTTTATCCTGATAGAGAAGTTCAGCGCCTCCCGCATGTGGGATTGGACGAGGGAATACCGAGCCAATAAGGTGGTTATGCTTCTGGCCCTCACCACAATCCTCTACAACCGTGATCCGCGACCCGACGACGCCCTGAACCCGGTGGAGATCGTGGTCGCCGGGGGGGCGCCGAAAGGACACTACCGTGACTTCGAGCGGCGCTTTGGAGTCAAGCTGCAAACCCTTTACAGCCTGAGCGAATCGCCGCTGGCGGTGATGGGTATGCCTGATGAAGAATGTGTCGACGCAGCCGTAGGCCGACCCATGCCGACTCCGCCGGAAGAGCCCAACCTGGCAAGGGTCATTGATGAACAGGACCGTGAAGTCCCTGCAGGTACCCCGGGAGAGATCGTCATTCGGAATTCAGCCATGATGAAACACTACTACGAGAACCCTGAAGATACGGCCCGGACTATGAGAGGCGGCTGGCTTCACACCGGTGACCGGGGACTGATCGATGAACGAGGCCTGCTCTATTTTTTGGGGCGCATGAAAGACGTGATTCGCAAGAAGGGGGAAAACGTCTCGGCTGTTGAGGTGGAGACCGTGTTGCTTGCCGACCCATCGGTGGCAGAGGCCGCAGTCATAGGGGTCCAGACGGCGGATTCGGCAGGAGAGGATGAAATCAAGGCCTGCGTGGTGTGGCGAGCCGGGGTCAATCAGGATTGGGCCGCCTTGATCGCCCGTTGTGTCGAAGGTCTGGCCGATTTCAAGGTGCCTCGCCTGTGGCAAACCTGGAGGGAGCTTCCCAAGAATTCCATGAACAGGGTGGTGAAATCAAAACTGAAGGAGAGCTCGGTTGAGGCCGGACCGATATATGATCGGAGGGAATAGGCATGACTAAAAGCCGCGCTATGGTAGTAACAGAGCCGGGCAAAATGGAGATGCGAGAATATCCCTTGCCCGAAATCCATGAGGATGACGGTCTGCTCAAGGTGGAGCTCGTAGGGGTGTGCGGCTCCGACCCGGGGATCTTCAAGGGCAAGGCGGCGCGAGCGCCCCGGCCCTATCCCTTGATACTGGGCCATGAAATTGTTGGGCGCATACATAAGGCGGGTCCAAAGGCTCGTTCCCGGTGGGGAGTCCGGGAAGGGGACAGGGTAATAGTGGAATATGCCTTTGGTTGCGGAGAATGCCCTGCGTGTCTGGCCGGCAGGTACACCACATGCAAGCGTATGCTCTGTTATGGCTCCATGATCGGATGTGCGGATCCGCCCCATCTCTACGGTGCCTATGCCGATTACCTCTACCTCCCTCCCAGGGCCATGGTTCACCGGATTGGAGAGGATCTTTCGCCCGAGTTGGGGGTGTTGACGGGCGCGGTCCTGGGGAACGGGGTCCGATGGCTGAGCCGCATGGGCGGATGCTGCGTGGGCCAGACGGTGGCGATCGTAGGTCCGGGCCAGCAGGGGATGGCTGCGACTATCGTTGCCGGGGATTCCGGGGCGGAGCCCATCATGGTCGTGGGGCTTCGTCGAGACAAAAAGCGTCTTGACCTTTGCAGGGAGTTCGGCGCCCATCTCGCGATATATTTGGAAGATGATCCGGTGTCGGTGCTGAACGAGGCTACCGGCGGGGCTATGGCGGAACTGGTGATGGACGTAAGCGGCCATCCCTCCGGCGCAGCACTGGCGCTCGATTTGGCTGGCGTGGGAGCCACCGTCGTACTCCCCGGTCTCTATGGGGCCGCCACGCAGGTACCTCTGCTGCTTGACAAGGCAATCTTCAAGGAAATGAAATTGCTGGGCGTCTTTTCGCAGGATTTCGCCTCTGTGGAGGCGGCCATCAAGCTGGCGAGGCGAGGAAACCACCCCTTTGCCAAGATGATCAGTCACCGTTTCCCTCTGGAAAAGGCAGAGGAGGCGGTGCGTTTGGTAGGAGGCGAATTCCAGGGCGAGCCGCCTCTCAAAGTCGTCATTGATCCCGATCTTTCCTGATCGGCGATATGTTCCATGGATCGCTTAAGTGACGAGGCTAGCGGAGATGCTTCTGTTGAAAGAAAGAAATGACATTGTCCGTTTCGGTCAAAAGCTGGTGAATTCCGGTCTGACCGTGGCCACGGGAGGAAATCTGAGTGTCGCCGACCGCCGACAAGGCTTGATCGTCATCAGCCCCAGCGCCGTGGACTATTCCGGAATAAAGCCATCCAACGTCGTTGCTCTCACCATGGAGGGGGAAAAAGTGGAAGGCCGAGGCAAACCCTCCTCGGAACTCCCTCTACACCTCGCACTCTATCGGAAACGCGGCGATATCCAGGCTGTGGTGCACACCCATTCCGTCTATGCGACGACCGTGGCAAGTCTTGGCTGGGAGATTCCCTTCTTTCATTACCTTGTGGGTTTTTCGGGAAAGAAGGTTCCCCTCGCCCGCTATGCGACTTTCGGCTCCGAAGAACTCGCACTAAATGTTGCGCAGGCGATTGAACAGCACAACGCGGTTCTCATGGAGAATCACGGCGTGGTGGCGGTGGGTGCGACCCTTGCCGCAGCGTTTTCGGTTGCGGAGATCGTCGAATACCTGGCTCGAATTTATTGCCAGGTGAAAGGCCTCGGCACACCCGCGATTCTCTCCGAAGAAGAAATGGAAAAGGTGATCAAGAAGCTCAAAGCGTATAAGTAGCCGCATCATTCTGAAGAGCGCCGACAGGAATGCCCGGGAGGGGAAGAAACCGTGCAAATCGACAAAACCATTATTACGAACATGGGTGCCTTGGGGGAAAAATACGGCAGTAATCTGACGCGGATCAAGAAAGCCGTTGAGCGTCTTTTGGCTGCAGACAAGAAACGGGGGCTGGAAGCAAAGGTCGTGGCTGTCGATTCCATTGATGATATGGAGGCTGTTAAGGGCCGGGTCGTCACGGACAAGGGCGACCAAAGGCAGGTTAAGGCCGCGGTGGATGCCGTTTACAGGGCCTATCGGCCTGATTACATGATGATCATTGGCGCACCTGACATCGTGCCGCACCAGGATCTAAAAAATCCACTTTATAATCCGCGGGGTGATGAGGACCGGGTGATTCCAAGCGATCTTCCTTACGCGTGTGATGCGCCTTTCAGCAGCGATCCAAGCAAGTTTCTAGTATCATGTCTCATAAATTGTGTATCTGTTTTTGGCAATATAACTTTTGACAACGACATGTCCTTTTTACGCGGCTCTGGCC
>JAFGDM010000051.1 GCA_016932115.1 Deltaproteobacteria bacterium | reverse complement strand
GGAAAGAACGTTGCACTACTCCTTCTCCTGCTTCTTGCGGCCGGGCTCTGTTTTGTTTATTTTCGGCCATCCGGCGTCGAGCCGTCGGGAATAGAAACCTCCGGACACATTGAAGCGACTGAGGTGGACATGAGTTTTCGGCTCCCCGGACATGTGACCCGACTTTATGTCGACGAAGGGGCCTGGATCAAGAAAGGGGATAAACTGGCCGAGTTGGAGCAGGAAACCCTGAAAGCTAAATTGGACCTTTCTCAGGCCCTTGTGCAAGAGCTGGAGGCGCGGCAAGATTCTTTAACCCTCGCCATCCGAATCAAAGAAGAGCTTGTGCAGGCTGAAATCAAGAGAGCCTGGGCCGGCAAATCTGCCGCAAGCGCTCGTTATGAGAGCCTAAAGACCGGTTCCAGAGAACAGGAAATCGCAGAGGCCGCCGCCGCGCGGGATAGAGCCAAAGCAGAATGGGAAAACCGCCGGCGCGACTATGAACGGATGAAAGAGCTCTTTGATGCGCGCATCATATCCGCCAGCCAGTACGACGCGGCAGGAACAAGTGCCGACGCGGCCAGGGCGGCCTACGCTGCGGCTGATGAGCGCTATAAACTGGTTAAGGCGGGACCAAGGGACGAAAAAATTCGGGAGGGTAAGGCCGACCTCATCGGCTCTGATGCGGTTCTCACCGCCGCCGAGACTGCAGTCAGGGAAGTGGAAAGGATGAAGCTCGATCTCAAGGCCCTCAAGGCTCAGACTGAACAGGCTAGGGCGCAGCTTGCGATGGCTGAAGACGATCTGGCGAAATCCCGGCTCTACGCGCCGTTCGACGGCTTTATCACGGTTAAAAACGTGGAGGAAAAGGAATACGTGCAGCCGGGAACGCCTGTTTTAACTCTTGCGCAGCTCAACGAAGTCTGGGTCAAAACCTATGTGCCCCAGACCCGGCTTGGAAAGATTTATCTGGGCCAGAACGCCCGGGTGGTGTCCGACACCTTCCCGGGCAAATCCTACCCCGGCGTCGTCACGTTTATATCACCGGAAGCGGAGTTCACGCCCAAGAACGTGCAGACTAAAGAGGAAAGAATCAAGCTGGTGTACCGCATCAAAGTCACCTTGAAAAATCCGAACCAGGAACTGAAGATCGGCATGCCCGTGGATGTGGTGATCCAATGATTAAAGCGTCGGTGTGATGGAGCGAAGCCATGGCTGCCGTGGAAGCGGAAAACCTGTGCAAATCTTTCGGCTCCGTAACTGCTCTTGATAACTTGACTTTTTCTGTTGAAAATGGAGAAATCTTCGGACTGGTCGGGCCCGACGGCGCCGGTAAAACCACGGCGCTTCGTATTTTGTGCGGTCTGATGGCGCCTACGAGCGGGAAAGCCATGGTCCTGGGAAGAGATGCAACACGGGAACCTGAGATGATTAAAGCCCAGGTGGGGTACATGGCTCAGCCTGCCAGGCTTTACGAAGACCTTACGGTCCAGGAAAACATTACCTTTTATGCCGACCTCTACGAGGTCCCCAGAAAACACTATCGGGAGCGAATGGAGCGGCTTCTGGAGTTCTCAGGGCTGGCCCCCTTCACCGGCCGCCTGTTTCGAAACCTTTCCGGCGGCATGAAGCAAAAGGTCGGGCTCAGTTGTTCTCTCATCCACACGCCCAAAGTGCTTTTCCTGGATGAACCTACCAACGGCGTCGACCCTGTCTCACGCCGTGACTTTTGGAAGATCCTTCACGAACTAGGGAAAGAAAGGGTGACCATGGTGGTTGCCTCCACGTATCTCGACGAAGCCGACCGTTGTCACAGAGTGGCTTTTCTTGACAAAGGAAAAGCCCGCATGGTGATGGAGCCCCTCGCGCTAAGAAGCCTCCTGAAAGCTCCCCTCTTCAATCTGGCTTCGAGCGATCGCAGAAAAGCCCTGAGCCGCCTTAAAACCTTGCCTGACGTGCGACGTCCCTATCTCTTTGGAACAGGGATTCATTTCTTCCTCACCGATCCCGCCTATGTGGCGGCGTTGAAAGAGAACCTTGTCTCTGAGGGTCTGAAGGATGTGGTCGTTGAACAGATCCGACCCAGCCTGGAGGACGTGTACCTGTCGCTCCTTGAAGAAAGAGGTGGAGAACCATGACGGCCGCGGTCTATCTGAAGGATGTAGTCAAGCGGTTCGGTACTTTTACTGCGGTGGACCGGATTTCCCTCCAAGTTGACCAGGGCGAAATCTTTGGATTTCTCGGCCCCAACGGTGCAGGAAAGTCCACAACCATCCGCATGCTCTGCGGGCTTCTCCGCCCTAGTTCCGGGGAGGGACGGGTAAACGGTCTGGACATCGTCAGCCAGGCGGAAAAAATCAAGGCAAACTTGGGCTACATGTCCCAGCGCTTTTCCCTTTATGACGACCTGCGCGTCGAAGAGAACATGCGCCTTTTCGGCGGCATTTACGGGCTCGATTCCTTGCGATGCAAAAAACGCATCGAAGAAATTCTGGATGTCATCAGTCTCAGGGAACGGCGCATGTCGCTTGCCGGTCAACTGCCCACAGGGCTCAAACAGCGTCTTGCCCTGGGATGCGCGCTACTGCATCAGCCGCCCATTATTTTTCTCGACGAGCCCACATCAGGCGTTGATCCGGGAACAAGGCGCACCTTTTGGGATCTTATCTACACACTTGCAGACAAAGGCGTAACGGTTTTCGTCACCACCCATTACATGGAAGAGGCCGAGTACTGCAATCGAATCGGGCTCATTGATCAGGGCAGGCTTATTGCTCTGGGGTCTCCGGCGGAATTGAAAATCCGCCATTTGAGCGGCGTGCTTTTTGAAATCACCACTGAAAACGTGCCGGCGGCTTTGGAAGCTCTTTCCGGCGCAAAGGAGGTCCTTGACGCCGCCGTATTCGGCCGCGCCCTCCACTTGAGACTCAACAAGGGCATGGATGCCTTTGCCTATCTTTCGCCCTTCCTGGCTTCCGCCGGCCTCTCCATCGAGCATTTAGGACCGGTTGAACCGACCCTGGAAGATGTCTTTGTAGCCCTTGTGGGCCGGAAAAGGGATTCATGAGCATTCGAAGGATCAAGGCCCTTGTCAATAAGGAATTCATCCAGATGAGCCGGGATATCAGGAGTCTCCTGGGGGCCTTGTTTATCCCCCTTCTCATGATCTTTCTTTTCGGCTACGCCCTGAGCCTCGATGTGGACCGCATCCCCACGGTCGTTTTGGACAGGGACGAGACTCCTTTGTCCCGAGACCTTATTCATCGGCTTACCGATTCCCGCTATTTCAGCCTTGTCCGCCATATGAGAACCGATGGGGAAATCGATGAAGCCCTTGCCAAAGGCGAGGCCCTGATGGCTCTCGTAATTCCGGGGGATTTTTCTTCCGGCGTCAAGAATGGGGCCCCCACTTCACTCCAGGTGATTTTTGATGGGTCCGATTCCAACACGGGCACCATCGCCATGGGGTATCTCAAGGCAGTTATTGCCGGCTTTGATATGGGCATCCAGGAATCCCGTCTGCAAAGGGCGGGCCTCAAAATGGTGGACATGCCTCTGGAAGGCAGAGTAAGGGTGTGGTTCAACGCAGAGCTCAAGAGCAGGAATTTCATCATCCCGGGGTTAACTGGGGTCATTATGATGGCAATCTGCGCCCTGATGACTGCTCTGAGCGTCTCCAAGGAAAAAGAAACCGGCACCCTGGAGCAGCTCATCTCCACACCCATCAGCAGCATGGAACTCCTGCTGGGCAAGCTCCTTCCCTATGTGGTGGTAGGATTGCTGGACCTGGCCCTTGTGGTGGGAGCAGGTGTTGTCATCTTCGGGGTACCCTTCCGGGGAAGCTACCTTCACCTACTGCTGATTTCCCTTGTATTCCTTATCGGCACCCTTTCATGGGGTCTTTTTGTCTCCGTCATTTCAAAAAGCCAGCTCCAGGCAAGCCAGATCGCCGTCTTGAGCGCTTTCCTGCCGTCCTTTCTTCTTTCCGGATTCATCTATCCGATTGAAAACATGCCTTTTGCCCTGCGGCTCATCACCTTCATTGTGCCTGCACGGTACTTTGTGGAAATCCTTAAAGGCCTTTTCCTGCAAGGCACCGGCTTTTCGGTGCTGTGGCCCCAGGTTCTCGCTCTGGTTATTTATGCGGTCTTGATTTTCAATCTGGCACATAGAAAATTCAGCATGAGGATCACGTGATGGGTCTACTGTTTCTGAGAGTGAAGGTGCTTCTTTGGAAAGAGGTGCTCCAAGCCCTTCGGGACCCTCGCCTGAGGTTCCTCATCATTCTTCCCCCCTTGCTCCAGCTTGTAGCCTTCGGTTACGCGGCAAACCTAGACTTAAAAAATATCCCTATCGCCCTATATGATGAAGACCATTCCGCCATATCCAGGGAGCTTGCCTTTGCCTTCGCTTCATCTGGGTATTTCAGGATCGTGGTGAATGTCAGGCGACCGGAGGAAATAGCGCGGCTTATTGACAGTGGAAAAGTCAAGGCCGCCATTCATTTCGGGCCCGATCTGGCGGCACGGATCGGGAGCCAGCGAAGCGCATTGGTCCAGGTCATCGTAGCCGGTACCGATTCCAACACCGCTTCCCTGGTCCAAGGCTATTCCCTTCAGATTTTCGAGCGTTTTAATCGCTCCAGGCTCGAAAAACTGCTCAACAAAAACCCGTCCCTCAAAAAAATCATCCCCGCAGGATCCAAGGGCATTGTTCAGCCTGAAATCAGGGTCTGGTACAATACGGATCTGGTCTCCAGGAATTTCTATATTCCCGGGATCATCTCCCTGGTAATCATGGTCTCTGTTCTAAACCTTACAGCCATGGCCGTGGTGAGAGAAAAGGAGGTGGGCACCATGGAACAGATCATGGTGACGCCCATCAAGCCCGTCGAGTTCATTTTGGGCAAGACCATCCCCTTTGCCCTTATCGGTATCTTTCAGGTGGCCCTTGTAAGCGTTGCGGGCGTTTTTTGGTTCGGCGTGCCCATGCGCGGAAGCATGGTTCTTCTGTTTTTCTGCCTGCTTATCTATATCCTCTCCATCCTTTCCCTGGGGCTTTACATTTCTACCATCAGCCGCAACCAGCAGCAGGCTCTTGTCACCACCTTTTTCTTCACCTTTCCGATCATTCTCCTCTCCGGATTTATCTTTCCCATCGCCAACATGCCCCTGGTGATCCAGTATGTCACTTACGTTAATCCGCTGCGCTACTTTCTTGTCATTATCCGCGATATTTTTCTCAAAGGGTCCGGCGTGGATATCCTTTGGCCTCAGATGGCCGCTCTTCTGGCCGTCGGTCTCGCCCTCATGGTCCTCGCCGTTCGCCGCGTCGGCAAAACACTCGATTGAGCACACAAAACCGGTTGCCCGCCTCACCCGTTGCCCGAAGCATGACATGGCGATGTGGCTTCTTCGTTTTTCAATTTTGAGAGGGACCCCCATGCGGAGCATCAGAGAGAACTCATTTCAAAAAGCTGAAATGATACCGGTGGGGGGACATTGAGAAGATCGGCGGAATCGTGAAAAGCGTTTCAGATTTCATGGACAAACACCTGCCCGTCCATATTCATAGCTCGCGCGTTTTCCACAATACGGATGTGGTGGGTAAAAAGGATGATCTGGATTTTCTCCGCCAGCTCCGCCATGACCTTAAGCGTTGCCGTTGAGCGGTCGTCGTCAAAGTTGATCAGAATATCGTCAACAATAAAAGGCATGGGTTCTCCGGATTCCAAGCGCCATTTCAGAGTTCCAAGCCGCAAGGCCAGATAGAGCTGGTCCCGCGTGCCGCTGCTCATCCCCTCCACCTTGACCCACGCCCCGTGCGGCCGAACGCCGATAAGGATTGCCTGCCCCTGATCGTCGATGTCGGTGCGAAGGGCCTTGAAGGAACCCAAAGTTAATTTCCTGAAATACCCGGATGCGATTTTCAATACAGGATCCTGATGCTCAGCCCTGTAGCTTTCAATTAAATCACGAAGGACTCTCGTTGCGAGCTTGACCCGTATGAACCGCTCGGTGAGGCGCCTGATCCTGGCCAATACCTCTTCTGAAACCTCTGCGAGTTCAGCCGCGTGGCTTCTGCCGTCCATCCCGGCCATTTCTCCTTTTTCCTTGCCCATGGTTTCCGACAACCGCTGTATTTCCGGGTCAAGCCAACCCTCTATCTCATGGGAGAGCGCCTCGATTTGCCCTGGAATGGCGTCCGGATCGAGGTCCTTTGCTTGATTTTCAAGATCGGAAAAGGAAACGCCTTCTCCTATTTGCAGCAGGGTGGATTCCGTGTCGGATAGCTTTGCCTTAAGCGCCATGTACTCATTGGACAGCTCTTCTGCTTGGTCGAGATCTTCTTCCTTTCTGCAACGGGCCGTCCGAAGAAGGTTCTCCGTCTGCTCTTGCTGGGTGTTCAGTATGATTCGGGTTTGAAGGATTCTTTTTTCAAGAGACTCGATCTCTTCTATGTACTGCCTACAAATCGCCTGATCCTCCCGTGCCCTGTTCAGTCCGGCTTGAAGCTCCGAAACAGCCTGAAAGAGGTCGGCCCTTTCGAGATCCGGAGCAATTCGGCTGACCAGGTTTACGACCTCTTTTTGGAACGCTTGGTTATCCCGATCGATGCCGTCAATGCGCGTTTCTAAATCCTCAGCCGCCTTCAAGTGATCAAAACAGCCATGGAGGGTGTCGAGGCATTCCATGGCCTCCAAAGGAGCGGTTTCAGGACCGAGCCCCAAGGGGCTCAAAGCCCTTTCCCACCCCTCCTGCCATTCATTCAGTGTCTCTTCAGCGCTTCCTTTTTCCCTTCCCGCCGCTTCCAGAGCATCCGCAAGGTCACGGATCTTATGTTCCAGCTTCTCCCGCCGGGCCTGATTGCTTTTTATCCGATCCAGAAGTGCTTCGGCATGGGTCAATACGGAAGCGATTTCGCCGCCTTGAAAACCTTGAATCTCACCCAGCTCTTGCATCCGGACGATGAGCGCATCACGCAGGCTCCGGCGGCGCTTTTCTTTTTCGGTTGTCTCGGCGGCGGCCTTTTCCGCTTCCCCTATTTGGAAGCAGAGCTTTTCAAATTTCGAGAGCCACTGCCTCATCTCCCGGGGAGAAAGGGGATTGATGTTACACCTTGACCAGAGATCCCGCCAGCGGCCCTGGGCGTCAATGATACGGGTTTCGAGTAGATTTGTTTTCTCCCTCAATTGCACCCTACGGCTTTCGAGGCCTTCGATTCCGGATTTGAGTGAAGCTTGCTTTTGCACACGGTCCGCTTCCAGCCGGAGCCTGTCAGCGGTCTGGTCCGAGAGACCGACCAGGGTTTCGTAAGTCTTGTGGAGGGGTAGCTCAGGAGAAAAAGCAAAGGCTTCTTTAGTTACATCCTCGCCCTCCAGCCATCGTCGTTTAAGCAGGCGCCAACCCTCGTCCCGATCGGAGCGTACCCTGATTAAATCCTTTTCCGCAGGCACTTCCCCGCCATACCGAATTTCATGCAGTTGAGTCTGCAGAGCCTCAGATTGTTCTTCGATCTGCTCAATCTCGACCTGAAATTCTCGCTTCTTCTCATGAAGCGAATCCATTTCCTCTTCAAAACGGTTCAATGTTTCGACCATGGGGATCGGCAGGGCGCAGGCCTCATCAAGAGGTCCTCTCCAAAGTCCAAGCTTGCCGAGCGCTTTTTGACAGGTTTCTTCCGCAAGCTTCCTCAATCTGTGTCCCTCTTTGATCTCTCCATCCAAATCGCCCGCTTTTTGGGCGAGCCTGATCTGTTGAACCAAGGCCTGAGGGTCGCCCCGGGAGGGTTCTCGTGAAAGCTCTTCACTGGTTTTACGAAGCATTTCTTCGTTCTTCCGAATCCCTCCGTCGATTTGAGCGATCCTCTGCACCAAGGACTCGTAGCGGGCGCCGAGATTCTGGATCGTCCTCTTTTTCGAAAGAGCCGGCCGCAAGGTATCCACATGGTCGAGTGAAAAACCGGGCCGAATCTGAGCAATCAGCGCTGCCGCCTCTTTCTTGTGATGGATTCGCATTCCTTCCAAGCGGGGGCGATCACTCGTGGCTTTGCGAAATTCCCCAAGCCGCTGAACCATGGTGTCAATCTCGTCGGCGTGGTTTAAGAAGTCCTGCTGCAAAGAAATGCTCTCCTTCTTTTTCTGAAGCTCTTTTAGTCTGGAAATCACCCCTTCGTAATCTCTTGAAGCGTCATTTCTTTCCTGATCGATTTTTTTGCGTCGGTCCTTGAAATCGGCGGGCAACACGACCACATCCCCAAGGCCTGCCAGTTTATCAAGCAGGGCGCGGCGCCGGATGAGGTGAGGCAATGCTCGGGCCACACGCTCGAGACGGCGTTTTTCCCGGTCTTTTTCTCCGCGAAGGACAACTATTTCTCGCAGCTCTTTTTCAACCTTCTCCAGAGCTCTTCTGTGCTCATTCCAAACCTGGCCGGCTAGAACGGTTTGCTTCATTTTCCCCTGAAGGTCCCGATATTGGGATAGGGCTTCGTTGATCGCTTTGGTGGAGGCACGAGGCCTGTAAAGCTCCTCTGCTTCTTTTTCGAGTTCCTCGAGAACGGCTGTGAGCGAAGCAAGCCCTGCTCCGGCAGCGAAAATAGCCTGACCCACGTCCCCCTTTTGGTTGAGAATCTCCTGCCCGCCTTGAACCAAAGCCTCGTGATCGATTCCATATAGGGACTCGAACAGGTCCGGTTCAACACCTCTCAGAAAGGGTAAGAGAAGGGAAGGATCAAGGGGCTCATCGTGCGGATCGAACAAATCGGCCTTCCTCTTCTTGCGACGGTAGAACACAAGCTCCCGGCCGTCTTCGCTTTGAAGAGAACCGCCCACCATAAGCTGATCATAGGGATGCAGGAAACTGTCGTTGGTCCGCGCGGGGATGCCGAAGAAAAGCGCTTTAAGAGCACGCAGACAACTGCTTTTACCCGCTTCGTTGGGTCCGTACACAATGTGCAACCCCGGGCGTTCTGTCGAAAAGTCCAGCACACGATCGGTAAATGGTCCGAACGCCTTCAACTCAAGCCGTATTATTCTCATGGTGCAGCATTTTTCCTCTTATGAGCTCCCGGACGTCATCGCTCAGGGATGCCGATTCTTCCTTTTCCGGACTAAAGGGGTCCATCTCGCTCAGGAGCTCCGGAGGAAGTTTGCTCCTCAGCGCCTCGAATTCCGGGACCAGATCAAGGAGTCGGGAGCTTCCCTGCCGAAGCGCTTCGATCGCTCCTTCAAGATCAGAAAAAGGGGAACCCTTGAGTGCGGAAACATCGGTATCGATCTTTTTCCGGGTGGCAATAACAACCTTTTCCAGCCAAACACCCACGAGGCCGGCCGCAATGGCCCTGAACTCTTCCACCCAGTGGACCAGGTTTTCACGAAGGTTTCCATGAAGGGGCGTCGAGCCCTCCAGAACAAGACGAAGCGCGATGGGGCGTCCTTCGGCCCGTCCTGCCTCGTTCTCGAAGGCCTGCCGCACGAGGTCAAGGCATTGGTCGTTCATATCGCAGCCGCAGAGATCCACGTGACAGACTTCCCAGCGCAAGATATCCAGGTCACGGTGCTCCACCGCTGATATCCGCCCCTCTTCCACCGTAACCAGGGTGCAGCCCTTGGGGCCGGTTTCCCGAATGTGACGTCCCTGGATGTTTCCCGGAAAAACAATCCATGGTTCACGAAGCACCTCCTCACGCTGATGGACGTGCCCTAATGCCCAATATTGGTAACCCTTGGATTCCAGTGCCCCCAGTGTGCAAGGTGCATAGGTCTCATGCCCGGGTCTTCCTGTAAGAGAGGTATGGAGGAGACCTATATTGAAAAGATCCGGCGCTCCCTGGGGGTATTCTTTTGTCAGATCTTCTGAAACAGACCGCGACGGGAAACTTCGGCCGTGGACAGCAACATTCAGATCATCAAGAATCCTGGTTTCAGGCTTTTTGTGAGAGAAAAGAACGACATTGTCGGGAAAGCGAAGGGCACGGGTGATTTGGCCTGCCGCATCATGGTTGCCCAATACGATGAAGACCCGAATCCCGGCCTCCCTCAAGCGGCCCATGCGGTTTATGAAATAAATGCCGCTGTTATAATCCTTCCAGTCCCCATCAAAGAGATCGCCCGCCAAGAGAACAAGGGCGACCTCTTCCTCAACCGCTAAATCAATGAGATTGTCAAAAGCGCGCCTCACCGCGCCCCTGATCTGCTCCACGGGGGCGTCGGGGTAGGTTTCCAGTCCCTTCAAGGGGCTGTCAAGGTGAATGTCGGCGCCATGGAGTAAACGAAACATGTTAAATCCTCCCATAGGAATTCCACGTTCGCTCGGTTATTAAAATGTAGCACGGTCTTTCTCGCTTCTCCAAGCCACTCATCTTTTCAAGCAGCTAAAATGCTACCGGAAAACGAATACCGGCCAATCTAAGAGCAGTATGAGGACCCCGTAGATAAGGCTCTATGGGAAAAACTATAGCTTAACCCGGCAGATCCGTCTCGCTTTGAGATAATGTTCCTCCACAGGCGCATGGCTGCCGATCATTTGAAGCCTGCATCCGCCCATATTGGTGACGGCAAGAATGTCCTCGGCTTCCGCTCCGGACAAGATGCCCACCAGCCCCTTCTTATGCTCTCCGCAGTGATTCCTCTGAACACGTTCCTCGGGGCGGCTCAGATTGTAAAACCCATGAAGCGGTCCTCCAAGCCGATCCTGCGCTACTGTCTGAGTGTTTACGTGCTCTGCCCTGCTAAGAAGGATGCAGGCATGGGATACCAGATGTCTGCCCGGTTCCAACCACAACCTGAGGTTTGGGTAGGCATCCATGATCTCTTCCATCTGTCCGCTCATTACCTCTGTGTCGATTTTATCTTTTTCCCTTATGATGGGAAGAAGCGCCCCGTTTCCAAGGCATACGATTCGCGGTAGTGAATCAAGAGAGGCCGCATCCTGTAACCTATGGAGCATTTCTAGCAGGCAAAAAAGATCCCCCTCCTCCTCTTCAATGAAAAAACCGGCCGGAGTCGCTGAAGGCCATCCCTCAGGGGATAGTCTCACAGAAGCTTGCATTTTGCTAG
>JAFGDM010000290.1 GCA_016932115.1 Deltaproteobacteria bacterium | reverse complement strand
GTCTTCCGGGGTATCGCCGAAAGAGGTCGATCCTCGAAGTTCCCGTGAAGCCTCGCCGCCCGCCTTTGCTACCCGGATGTTTTCATGATCCACCCCGAATACTCTTCGTTTTGCAGTTTTAAGAGGGACCCCCATGCCTGATGCTTGCGATTTTTTAAACAGCTAAATTGTTACGTGATTTCAAAGTCCGGCAAGTATTCCTTTCAGAATCTCACGGTCTTCTTGCGAGATCTCAACGAGACAGACGCCGATGCCGAAGGCGGTATCATCCTCAGCGATGCAGTAAGCCTCGGCCCGAACCACTCGGCCGGAAACCCCTATTGCACTATTTTTCCCCGCAACAATGGACATGCGATAGGTTTGGTTCAAGCTCAAGGGTTCATCGCAAAAAACAAAAAGCCCCTCGACGCCGGCATTCCTGATTTCCCCTTCTATGGTTCCGTGTTCGGCAATAATGGTAATCGGCCAGTTGACTTTCTTTCTGGGTTCCTTGCGTCTTTCTACATCACCGCCCAAGATGCTCCTCCCGGTGTTTTGGATCTGCAAAGTCTGCTTCAGCCTTGGGCCGCCCTCCGGAGTTTGACGGAAATGCCACCCCATTTTCGCCGACAGGGGTTTATAATTGCTGATTACAAGCAAGCTAAAATATTAATATTCTATGATATTTTAACTTATAAGTCAACATTAAAAAGAAGGCGCAACAGATTGTCCGCTTCGACTCAAGCCTTCCTCATGATGACCGTAAGCCTGGAAATTTTTCTCCGAGAGTTCACAGTGTGGAAGTCTTGCGTTCTTACTTCTCCTACTCTTCATCCTCGTCCTCGTAATCGTAATCATCATCCTCTTCATATTCGTCATCCGTATCTTCAAGAACCTCATAACCGGTGATTCGAATGCGCTTCGTCCCATCGCGATCTTCCCTGACGAGTCCCGTGACCTCTACGTCTTCGTCCAGAAAATCAAAAAGCTCCTCTCCAAGCTTGTTCATCTCTACGAGATAATCATCATCTTCCGTGGAAATACTTATTGCGACCACGTTGTCCTCGTTGTCCCATTCACTGGGAACCACGTATCCAACAATGGTCTCTTCTTTTGCGGTTTTGTCCTTTTTCATATCCATCCATCCTTTCATCCCATGATAAGCCCCGGACAGGGGTATGACTTGCAATCGTGCGGCAAGAAAAGCATTTCTCTGAAAAGAAATACTCTAAGACTCCTGGATAGTTAAAGAGAGAAATGGTTGACACCGGGCAGGATATTAATATAAGAAACGTCATACGGCGCAGTCAAGCACCACGGATAAGCCGACAAAAAAATCTCCGCCTCCGGAGAAAGATTTAGAATCGTATCTCACTCTTTTGGTTGGGGTGAGTGGAGGGATTTGAACCCTCGGCCTCTGGGGCCACAACCCAGTGCTCTATCCAATTGAGCTACACCCACCATCTGATACGGAGAAATCTAGCACACTTTTTCCGTTTTGCAACAAAAAGTTAATTCCCTCGAAAGGAGATGCAACTTTGCTACCCGGCGAAAAGAAGGAATGGTTTAAGAAAATCCCGGCGGTGGACCGTCTTCTGGACATGCCCTCGCTTGCCGGGCTTTTGCCGCGCTATCCCAGGAGTCTTGTTTTGAAAGCCGTCCATCAGGTCTTGGATGAGATCCGCAGCGAAATCAAAGCAGGTGAAGGCCTGGAAGACCCCACCGGATTGAATATGGAAAGGGTCTCGGAAAAAGTCGGCGAAAAGGTGGAATTTCTGAACCGCCCAAGCCTTAAGCCTGTCGTAAACGCAACGGGGATTGTTGTCCACACCAACCTTGGCAGGTCGCTGTTGGCCGAAGGTGTTCTTCAGAAATTTAGGCCTCTCGCGGGTGGCTACAGTAACCTGGAGTTTGACTTGAACCGGGGGGTAAGGGGAAGCCGGTACATCCATGTCGAAGGGGTTCTCAAGGAGATAACGGGCGCTGAAGCGGCCATGGTGGTGAACAATAATGCGGCAGCCGTTCTTTTGTGCCTCGACACCTTGGCCAAGGGGCGAGAGGTGATTGTTTCCCGCGGCCAGCTTGTTGAGATCGGCGGCTCTTTCCGAATTCCGGACGTGATGAAAAGAAGCGGCGCCAAAATGGTGGAGGTTGGAACAACCAACAAGACCCATCCGGACGACTACGAACAGGCGATCGGGCCCGACACAGGTTTGCTCCTGCGGGTTCACCAGAGCAATTTTCAAATCGTCGGCTTCACCGAGCAGGTGGACACACCGGCTCTTGTCAACCTGGGCCGCAGGCACGGCATTCCTGTCATGGAGGACCTGGGGAGCGGATGCTTCGTGGATTTCTCCAAATACAACCTGCTCAAAGAGCCGACTGTGCAGGATGTGGTATCCCAGGGCGTGGACATTGTGACCTTCAGCGGCGACAAGATGCTCGGAGGACCCCAGGCGGGAATCATCCTGGGCAGAAACGACTTGATCGATGGGCTCAGGAAGAACCAGTTGACCAGGGCTCTTCGAATCGACAAACTGACCCTTCTCGCCCTTGAAGAAACACTGCGAATTTACCGGGATGAAAAGGCGGCTGTTCGTGAGATCCCAACGCTTAGGATGATCCTTCAATCCCCCGGGTCCCTTAAGGTCAAAGCCCGGCGCCTTTTCAGGCTTGTCGGGACCGTGGATAAAGAAAACTTCACCTTCGATCTTGCCGAAGGCGATTCCAAGGTGGGAGGAGGGGCGCTTCCACTCCTTTCCATGCCTACTTTCCTGCTCGCCCTGTCTCCGGGCAGGCTTTCGGCCCACGCCATGGAGTCATGGCTAAGAGCGCACGATCCTCCAATTATCGCAAGGGTCGAAAAAGAGCGGGTCTTGCTGGACGTGAGGACCATCCAGGACAGGGAACTTGAAACGGTAGCTCACGCTATCCAGGCTCTGGCGGCCTATGGATCGAAAATGCAGCCGACCCTTTAAGCGCCCTGAAGACAGTATGATCCTCGGTTCCTTTGAGAGGGGCCCCCATGTCTGAGGCTGAGGAGGTTTTCAAAAAGCATTACGACATTTCTTTCATGTATAACCCTGGTGCGAAGCGCCGGGGTCGTTTGCCGAATAGTTACAAATGCTACACCGGCTTTATGACGCATCCTGACAGCTCAAGGGCTTAGGCTTCAAGCCCGATCGCCAAATCGGAAAAGGAGGACGGCAATGGAGGATTACACTCGGTTCAAAATAGAAAAGGAGGGTTTCACCACCCGGCTGATTCTGAACAGGCCTGAGAAGCACAATGCCATGGACTTGCCTTTCTTTACGGAACTCCTCGCCGCTTTTGTAAGTTTTGATGAGGATCCGGATGTTCGCGTTATAATCATACAAGGAGAAGGTAAAAATTTTTCCTCAGGCCTTGATCTGGGAACCCTGCCCGGCCTTGTCCAGTCCACCGCAGCGGACGCCAGAGAAGGTCTTCGCCGCATGATTCTTAAAGCCCAGGAAAGCATGACGGCCATTGAGAATTGCAGGAAACCGGTAATAGCGGCAGCTCATGGCGTCTGCATCGGCGGGGCTGTGGACCTGTTGAGCGCGTGCGATATCCGTTTTGCCTCAGGGGATGCCGTGTTTTCCATCAGAGAGACCAAAATGGCCATGGTGGCCGACCTTGGAACGCTCCAACGCATGCCTCACATTATCGGAGAAAGCTGGTTCAGGGAGCTTGCCCTGAGCGGTCGGAACTTTACCGCAGAGGAAGCCCTGAGAATAAACTTCATCAGTCGGATCTGTGAGGATACCTCTTCCCTTTACCGGGAAGCAAGGGACCTGGCCGAGGAAATCGCAGGGTGTTCACCCCTGGCTGTTCAAGGGGTCAAGGACGTGATGCGGTTCAACCGTGAACACGGCGTCCGAGCCGGTTTGGAATACGTTGCGCAAAAAAATGCCGCCATCCTGATGAGCGAGGATCTCCTGGAGGCTGCTCAGGCTTTTGCAGAAAAACGCCCCCCCCGCTTCAAAGGCAGGTAAACAAAATGGAAAGATTGATTCCCCCATTTCCAAATGCCCTTCAGAAGAGCAGGACTTCCTTGACAGGCTATTCTCATGCCGATTGACAGGGGTCCAAAAAAGCCGTAGATTCTGGCTATTCAAATCCGAGAGATTATCTCTTGGAAAATCGGTAACACTTCGGCTTTTTGAAACTCTTCGATTCCGGCGTCGGGCATGGGGGTCCCTCTCAAAACTGATAACGAACAGAACCGGGGAGGGCTTTGAAAGCACGGGGCGGCAAAGGCGGGCCCCGCCTCACCCGTTGTCTGAAGCTGCATAGTGTGGTGTGGCGTCTTCGTTTTGCAGTTTTGAGAGGGACCCCCATGCTTGGTGCTTAAGGTGTTTTCAAAAAG
>JAFGDM010000289.1 GCA_016932115.1 Deltaproteobacteria bacterium | reverse complement strand
CTTTACTTAGCGCAATTGTAACCTTAACGGTCTCATCTTTCAGAGCAAGTTCCTCTGGAGATGGGAGAAAATCGGGAATAACCTTGATTTGGCTGATGGGCTCATCTGTGTATTTGATTTTCCGTAACAATTTAGCCGTTTAAAAAATCGCAAGCATCAGGCATGGGGGGCCCTCTTAAAACTGCAAAACAAAGAGTGTTCGGGGCGGAGCATTAGAACACCGGGGGTAGCAAAGGCGGGCGGCGAGGCTTCACGGAAACTTCGAGGATTGAGCTATTTCGGCGATACCCCTGACGAACTTCGCCCGCCTCACCCATTGCCCAAAGCATACGATAGCGATGTGGCTTCTTCGTTTTGCAGTTTTAGGAGAGACCCCCATGCTCGGGGCCGCCGGCTTCAGCATTTCACCCAGCTAAATTACTTGACAGGGGGAATATAGGATGTCCCCATATATGATTAAAGATCAAGCAGAAAAAGGGCAAACTTCCGGGCAGGACTCTACAGGCGAGCTCGTTTTATAAAAGTGCACAACGGCTGAGGGCAAATGATCATTAGCCCAAGATCTCAGTCAGCCGACCTCTTGCTTGTAGGCCAGCTCTCCTTGGGGAGATTCCATAAAACCTCTCTTCTGAAGAGTGATCTTGGGGCTTTTTGCGTCAAAAAATTCAACCAAGTATTTATAAGCTTTTTTGTGATCCATTCTCTGCCCGCAGGTTTCAAAGGTGACCGCCGCAAAATTGTACTCCGGCCACGTGTGAACGGCCAGATGGGATTCGGCGATCGTTACGGTTCCGCTCACACCCCATGGTTTGAAGGTGTGAAAACAATTTGCGACCACTTCGGCTCCCATCAGCTCGGCTGCTGTGAGCATGCCTTCCCTGATCTCATTTTCGTCAAGGAGTGACATGTGGTCGCATTCATAGAGATCGATCAGTACAAGGTCAAGCAAGGAGTACATATTCCTCACCCCCTTTCTTTCAGATTATACGCTGAATTTCTCAACCCCCTTTGTTCCAATCCCGATGAAACGGAATTGCCCCTTCATGGGGACGATTTGCTTCCTTTCTTTTGAAAGGTTATCAAGCTATGTCAAATTTCCCTGTCGGTCAAGAGATATTCACTATTTTGCGAAAACTCTTTTGATCCCGGCCCTATAAGGCGCTTTAACCAAGCCCTTTTCAGTGATGATCGCACTGACATATTTGCACGGCGTGACGTCAAAAGCAGGGTTGAATGCCTTGACTCCCTTCGGTCCGATCATACGGCGGCCGAAATAGAGAATTTCGTTTCCATTTCTCTCCTCGACAGGAATCATATCTCCCGATTTGATGGATAAATCGATGGTAGAAAGCGGAGCAGCCACGTAAAAAGGAATAACGTTTTCCCTGGCAAGCACAGCCAGTTGGTATGTACCAATCTTGTTGGCCACATCGCCGTTGGCTGCTATCCTGTCGGCACCGGTAATGACCAGATCCGCCTTTTTTTGCCGCATAAGGTATCCGGCTGCGCTGTCTGCAATAACAGTGACTTCGATGCCCTCCTGCATCAGTTCAAAGGCCGTAAGCCTTAAGCCCTGGAGCCATGGCCTTGTTTCATCCGCAAAAACCCGAACTTTTTTCCCTATCTCGTGAGCCGCCCGGATAACCCCGAGGGCCGTACCGTAACCTCCTGTAGCTAGCGCTCCTGCATTGCAGTGGGTGAGAATGGCGGCTTGGCGGGGCACGACGTGCTGCCCATATTCTCCGATCTTCTTGTTGATTTCAATATCCTCATCAAGGATTCTCTGCGACTCCTCCTTGAGCTCTTTTTGAATCGCCTCCAAAGGCATCACGGCCATTTTTTCCGCGACCAGTCCCATCCTTTCCACGGCCCATCGCAGGTTGACCGCCGTGGGACGAGCCTTGATCATGCGCCCCGACATTTCATCAAAACGTTTCTTAAACCCGGATTTCATCTTGATGGACCCGGCCCCCAGGGCCAGCCCCATGGCTGCCGCAATGCCGATGGCCGGCGCTCCGCGGATAACCATGGACTCAATGGCTTTAATCACATCGATGTAAGTCCTACAGGTGTGCCACTCAATACTTTGCGGAAGCCTTCGCTGGTCGATCATGCGGACATGTTTGCCGCGCCATTCGATTGTCGGAATCATAGGACTCCTCTCTCTCAAACAGTCGCTTTTACGTGAACCCTTTGTTTGCCGACAAACCGGCCCGAGGCACACGTAACTCGACACGGAAAAAATCAACCCGGGGACCGCTCAAGGTTCGCCCTGCTCCGGTTCTTTATAGGTTTTACCGTGGCCCGTGTGCCGTGGACCCTTTTCATCTTATTTCTTCCCTCCACCCGTAGGGATCTTCTTTTTCACCGTATTGGATCGCAACGATCTCGTTATAAAGATTCAAAGACAGATCTCCCATCTTTCCCCCCGCCACAGTATAATCAGAGCCTTTGTAGGTGATTTGGCCCACAGGGGAAATCACCGCCGCCGTCCCGGTGCCGAAAGCCTCTTTAAGGGTCCCCCGGCGGGCCGCCTCAATGACCTCATCAATGCTCAGGGAACGCTCGGACATCTTTTTGCCCCATTTCCTGACGATCCGGATGACCGAATCTCTGGTGATACCGGGGAGAATACTGCCTGTGAGCGGAGCAGTGATGACTTCATCACCGATCACAAAAAACATGTTCATGGTTCCCACTTCCTCGACAAACTTCCTCTCCTTGGCGTCGAGCCACAGAACCTGAGTGAAACCCTTTTCCTTGGCTTCTTCGGCGGCAAGCAAGCTTGCCGCATAGTTGGCAACGGTCTTGGCTTCCCCCAGCCCGCCTAAGGCCGCACGCACATATTGGTCTTCAACGTAAATCTTCACCGGGTTCAGACCTTCTTTGTAATAAGCCCCGACCGGTCCGATGATGATATAGAATAGATAGGTTCGTGCCGGCCGGACCCCCAGATGAGGCTCCACGGCAATCATCGTAGGCCTTATGTAAAGCGATGTGCCTTTGCTTTTCGGTATCCAGTCCTTGTCCAGCAGAATGAGCTTCTTGAGCGCCGCCATCCCGAAATCCGGATCCACCTCCGGCATGCAAACCCTCAGTGCGGAACGATTCATACGAACAAAATTATCACGAGGGCGGAAAAGGTAAAGGCTCCCGTCTTTACCGCGATAGGCTTTCAGCCCCTCGAATACTTCCTGCCCGTAATGAAGGACCATGGCTGCAGGATCGAGGCTGAGATTCTTATAAGGCTCGATACGCGGATTCATCCATCCCTTCCCCTTTTCGTAATCCATCAGAAACATGTGATCGGTAAAGATGTCCCCAAACCCCAGTTTGGACTCATCGGCGGGCTTTTTTTTCAACTGCTCCGGTTTGGCCGGTATCACCTTGATTTCCATGACTCCTTTTCCTCCCTTTCTCGACTGACGCTAGGCTTTTCGTTTAGCACAGTGACTCCTGAGAGGCAACCAAATATTGCTGTGGGCAATGGCTGAGGCGGACGGAGGTCTTCCCCCGGGGAATCGCCACAGGGCGTGAAGCCTCGAAGGGCCTGTAAAGCCTAAACGGGACGTTTTACTCCACCAACCCCGGCAACCACAACACGATCTCAGGCCAGGTGATAATGGCGGCCATGGTGACGATTTCAATCAAAATGAACGGGGCTGCCGCACAGCAGATCTCCTTGATGGATAAATCGGGGGCGACCCCCTTCGTGACAAAAAGCAGCATACCGAAAGGAGGGGTGATGAAACCTGTTTCGAAATTTATAAGCATGAGAACGCCGAACCATACCGGATCGAAGCCGAGCATCTTCACGATGGGCATGAAAATGGGCATGCAGATCATCATGATGGAAATGGTTTCCATGAAACAACCCATAACGAACACAACGAGCTGCATGGCGATCAAAATGACCAGTGGCGATACCTGGAGGTTCTCCACAACGCCAATAAGTCCTCGGGTGGCCCCGGTGAAGGCCAGAAGGCTGCTGAATGTACTGGAAGCCGCCAGGATCATAAACACCATGATCGTGATTTCCAGGGTCCCGACTATGGAAGCCTTGATCATCTTCCCGGTGAGCCTACCGTACACCAGGGTGACCAGAAGCGTGCCCAGGGTCCCCGTGGAAGCGGCCTCGGTGGGGGTTGCAATGCCGAGAAGCATGAGTCCCAGAACCATGAAGATAATGAACCCGAGGGGAAGCACGTACTTTAAGGTCCCCGTGATCTTTTCCCAAAAGCTTGCACGCTCCACTTCGTAACGGGGTGCAAGGGAAGGATCCAGCCAGCAGCGCACCATGATGTAAACCGCAATCAACCCCCCCAGAAGCAGGCCGGGCAGGACCCCGCCAATCAGGATCTTGCTCACAGAGATGTGTCCAATACTGGCCAGCACTACCGCCAGCGAGGACGGCGGGATGAGCATGGCCAGGCCGCCTACCCCGATAATGGGGCCTACGGTCATAGCCGTCTTGTAACCCCTGCGCTTCATGTCGGGAAGCAGAACGGTTCCCAACATGGCGGTGTTGGCGACGGTGGAACCGCTCAGGGCGGCAAAAAGAACGCCCGCGCCCGCGGCCAGCAGGCTCAGCCTCCCCGGAAGCCTGCCCAGCCACTTGTCCATGACATCGATGGAGTTGTTGGCGATGCCCGAGTGGAACATCAACTCACCCAT
>JAFGDM010000288.1 GCA_016932115.1 Deltaproteobacteria bacterium | reverse complement strand
TTTGGACATTTACCCCTTGGTGGAATAGCAAGTTATGTGGCCGATGAAATTGAAAAGAAAACAGGTTTTGAGGCGCGACATCTTATCTTAAGCCACCTTCAGAGAGGAGGTTCACCCTCGGCGCATGATCGTCTCATGGCAAAGTGGTTTGGCATTGCTGCAACTGACATGATTGTCAACGAAGATTTTGGTCGTATGGTGAGCTTCGTGCGGGGAGAAATTACAAGTATTCCGCTCAAGGAACTAGTCACTAAAGGGCTAAATGTAGTCGATGTAGAAAAATATTATGACACTGAAACATACAACGGACGCAGCTCCATCCTTTAGCCATTATGCCGGGAGTAAGTGATGACTTCGGGGATGTTTGCACTTTTTTCTTAAGCGGGAAAATACACGGTTCAGCTCCGCACACTTCATCCCGCATTCAATGATCTGGCCCGATCAGTTTACGTGAAGAGTTGTATTTGAACTGAGTGCGTGCGGCTAATAAAAAATGACATGCGTCGGACCTTGACGCCACCTACAACTACTCAACATAGTTTAAGAAAAAGTTGATTATCAACAATTAAAAGTGTTACACGGAATACTCTGTAACTACCTTCTATTCCCGCCCGAATACGAAAAAGGAGTAAGGTGAGATGAAACGAGCACTTGACGGGATCCGTGTGTTGGATATGGGGAGTTATATTGCGGCTCCTTATTGCGCTATGTGCCTGGCGGACCATGGCGCGGAGGTCGTGCGGGTTGAGCCTCCCGGTGGCAAGATTGATCGTGAGTTGGGTCCTTTTGCCCCCGATGGGCAATCGATGATGTACGGTTTATCCTATCAGCGCAACAAGAAGAACATTACCCTGAATCTACGGTCGGAAACGGGGAAACGGCTCCTTGATGAACTGGTGAAAAAATTCGATATCCTCGTGCACAATTACCCCAAGGGGACGGAGGAGGCCGACACGCTCGATTACGATCGTCTGAGCGGGATCAATCCGGCATTGATCGTCGTGGCCGTATCCGGATTCGGCCAGAATGGCCCCTACGCGGAGCGTCCCTGCTTTGATGCCATCGCCCAGGCCATGTCGGGAACGATGAGCTATACGGGCTATCCCGGCGGCGAGCCCCTGCGGGCGGGCCCTTCATATATCGACTTCAATACAGGTGCCCGGGCGGCCCTCGGGGCCGTGATGGCCTGTTATGAACGCACCAAAAGCGGCCTGGGGCAGCTGGTTGATGTGGCCCTCTTTGATGTAGCCTTCGGTATAGCCACCGCGTCGGGATGTGCCGCCGAGTATCAGGTGTGGGGAGAGGTGCGAAAGGCCGTCGGCAACGGAGGCTTCTATGCCTATTGCTGCAGCGCGCCCGCTCAAGACGGCTTCCTGATGATCAATATAGTCGGAAACAATCTGTGGCGACGCATGTGCCGTGTCCTTGATCGGGAAGACATGATCACGGATGACCGTTTCAAGGATAACCTGGCGCGGTATCGTAACTATCCGGCCATCGACGAGGTGGTCTACGCGTGGATTGAGGATAAGACCGTTGCTGAGGCAATGGCCATTCTGGATAAGGCCGGTATTCCCTGCGGCCGGGTCAACGATGTTCCTGCTTCACTCAAAATTCCGCAGGTGGCGGCACGGGAGATGCTTGTGGAGATTGACTATCCCGGCACGGGAACGGTGCCGGTACTTGGAGTCGAGATCAAGCTGTCCAGAACCCCGGGGAAGGTTGCCCGGCGAGCCTCTTTTCTCGGAGAGGATAACGAAGCCGTGTATTCCGGTCTTCTTGGGTATGATCCCGGTGACCTGAAAAGATTCCGAGAAGAAAACACCATATAAGTGAGGATTAAGCGGCAAAGGCCAGAGCATTTGATTGATTTTTAGCATGGAGTTGTTTAGAAAACACGAACGAACCGGGCAACCTTTAGGAGTTGATTCTTTTATTGGAACAATGCAACTCCTTTTACACCGAAAACATAAACCTCAAAAACCTGGACTCAAAAAAGATAAGGAAGGTGTCCCCGGAATTGCGGATTTGGCCCTCCATCTTTTCTTCGGTATTGATTTGCTCGCCTTGGGGAAGTTGTCGATAAAAAAAGCTCCATGCCCGATGTAAGAACCTACACGTCATCAAAAACGCCGAATACACCTCCTCGCTCCAGGATCAGCCCATTGATCGGAGATTACCGTATGTACTGTGAATAAGAAATAAAGACCCTGAATCTCTTCCTATCGCAGTGGGGTAAAACATTTCATGCGGAGGGCCTTTTCATCTTACAGTTACTCGGTGCTTTGTGATAAGAAAGGTCACATTCATTCCCCAGGAGGTGTCATGGAAACAGATTTCAGAGTATTCGACTATATCTTTAATCCCCGTGGCGTAGCGATCATCGGGGCATCCCCTTCTGATCTGGCTACCATCGCGCAGATGAAAACAAAAATAAGGGAGCGCCTTTACCTGGTGAACCCGAAATATACGGAAGTGCTGGGCAAAAAATGCTATCCGAGCATTCTGGATGTGGATGCCCAAATCGATTACGTGATTATCGGCATCTCTGCTTTGCTTCTGCCGCAGGTCCTGGAGCAGTGTATCCGGAAAGGCGTCAAGGTCGCTCAGCTTTTTACGGCTGGTTTCAGTGAGACGGGCATTCCCGAAAGAGCCAAGCAGGAAGAGGAATTAAAAAGAGTGGCCAAAGGCAGAATCCGGCTCATCGGCCCCAATTGTTTCGGTGTCTACTGCCCCAAGGTGGGTCTGTCCATCATACCGGAATCCCCGACAGAGGGAGGGCGCATCGGTGTCGTTGCCCAGAGCGGCAGTTTTGTTGAATCTTTCTCTTATTTCGCCAACACGAAAAATCTCCGGTTCAGCAAAGTGATCAGTTACGGCAACGCCGCCGACCTGGACGGCGCTGATTTTATGGAATACCTGGCGGATGACGCGGACACGAAACTTATCGCCTTTTATATCGAAGGAACCAAAAATGCCTCACACCTGAGCGCGGCCCTCACCCGGGCGACACGACAAAAGCCGGTGATCGCCATTAAAGGCGGGATGACGGCCCAGGGCATGCGGGCGGCAGCCTCTCATACGGCAGCCCTGGCCGGCTCTCCGGATATCTGGCGCGCCTTTTTCAAGCAGTGCGGGGTCCTTCAGGTAGAAAACTTTGATGAAATGGTAAATACCCTGATGGCCTTTGACACCTCTCCTCTCCCTACCGGGCGGGCAATGGCTTTGATTACCAACTCCGGCGGCTTCAGCGTCATCCAGACGGACATGTGTCTGAAAGCCGGCATAGAAGTGCCCCGGTTTTCTCCGGAAACCATTGAGACCCTTCGCGCCCTGGTTCCCGCAGCCGGAACCAGCATCGGAAATCCCTTGGATGCCTGGCCCATCTATTACAATATCGGGCCGACGGGAAACATCGCCGACATTATCAGGATCGTCGCCGCAGACCGGCAGATTCATTCCCTGGTCTTCCAATTCGATCAGTTTCGATATTTGCGGCGTATCCTGGGACAAGGCATTGATGCCCATATGAAGCGGCTCATCGAGTTGATGGTTGAAGGCTGCGAACAGGCCCGTCA
>JAFGDM010000287.1 GCA_016932115.1 Deltaproteobacteria bacterium | reverse complement strand
TATTTAAGCATAACGCCGACAGGGTAAAACCACTCACGGTGCTCATGGTGATGAATAACGCTTCTGCCTCCCATATATCGATAGAGTATGGTCTCTCAGGGCCCTGTCTGACACTGTCAACTGCCTGTGCTTCCTCGGCAAACGCCATTGGGGAATCTTTCCGGCAAATCAGAGATGGATATGTGGACGTGATGCTCGCAGGAGGGGCAGAGGCCTTTTTGACCTATGGAGGATTTCGAAGTTGGGAATCTCTCAGGCTGCTCGCCTTCGAAGACCCGGAGGATTCATCAAAGTCCTGCAAACCTTTCTCCAGGAACCGTTCGGGGTTGGTGCTGGGCGAGGGGGCTGCAGTCGTCGTGCTTGAGGAGATGGAAAGGGCTATCCGTCGCGGAGCGTTGATCCATGCTGAAATCGTCGGCTACGGTTCTACCTCTGATGCCTTTCACATCGCCAAACCCTCTTTCGAAGAGCAGGCGCGAGCGATGTCGGAAGCGGTGAAAGATGCAGGCCTAGCCCCCGAAGATATCGATTACATCAATGCCCATGGGACGGCAACCCAGTGGAATGATCTGCTAGAGACACAGGCTATCAAGAAGGTCTTCGGCGATTATGCCTGCGAGGTTCCCATCAGCTCTACAAAATCGATGCACGGCCACACCATGGGAGCAGCCGGGGCCATTGAGTTTATTGCTTCGGTGCTTGCGATAAGAAATCAAGCCGTTCCTCCGACGATCAACCTGGACCAACCTGACCCTGATTGCGACCTCGACTATGTTCCCAATATCGGCCGTGAGGGGGTGAAAGTGAACACGGTGATGTCAAATTCTTTCGCTTTTGGTGGAAGCAATGCCGTGCTGATTGCCAGGAAGATGGAGGGATAGGCCCATGACCTTAATCTTTTCGGGAGAGTACTTTGGCTTTCATCCTAACGATTTCTTAAATAAAGCAACTTTACAAGGACTTGCAGGGGTAGAAACAGATAATGCCGGCATCTAAGAAGACAAACAATAAGAAATCGCGAGTCGGCAGGAAAGGCGGAACTGCCCGGAAAGGTCTTACCGAGCCATATCGCCATCCAACCGCTGAGAGTCTGATGCGGCCTGAGGTCGGGACCCAGGCCCAGTTCAGGAAAAAGAAGGCGCATGTCACCTATCGCTACGATTCTTCTCTTTCGCCGGCCCTTGAATGGGACGGCCAGAACCCGGCGCGTGAACAGGGCGAGGCTCTTATAGGAAAGCTCTATGACGTGACAGCATCCTTAGCGGAACTCCAGGCAAAGATTAAAGGCGCGGAATCAGAAAAAGAACGAGCAAACATCCAGGCAGAGATCGACAAAGCGCAGGTCGCGATCAATTCGATTGCGGATGGACTCAAGGCCCTCGGCAAGCCCTTTCTGAATTGGGCCGCCAAGGCGGAAAGATTGTCTTTCGATGTGCCGACTCTGCCGTTGTTTGTCCATGAGCGGCTTTCGACTAAGGCGATTATCGAGACGCTCGCCAGCCATAAAAAAGACAAGCAGCTTGACATGTTCAGTCTCTTCGGCGACCCGCACCATTCGATCATCGACCAGATTCTGAAGGCCTACGAATATAAGGACAAGTGGGTGAATCGCCTTGTGCTCGGTGATTCGCTTGTAGTGATGAACTCACTTGTGCATTACGAAGGGCTCGGCGGGCAGGTCCAGATGATCTACCTGGACCCGCCCTATGGCGTGAAATTCGGCTCGAACTTCCAGCCCTTTGTGCGCAAGCGCGATGTGAAGCACAACGAAGACGATGATATGACCCGCGAACCTGAGATGGTCAAGGCATATCGGGACACATGGGAACTCGGCCTTCATTCGTATCTCACTTACATGCGCGACAGGCTTCTGATTGCGCGGGAACTCCTCACCCCAAGCGGCAGCATCTTTGTGCAGATAAGCGATGAGAATCTGCATCATGTAAGAGAAGTGATGGATGAGGTGTTTGGGCCAGAGAATTTTGTTTCTCAGATCATTTTCAGAAAAAAACAAATGCCCTTAGGTGCCACGTTTATAGAAAATACATGTGATTTCATTCTGTGGTATTGCAAAGATGTTAACCATATAAAATTTAAACAATTATATAGAAGAATGGATATTCAAGGCGATCCTCACTGGAATATGATTAAGCTGCCTGATAAGAGCATTAGAAAAATGACAAAGGATGAATTAAACGACCACTCTCTCCTTCCCAAAGGCGCAAGGATATTTAGATTGTTGCCTTTGTATCCTGCAGGATATAACGAAACGGGTATTTTTACAGTCGATTTTAATGGCAAGAAAATTGACCCGCCTAAAGGTAAAAGTTGGAAAACAAGCCCGGAAGGAATGAAGAATTTAATTAAAGCGGAACGAATTGGTCAATTTGAAGAGGGAGAAACATTACAATTTATCGCTTATTTAGACGATTATCCGGTGTCACCAATCATGGAATTGTGGACGGATACTGCACCTCCGGCAAAAAAAATCTACGCAGTGCAGACAGCTGAATTGCCAATTCAAAGATGCATACTGATGTCGACTGATCCAGGTGATCTTGTTATCGACCCCACGTGCGGTAGTGGAACGACTGCCTATGTTGCCGAGCAATGGGGAAGGCGATGGATAACTATCGACACAAGCCGGGTGCCGCTTGCGCTCGCACGGCAAAGGCTGTTGACTGCGACGTTTGCTTATTATGAGTTAAAGGAGACCGAGCAAGGACCGGCGGCTGGATTTATCTTTAAGCGCAAGCAGAATAACAAAGGCGAAGAGGTCGGTGGGATTGTGCCTCACATTACGTTGGGTAGTATCGCCAACAATGAACCTCCATCAGAGGAAGTGCTTGTTGACAGGCCGGAAACCGTAAACAGCATCACCCGTGTCACCGGACCTTTCTGTCTTGAGGCGACGATACCGACTCCTGTTGACTGGGAAGGTGATGGCCTTGAAGATTCCGGTGCGCCGGAAGCCGGTGAGTACGGGTCATTTATTGATAGGATGCTTGAGGTTTTGCGGCGGTCTCCGGTGCTTCATTTGGACGGCGGCAAGACCGTTGAGTTAAAAGGTATTCGCAAACCAGCAAAGACCCTGTCACTTTCTGCTGAGGCGGTTGTAAAGAAAACCCTTTCACCCCTGCCCTCTCCCGCCAGGGGAGAGGGAGAAGATAAAGACCCAGCCCAAAGGCAAGCCGGCAGTGCCGGTTCCCCAAAGAAGGTTGATAGCGGTGGTTCCTCTGAGAAAGTTGGCAGTGTTGTTTCCCCTCCCTTGAGGGGATGGGATGAAGGGGAGGGTGATTCTCCGGTCGCCATTCTCTTTGGGCCGGAAAATGGCGCGATCAGCGAAAATCTCGTCTATGAAGCTGCGCGTGAGGCACACGCAAAGAATTATTCACACCTTTTTGTGATCGGCTTTGCCATTCAGCCGGGCGCGCGGAACCTTATCGACAATTGCGAGGCCGCCGTAGGCGTGCCGGCAACGTATGTGCAGGCAACACCTGATTTGTTGATGGGCGATCTCCTGAAGAACATGCGCTCAAGCCAGATATTCAGCGTCTGCGGTCTGCCGGATGTTGCACTGAGAAAACTTTCTGAAGATGGCCCCTCAACCCCACTCTCTCCCCCAAGGGGCGAGGGATTTGAAAGAGGAAGCTCTCTTGCAAGGGGAGAGGGGAATACTTTGTATGAGGTGGAACTCCTGGGGCTCGACGTCTTCGATCCTATCACCATGATGGTCGATCACCGCAAGGGTGGCGACGTACCCGCGTGGTTCCTCGATACCGATTACAACGGCCTCTGCTTCCACGTCAGCCAGGCGTTTTTCCCTCGCACAAGCGCATGGAACAATTTGAAACGGGCGCTGAAGTCCACCCATGAAGATAGTGTCTGGGACCATCTTGCCGGAACGATCAGCGCTTCGTTTGAGGCGGGAGAGCATGGACAGATTGCGGTGAAAGTTGTCGACGACCGGGGGAATGAGTTGCTGGTGGTGAGATCTCTGAGCGAGGCAAAGGGATGATCAATCGCGTGGTCATTCGGGGCTTTAAGAGATTCCAGGAAGTTGCGTTTGATATACCGGGGCACGTTGTTCTTGCCGGTCCGAACAACATGGGCAAGACAACTCTTCTTCAGGCAATTGCGTCCTGGTCGCTAGCTTTAGACCGCTGGAAGCAGCTTAATGACTTCAATAAGAGAAAGGGATACGCCCGCGCCCCCATTGCACGCCAGGCATTTTCATCCGTTCCGCTTCGCAGCTTCGATCTTCTCTGGAATCGCCGCCTTTATACCGGAAATGTGGAGATTGAACTCTCAGACACAGATGGGCGGAATATAGCGATGGAGCTTATATCTGACAGCACTGAGCAGATTTATGTACGTCCAAAGTCAACTGTTGATCCAGAGGCGCTCCGAAAAAAATCTTTTTCTGCCGTGTACGTGCCGCCGATGACCGGATTGGGAACAGAGGAGCCTCTCTATCAGGCGCCGAAAATAGCCCAACTTCTGGGACAAGCTAAACCCGGGGAGGTAATCCGAAATTTGCTGGTCCAGGCCAAACAATCCGAGAAGGCCTGGCGAGACCTTACAAAGTCGATTAAAGACTTGTTCGGATATGAACTTCTTCCTCCGGATGAAACGGGCGCTGACATACTTGCACAGTATCGCCATTCTCAGATTGACAAGGAGCTTGATATTGCAAGTGCGGGAAGCGGATTTCAGCAGGTCTTGATGCTGCTTACATTCCTTCATACACGGCCCGCTTCTGTATTACTTATAGATGAACCGGATGCGCATCTGCACGTGATCCTCCAAGACGCGATCTACGGAGAGCTACGCTCTGCAGCAATGGAAAAGCGGTCGCAATTGATTATAGCCACCCATTCGGAAGTAATCATAAACTCAGTTGAGCCAAGAGAGCTTTACGTCTTATTTGATGGACCGAGGAGAGTTGCTAACACTCAAGAAAGGACAAATCTGATCCGGTCCCTTTCGGTATTGTCGAATACCGACATAACTCTGGCGATGATATCTCCGGGCATTTTGTATACGGAGGGGCATACTGACATTGCTATTTTGAGGGAATGGGCTAAGATACTGGAGCATCCCTGTTATGACTTGCTTACAACAAGACTTTTTTGGAAACCGACTGTTTGGGAAAGTCGTGAAGGTGCCCCGGGGATAAAATCCAAGGATCATTATGAAGCGCTTACGCTTGTCCGGGAGAGTATCCCAGGGCTTGTGTTGCTGGACGGTGATGACCAGCCGAATATTGGGCCTACAGAAATAACAGGACAGGGATTACAGAGGGTACGGTGGAGTAGATATGAAATCGAAAGCTATCTTATCCATCCATCAGCCTTGAAGAGATTTATTGTAAATCAGGTCGGAGAATCAGCATTTGGTCCTTATATTGAAGAAATGCAAAAATATCTTAATGATAACTTTCCTCCGGCAGTTTTAAGAGAGCCATTAGCGGATCACGAGTATTTGAATACAACCAAAGCCAGAACAAAGCTTCTGCCTCCCATTCTGGATGCTGCCGGCCTCCAGGGTTTTCCTTACACTCGCTATAACGAAATAGCAGCGGTTATGTTACCCGAAGAAATTCACCCGGAAATCCGGGAGAAGCTCGACGCAATCTGTAAGGCTTTCAATATATCACTATGAACCAGTACGAAGTTCCCGAGCCAATTTTAAACTCACCATATTGTGAACCTTCGGCATACTGGCGCATTATCGAAGGCGAGCCTCCTGTGCAAGTAGAAGGCCGGAGGCCGGCAATGTACTATTATCGCCCCCCTCTGAAATCCATGTCTGAATCTCCTGAAGGTATCGGCACAGCCATCGAATTGAAGCTTGTCAACCGCATTCGAGAGCGGATGAAGGAGTGGTTGCCATTGGCACTCAAAGGGGGAGGCGGAGTAACTGGGGTCACCTGTGAACTCCTTAATTACTGGCGCCGCGATGGAAGGCAACATCGTTTATTTTTTGCACAGCTTGAGGCTGCAGAAACGATTATCTTTCTGAAAGAGGCCCGCGCTGACTTTCTGCAGGGCATATCCATCCCACCCGACGAGCCGAGCGATGAGCTAAAAGCCGAGGGGTTTAAAACATTCAGCCGTTATGCCTGCAAGATGGCCACAGGGTCCGGCAAGACAATGGTCATGGGTATGATAACCGCATGGAGCATCCTGAACAAGATCAATAATAGGAGCGACAGCCGCTTTTCGGATGCAGTGCTCGTGGTCTGCCCTAATGTGACTATTCGGAGCAGACTGCAGGAACTTGACCCTGAACGTGGAGAGGCGAGCATTTATCGCACACGTGATCTTGTGCCGCCGCATCTTATGCCGGATATTACAAAAGGCAAGATATTGATAACGAACTGGCATGTTTTTGAGCCGCAGGTCATGCAGACGGGGGGGGTCAGCGCCAAAGTGGCAAAAACCGGCGTGCCTGTAAGCATCACGGAAACGATCACTATCGGCGAAAAGACTACTACCGCCCGTGGCAGACGGTATTTGACGTTAGAAGATTTGACCAAGCAGGTTGATGCCGGGATATTGCATATTATTTCTGAGGAGCGTGATAAGCAGGGCAATCTCAGAAAGGTAAAGCTCGAATCCACAAAATATGTCGAGAGCGATACTGCGCTGTTGAATCGTGTGCTCGGACGCAACATTAGAGGAAAGCGAAATATCCTTGTGCTTAATGATGAGGCCCATCACGCTTACAGGATCAGAAGGCCTGAACCCGAAGAAGGAGAAGAAGACCTCTTTGGTGAGGAAGAGGAGGTTGAGGAGTTTTTCAAAGAGGCTACTGTTTGGGTTGAGGGGCTTGATCGTATTAACAAACATCGTGCCATCAATTTTTGTGTGGACCTCTCAGCAACTCCATATTTTCTCGGCAGAATGGGATCTGACAGCAACCGTATCTTCCCGTGGGTTGTTAGCGAATTCGGGTTGACGGATGCTATAGAATCAGGGCTTACCAAAATCCCCCAACTTGCGGTGCGTGACACGACCGGCAAAGAGATACCGGGCTACTTTAATATCTGGCGGTGGATTTTGCCACACCTGACAACTTCCGAGCGCGGCGGCAAGAAAGAGGCGCCAAAACCTGAGGCGATCCTCAAGTGGGCACATACTCCGATTGTCATGCTTGCTGGACTCTGGACTGAACTCTGTCAGGAATGGGAGGGGAACAAGGATGACCCCCGACCTCCGGTTTTTATCCTCGTCTGCAAGAATACAAAGATTGCAAAGGTCATTTACGATTGGCTTGCTGAGAATAATCCTCCTGCCGGAATTCCCCCATCGAAGATCGACGGGTTTCGTAATAACGGAAGAATCAGCACTATTCGGGTCGACTCTAAGGTTGTCCACGAGACTGACACGGGCGAGGCCAAGAGTGATGAATCCCGCTGGATGCGCTTTACCCTTGATACCGTCGGCAAATTGGAGTGGGCGCGGGACAGACAGGGTCGGACGCTCTATCCTGAAGGCTTCGAGGAATTAGCTAAGAAGCTGGACAGGCCGTTATGCCCACCCGGCAGACACATCCGTTGTATCGTCAGTGTCGGCATGCTTACAGAAGGCTGGGATTGCAATACCGTGACGCATATAATCGGACTCCGTCCCTTTATGTCTCAACTGCTTTGTGAACAAGTCGTCGGCCGTGGGCTGCGGAGATCAAACTACGATGTGGGGGAGGACGGAAAACTTACTGAAGAAGTCGCAAAGGTTTTTGGCGTTCCCTTTGAAATAATTCCTTTTAAGGAAACGAAGGATGGCGCGCGGATACCACCGGTTAAGCGGCACCATGTCTATGCTATCCCGGCGAAGGCCCGCTATGAGATTACGTTTCCGCGTGTTGAGGGATATACGCAGGCAATACGCAACAGAATATCAGTGGACTGGAATATGATTCCTGAACTCATTCTGAACCCTCTCCACATTCCTCCTGAGGTACAGATGAAAGCGGCCCTTCTTAGCAATCAAGGAAGGCCGTCTCTTTTGGGGCCGGGAAAGCTGGAAAGTGTGGACTTGAATCCATTCAGAGCAGGACGTCGATTTCAGGAATTGGTCTTTGAGCTTGCTCGTGACTTAACTCGGGTGTATGCGTCACAGCCAAGTTGCGAGGTTCCCGTTCAAGTCCTTTTCCCGCAGGTTGCCGGAATAGTCGATCATTATCTAAGCGAAAAAGTAAAATCTATCGCTCCGGCAAATATCCTTGATGTTTTTCTTTCCCCCTATTATGGCTGGGCCATAGAAAGCCTTTTAAACAACATAAATCCTGATGTAATGACAGGCGAAACTCCTGAGGTAGCGGTCTATGAGTCAAGCAGAGGGCCGGGCTCGACTTCTGACGTTGATTTCTGGACAAGTAAAGAGGTTCGTGAACTTGAGCGGTCGCATTTGAACTACATCGTTGCTGAT
>JAFGDM010000050.1 GCA_016932115.1 Deltaproteobacteria bacterium | reverse complement strand
GTTAAAATTCGTCAAGGATACGGATGGATACGGATGGCTCTGCGATAAGAATGTCGACTCCAATGAAAACTTGAGAAAACAGGGATGTTGGAGATGTGATGAAATGGCTTTTCCCACGGGCGGCTAATCCCGAGACGTTAACCCGGCGTTGGGCATGATAGGCAGACACAGTAAAAATAACTCTAAACGAAGCGCTCGATCGGAACCTGAAGTGGAACATGTTCTTGACCTGAGAAGAATGATTATCCCTCTAACATTACTCAAGATTACTCAGGGTTTGAGAAAGATGGGAGCCGGAGAAACGCTGGAGATCATCGGAACGGATCCTGATACTCGAAAAGATTTCTTAAGGATTTTAGGGACCTCTGCCTGTGAAGTGTTGAGCGTTCGTGATGAAAATGATTATTACCTCATCCGCCTCAGGAAAAAAACAGATAAGGAGGTTTTTGCATGAATTCTGTCTCTTTTTCCGAAATTGCCGTTGTTTCCTGCGGAACCTTAACTATGGAACTGAACCATCTGAAAGAGGAGGGCTTTCTCGACGCGAAGCACTTGTTTTTTACCACTCCCGGGCTTCATGAGGATCCCAGAGAATTGGAAAGGCAACTCATTCAGCGGATAAAACAAGCCAAAGAAAAAGCAAAGAAGGTGCTTGTGGTTTATGGCGGGAAGTTCTGTTATGTTAATGGTGAGGAACCTACCAGAACCATGAAAAAAATCATCGAGGAGCAGGGCCCTGAGGTCGCCAGGGTTGATGCAACCCACTGCATGGATATGCTGGCAAGCGAAGAGGAAAGGGAGAAAATCGCACAGGAGAGAGCCGGCGGGGAAAAGGTATGGTGGATGACGCCGGGCTGGATCAAATTTCGTCATCAGGTTTTCAAAGGCTGGGACCAGGGTCTGGCAAATGAAAATTTCCCCCGTCATACAGGCGGCGCAATCGTGATTGACGGCATCGGATATGTTGATAAGTATATGGCGGAGCATCCTGAAGAACTCCTGGAATACTCAGACTGGATGGGAATCGCCATCCAGGGATATCAGGTCACCTTGGATCGCTTTAAATCCCTTCTTCTGGAGCAGGCAAAACGATTAGGAGGTCTGTGAGATGGTGAGAAAGGAAGAGGCAAAGACGTGCGCCTTTTGCGGGTACACGGCAGATGGTAGTTTTGAGGGAGACATTTGCCCGCAATGCGGGCTCACTTTCTGGAAATGCGCAAAGTGTGGATTCATGTTCACCGCATCGGCGCCGCCGGATATATGCCCTGGGTGTGGCGAGAAGTGCAATTTCCTGAACGTTACTTGCTACACACCCGAGTGCGGAGGTCCGGGGCATTTCGATCCTCGCCTTTAACTAAGGAAGGAGGTTTCTCATGGCGATCAATTTCAGGATCACTGCGCACCAAAACCCTGACAACCTTCACCTCAGGTTGGATGGGGATTTCGACGGGAGCTCCGCCTACGAACTTCTGAACACTCTTGAAAAACGCTGTCCCTTCTCTTCAAGAGCTTTTATTCATACAAACGGCTTAATGCGTGTCGATCCCTTTGGCCTATCCGTATTCCACGCCAATTTGAACGGCCTGAAAGGAGGCCGAAAATGCAGGCCTTTGCAGTTCACGGGAGATCACGCCGGTGAGCTGGCGCCTGAAGAGAGCAAATCCGGCTTATTGCCCTGAGAGGGCCCCTGTAAAGAATTTATTCCGCCACTCGCTCCCTGAGGTTTATCCCCGAAAACAAGAAAAGGTAAACCGGAATAGTCGGGATCAAGAAAATATCGATCTGGTAGACATGGGTACACAAGGGTTCAAAGAATTGGAGCATATGTTTTCCGGTAGCACGGGCGATAACATAGTTGTGCGGCAGTATAAAAGACCTTTATGGAGCAAAGATCGGAGATCCGGAGAACCAAAGTTTTCATTTTGAGTTAACATCCTGAAAGGAGGTTTTTAACATGCCAAGAGGAGACGGAACAGGACCTCGAGGACAAGGTGCAGGTACGGGCAGAGGAATGGGAGGAGGCAGGGGAGCGCGAGGCAGGCAGGGTGGTTTTGGTGCCGGCCCCGGAGGGGACTGCGTGTGCCCTTCTTGCGGACAAAGGGCAACCCATCAAACAGGTATCCCGTGCTATGAACAAAAATGCCCGAAATGCGGCACCCCTATGACAAGAGGGTAGAGGGACATCGCATGGATTCCACCTTGAAGATGACCTGAACGGTTGCCGAAAGCAACCGGACGGTTGATGCTGTGTGTTGAGAATCAAAAGAAGGAGCATCCGAAGAGCGATTTTCATGGTGCAGCCATCCATCCGGATGAAGGTGATCCGTAGGATCTATTCGGAAGTATACTCCGCCACCGTGAATGGGAAAAGTGTGGAAGGGCCGGTGAAGGTGGATGATTCCATTATCTCGAAAGTTTTCGCCTTTCAGCGAAATCTTTTCGTGAGTGCTTTTGGATTCATTGGAGAAAAACATGCAAAACACGTTTTGGACGGCTCTTGGAGCCAGTTCTCTTGCCGCACTGGTCACCTGTGCAGGCATCTATGTGATTCGCCACTTCGAGCGATGGGGCCGTGAGAATAGCATTTATTTCATCTGCTTTGCTGCCGCCGTCCTGATCTCGGTGTCCTTTTTGCACATTATTCCTAAGGCTCTCTCGATGAATGCCAACGCCCAAATTTTTCTGTTTGTGGGATACTTCAGCCTGCACTTGTTTAATCGCTTCATCAATGCCTTTGTCTGTGACAAGAGCTCTGATGAGCAATATGGGATCGGGCTCGTCCCTATGATCGGTATCGGTTTTCACTCATTCATTGACGGATTTATCTACTCTATAACCTTCACCGTCAGTGTATTGACCGGGCTACTGGCGGCGACCGGTATGGTTCTTCATGAGTTCCCCGAGGGCATCATTACGTACCTCCTACTCCTTCGAGCCGGATTCACCGAGAGGATGTCGTTCTTCCTCGCATTAGCGGCTGCAGCCTTGACGACGCCCGTGGGCATGCTGGTTTCATATCCCTTCATCAGTCGAATCGACAAACCACTTCTTGGCGCCCTTCTGTCCTTTTCTGCAGGGGCACTTCTCTATGTGGGTGCCACTCACCTCCTGCCTCAGGCTGAACGGGAGCATAAGAAATACAGTCTGGTTGCCCTCAGTGCCGGAATTTTGGTGGCTTTCATTATTTTTCTTTCAAAGGCATAGGGACGTTCCAGGGAATGCCGAAAAGCAAGTGAGAGGGATTATACTTTAAGCCGAAGGGGAAAGCTTTTAATGCCTATGATGCCCGTTATGATGCCTGGTTCATTAATCACAAGGGTGCTTGTCAGCCCGTGTTGCCGGCCTTCCCAGGCCTTGCGGCCTGTGCCCCTGGTGGAGTCCGGAGTTAAAGACGGTGGAGCCGGGGAATGGATCAGCGAAGACAGAGCCGCTCGCGCACAGAAAGACTCATGTGATTATGAATGGTATCATAATAAAGGAGCGGCCCGATGAAAAAGCATAGAAAGGGGCTGGTTCAAGATGCCGGGAGTGAAAAAAACTTTCAAAATCTGGATTTCTACAAATTCATCATTGCCAGTCTGCCGGTTGGCGTGCTTACCGTCAACCCAAAAATGAGAATAACCAGTTTTAATCCCTGGGCTGAAACACTCATCGGGTATTCAGAGAAAGAGACCTTAGGCCGCTATTGCGGTGAAGTCCTGCAAGGGGGTATGTGCAAACTTCATTGCCCATTAAAAACCGCTATAGATCGGCGTCAACCTGTTGTATGGATGGAAAGCACGATCCAAAACAGGCATGGAGAAGTCATCCCCATACGAATGCACACGGCAGCCCTTTTGAACAATGAAGGAGGGCTCATCGGGGCTGTAGAGGCATTTCAGGATATCTCTTCTCTTAAGAGCATGGAGCGTGAAAAGGACAACCTCATTTCCATGTTCGCACACGACATGAAGTCATCCCTTTCTATTATAGGAGGATTCGTGTTGCGGCTTCTGAGAAAGGCCGCCGATCTGGATGAAGTAAAAGAAGAGAAGTATCTGGGGATTATTCAAAATGAGACGGAAAAGCTGGATTCGCTGGTTAGCGACTTCCTGGGTTTCGCTCGTTTACAGACGGGTAAGCTGAAGCTCAATTTTCAAGCCACATCCCTGGACAAAGAATTAATGGAACTTTTTGATGCCTACCAACCAAAAGCCGTGCAGTCGGGCATTAAATTGGAACTGAAGAATGAAAAAGCCCTACCCTTAATTGAAGCGGATCCCGATCGCATGAGAAGGGTCTTCACGAACCTTCTGGATAACGCCTTTAAATTTTCGACAAAAGGAAAAATAATTAGTATATCGACGGAGGAAACCGTTCGGGAAGTTTCCGTAAGCATAAAAGACGAGGGGCGAGGCATTGATCCTGATGACCTACCGTTCATCTTTGACATCTTCCACCGTGGAAAACAGGCCGACGAAAAGACGGGCCAAGGTATAGGCCTCGCAACCGTTAAAGCAATAGTGGAAGGGCACGGCGGAAAAGTAACTGTCAGGAGCAAGCCCGGGCAAGGATCGACCTTCACCGTTGTTCTGCCTAAGTTCAGGCGCCTGAAAAACGGGGGAGGTTTTTGAAAATTTATCATAAGGGTTATCAAGACAAAGGAGAGAGAAAATGCCTATTTACGAGTACCGTTGTCATGAATGCGGTGCCGTATCCGAGTATCTTGTGGGCGTCGGTTCCGATGATCCTATCAAGTGCAAAGAGTGCGGAGGTTCCCATCTGAGTAAGATCCTTTCAGTCGGGTCCTTCACCTTGCATGCTTCGCAACATGCCGCAGGCCGAACGTGTTGTGGCAGGGAAGAGCGTTGTGAACGTCCGCCTTGCTCAGATGGGGGAAGTTGCAGAAGGGATTGATCCAGCGCAGCGAAACACTTTTTAATCATTATGATAATTTTATACGACAACAACCCGTTTGACCCACGCCTTAAGACAGCATGGGGTTTTTCCTGTTTAGTTCGTGGATTGCAGAAAATCATACTTTTTGACACGGGTGGCGACGGTACTACGCTGCTTTCAAACTTGAGGCTTCTCGGTTTGGAACCCTCTCAGGTAGGAATCGTGTTTCTTTCCCATATCCACGGTGATCACACCGGAGGACTTGGAGAACTTCTTATGAAGAACCCCAATGTCGTGACCTACTTGCCAAATTCCTTTCCAGGAAACTTCAAGCAAGCCGTCATGTCACTGGGCGGCCTTGTAGAGGAAGTCTCCGAAGCAAGGGAAATCTTTCCCGGCGCTTATACCACCGGGGAACTTGGGGACGGTATCAGGGAGCAGGCTCTTGTTTTGAAAACAAGGGAAGGTCTTCTAGTCATCACCGGTTGTGCCCATCCCGGTATAGTGAGTATGGTTCGAAAAGCAAAAGAAATCTCGGGGCAAGAAAAGGTGTACCTGGTAGTGGGGGGGTTTCATCTACTCGGCTTGACACCTATGCATATCGAATCCATCGCTGAAGAATTCCGCCTTCTTTCCGTTCAAAGAGTTTCCCCATGTCACTGTAGCGGAGACAGAGCAAGAACTGTGTTCAGGAAAAAATTCGGGGCAGACTATGTGGAAAGCGGCGTCGGGAAAGAGATAATTCTGCCGGATTTCGAATACCCCCACAGTATTAAAAACCCGAGGGCTCGATAGAGGCTTGGGCGGGCAAAAATCGACGGTTTACTTGGCATTTCCGTCAAACCTCCTGCACAAAAAGAAAATCTGTTTTTTTCTTTGCTGTGGCTCGCCCAAGCCCTTTCACCGAAAATGACCGCATATTCTGAATTAAATGCGATCCTAAACAAAAGGAAATCGTAACATTTGTAACAATTTAGCTGTTTATAAAATCGCAAGCATTAGGCATGGGGGTCTCTCTTAAAACTAGAAAACGAAGAGTATTCAGGGTGGAGCATGAAAACAGCCGGGTAGCAAAGGCGGGCGGCGAGGCTTCAAGGGAACTTCGAGGATCTACTTCTTTCGGCGATACCCCGGACGAGCTCCGCCCGCCTCACCCGTTGCCCAAAGCATAGGATAGCGATGTGGC
>JAFGDM010000049.1 GCA_016932115.1 Deltaproteobacteria bacterium | reverse complement strand
CCGCCCGCCTCACCCGTTGCCCGAAGCATAACATGGCGATGTGGCTTCTTCGTTTTTGAGTTTTAAGAGGGACCCCCATGCTCGGAGTTGCCGACTTCAGCATTTCAAAAAGCGAAAATGTTGCGAATTTTTATTAATTATTGATGGTTAAGCCAGGAGAGAAGCCCCTCTTTGAGGCTCTTCCTGGAACCAATGATCATGGGGAGTGACATGCAAAAAGGAGAGGAAAAAGATCAGTTTGAGATTCTGGAGATGAAAGTTGATTCCCTGATTCGATTCGCCGGTTCCCTGAAGAAGGAGAAGGAATCGCTTTTGGAAAAAGTCGGAATCCAGGAGGAGAAAATCGCAGACCTGTCCGGGGAGGTGGAAAAGCTTAAATCTGCAAGGGACAAGGCCAAACAGAGGGTTGTCTTTTTGTTGGAAAAACTTGATCAAATCGATATAACAATTTGAATTTTACCGGAATACCGATTATTCTCTATGCAGGATTCTGAATAAAGGAGCGCGTGGTTTGACTCAGCCTGTGAGAATCAGAATCCAGGATCAGGATTATCTGCTCCAGGGTGATGAAGGTGAGGAGGATATCCTCAGAATCGCGCAATACGTGAACGAAAAGCTGAAGGAGGTTGAAGAGAGCACGGAGGGTCTGTCAGAGAAAAAGGCTGCGATTTTGGCGGCCCTGGACATTGCGAGCGATTATTTCCGGGTAGTCCAGGAGCGGGATGCGCTGGTGTCCCGTATTCGTGAGCGAACCCAGGCTCTGATTCATACCATCGATTCCAGTACGATTTAGATGGTGTTCTATAGGACCGGGTGGTGCGTGGATGTGGACCGAATTAAAGAGCATGGCTAAAAAGGAAATGTCTTCAGGAGAGAGGACTTCAGTATAGAAGCTGACGAGAAATATGACGTTTTTCAAATGCATATTCGTAAAAATCAATAGGCTGAACGCTAGACTCATAACTCAGTCTGGTTTATGGAGGAGTTTTTATTCTTACTTTCTTTTGCTGAGGTTTTTACGGCCTAGTCCTTTCAAGCCTTCTTCCTTGCTTTGACCGCTTGGTTGGTTTCCTGCTCGCCTTTCCCGCGCAGCTTTCCCTTTGGGTGACGTTTCGCGCTCGTTTCCTTCCAAATAAATGGGTGTTTTATGATGACATGGCTTACATTATCAGGAGTTTTGCTTGCCGGACTTATTTTAGGCCTACTGACCGGTTTTTGGGGGCGAAAGAGGATTGTTGAAAAGCAATACGATTCTATCAGGAACTACTCGAAAAAGATCATCAACGAAGCCCACAAGAGGGCAAAGGCGCTAAAAAAAGAGGCAGCAATAAGGGCAAAAGACATTGTTTTCCAGATGAAACTGGAGGTCGAGAAGGAAGCCAAGGAAAAAAAAGAACAACTTTTGGCGCAAGAGAGAAGGCTTTTCCATAAAGAGGAAAGCCTTGATAAGAAAATTGAGCAATACGAACAAAAGGAAAAAAAGCTCCTAAAAAGGGAAAAAGACTTTGAAGTCGTTGAAGAGGATCTGGAGTTAAAGAAGAAGCAACTTGAAGAACTGCTCGCGGCCCAGCGAAAAGAGCTTGAAAGAGTGGCAGGCATTTCCAGCGAAGAGGCCAAGTCTCTCCTCATGAATTCCATGGAAGAGGAAGCCAAGCACGACTCGGCAAAAATCATACGAAGGATTGAAAGCGAAGCCAGGGAATCGGCTCAGAGAAAGGCGGAAGAAATACTGGCCCTTGCCGTCAAGCGATACGCCGGCGATTATGTGGCGGAAAAAACCGTGTCTGTCGTAACCCTTCCAAACGAGGAAATGAAAGGACGTATCATAGGTAGGGAGGGACGCAATATCAGGGCCATTGAAGCTGCAACCGGCATTGATTTGATTATCGATGATACGCCGGAGGCTGTCATTTTGTCCGGGTTTAATCCGGTGCGCCGTGAGGTCGCCAAAATCGCCTTGGAGAGATTAATCGAGGACGGGAGGATTCACCCTGCCAGGATCGAGGAGATTGTGGAAAAGGTGAGCAAGGAAATCGAGATAAGCATCAAGGAGGCTGGTGAGCAGGCCGCTTTTGATTTAGGGGTACACGGAATCGACCAGGAACTCATCAAACTGGTGGGACGCCTCAAGTATCGCTCCAGTTTTGCCCAAAACGTGCTCCAACACTCCCGTGAGGTGGCCTTTATTTGTGGGGTGATGGCCTCGGAACTGGGTATAAACGTTAAGCAAGCCAGGAGGGCGGGCCTTCTTCACGATATCGGAAAGGCCGTCGATCACGAAGTGGAAGGACCGCACGCAATCATCGGAGCTGAGCTTGCGAAGAAGTATGGGGAATCGATCCAGGTGATCCATGCCATTGCAGCTCACCATGAGGAGGTCTCCCCTGATTCGGTCCTTGCGGTGCTTGTACAGGCTGCCGATACGCTTTCAGGCGCCCGTCCCGGAGCCCGGCAGGAAATGCTTGAATCCTATGTTAAGCGACTCAACGACCTGGAAAAAATCGCCACTTCTTTTGAAGGGGTGAGCAAATCCTATGCGATACAGGCGGGCCGCGAGATCAGAATCATGGTGGAAGGCAAAATTGTGGACGATGACCACGCTTTTGTGATTTGCCGAGATGTGGCCAAGAAAATAGAAAAGGAGCTGACCTACCCCGGCCAGATAAAGGTTACCGTTATTCGCGAGATCAGAGCGGTTGATTTTGCCAAGTAGAGCGTGAAAGGTCATTCAAGACCCATTGATCCGCTTTCCCCCCTTTCTTAACAGGTTGAAGATCATGATGGATCCGGATGTCGTTTACCTCGTAGACGGAAGTTCTTACGTGTATCGCGCATACCATGCCATCAAAAACCTTTCCAACTCCCAAGGCCTTCCAACAAATGCAATTTTTGGTTTTTCAAGGATGACTCTCAAACTCCTGGAGGATAAAAACCCCCGCTTTATGGCGGTGGTTCTTGATGCAAAGGGGCCTACGTTCAGACACGAGATTTTCAAAGATTACAAGGCAAACAGGCCTCCCATGCCCGAGGACCTTCAAGTCCAGCTCCCCTATATTAAAAAGATTCTCGAGGGACTGAACTTAAAATGTGTGGAAAGAAAGGGCTATGAAGCGGATGATGTGATCGCAACCCTGGCAAGGGAGGGAGAAGAGAAAGGCTACGGCGTCGTGATCATTTCGGGTGACAAGGATTTTCGACAGATCCTGTCTCCGGCCGTCTCCCTCTGGGACACCATGAAGGATAGCCTTCTGGACTATGACACATTTCAAAAAGAATACGGGTTGCGCCCCGATCAAATTATCGATGTCATGGGCCTTTCAGGGGATGTTTCGGACAACATCCCGGGGGTCAGAGGAGTTGGTGAAAAAACCGCAATAAACCTTGTCAAACAATTCGGCTGTCTGGAAGAGGTGCTACGACGTTCGGACGAAATCAAAAGAGAGCGGTTGAGAGGAACATTGAAGGAAGATCGGGATCTGGCCCTTCTTAGCAAAAAGCTGGTCCTGATCGACAAGTTTGTGCCGATAGACGTAAAGATTGAAGATCTGAGAGTAGGTATTCCGGACTCGCGGAAACTGGCGACGATATTTGGTGATTTGGAATTCCGAGATCTTCAGGAGAGGTTCTCGCTTCGAGATGAGGTCACCGGTAAAAACTACCGTCCGGTTCTTTAAAGAGTTGTCGCGGCAATTTTCAGAAGAACTGAAAGAGATCGAAAAAGAAATCTACGAAGAAGCAGGCATGGAGTTTAACATCAACTCACCGCGGCAGTTGGGTTATGTGAGCACCCTTTTCAGCAGGAGAAGGTATCTTCCGGACATCCATACACGAGAACAGACTCATTCGAGGCGAGGCCGAGCGGATGGCCGTTAACACCTCTATACAGGGGACGGCGGCAGACCTCATAAAAAAGGCCATGATCAGAATCCATGATCGGCTTAAACGAGGATCCTTCAGGACAAAAATGTTTCTTCAGGTCCATGACGAGTTGGTCTTTGAAGTGCCGGAAGAGGAGGAGGGGGAAATCTCTCTCCTGGTTGAAGAGGAGATGGAGGGAGTGTATAAGCTGGATGTACCCCTAAAGGCGGACATCAAGACAGGAAAGAATTGGGATGAAGCGCATTAAACCGACGCATCGTGCACGTGTCGTCTCCCTTGACAGGGAGCAAAAGGAAGAGGTAAACATTTTTTGCGTGAAAGAACATCTTTATTCTCAGGTTCATCGAGGTGAAATGTATTACGCATCGGGCAATTGATACGGAAGACAAAAAAATGGCAGAAAGCTTTTACATCGGCGTCGACGCGGGATCGGTCAGTGTCAATGGGATCGTGATCAACCGGAATCGGGAGATCGTTTATGAGGCGCCTTACAAGCGGCACATGGGGAGAGTTGAGGAGGAGGTGCTCGCTCTGCTTCAAGAAATTTACAGTCGAATCGGCGAGGATAGGATAACGGCTGTTGCGTTTACGGGAAATCACGGGCAAAAAATCAGTGAACGAATCGGCGGCTTTTTCGAGTTCGAAACCATTAGTCAGGTGCTTGGTTCTTTGCGCCTGAACCCCGACACGCGCACAATCATCAGCATGGGAGGTCAGGACATTGCGCTTTTCCAAGTCAGCCACAGCAATGGGGCCTGGGAGCTCGAGTTTTTCAACACAAACGGTCCTTGTGCCTCAGGGACAGGATCTTTTATCGATCAGCAGGCCCAGCGCCTGGCCACTTCAATTTACAGTTCGGAAAAAAATGCATCTCAGGAGCCCATTGACGAGATCCTCGCGGATTTTATCGCCCTGGGACTTAAGAGCGATAAACCCGCCCATGTAGCTTGCCGCTGCACGGTTTTCACGAAGTCGGACATGATCCATCTGCAGAACAAGGGCGAGCGTCTCGAAGACATCATCTACGGATTGCATGTGGGCAATGCCCGCAACTACATCAGCACAATCGTCTCAAACCGCGTTTTGAAGGAACCGATTCTCTTTATCGGCGGTCTTTCCCTGAATGAATTGCAGGTTCGTTCCTTTAAACCCTATTTCCCAAACCTGCTCGTGCCCGCGCATAGCACGTCAGTGGCTGCTCTTGGAGTCGGCTTGTTTGCTCTTGAAACAGGAATCAAAAACCGGCCCGACTTGGAGAGCCTAAGAAAAGGGAGCGCAGGGAGTCTTGTCGATTTACCTACGGCTCGAAAACTTGAAATTCGATCGACCATTTTCCCTGAAGACAACGACGTCGAGGAACCGGCCGGGTTCAGGAAGATCGCCGTATTCCTTGGGATCGACATCGGTTCCACCACAACCAAATATGCCTTGATCAATGAGAAGCGGGAGATCATTCATAAGAGTTATGTTCATACACAAGGCAAGCCGATCGAGGTTACCCAGAGACTCCTTGAAAAAATTTCCGATGAGATGGGGCGGAGAATCGAGATTCTGGGCGTTGCCACCACGGGATCGGGAAGAAATGTGGTGGGGGATTTTCTCAATGCGGACCTGATCATTGATGAGATTACGGCTCATGCGAGAGGCGCGGTGGAGATTGAATCTGCCGTAGACACCATCTTTGAAATCGGGGGTCAGGATTCAAAGTATATATCAATTGCCCACGGCAACCCTCTTGACTTTGATATGAACAAGGTATGCGCAGCAGGAACGGGCAGTTTTCTCCATGAACTCGCTAACAAATACGGCATCAACATTGTCGGTGAATTTCAGGAAGTGGCTTTATCGTCCGACCGACCCGTGAAGCTGGCGGAGCGATGCACGGTATTTATGGAATCCGATCTTGTTTCCTATCATCAAAAGGGCGTTTCAAGAGAGGATCTGATCGCAGGGCTATGCTATGCCATTGTCCATAACTACCTCAACAGGGTTGTGGGCAAACGAAAGATCGGACAAAAGGTCATGTTTCTCGGAGGGCCTTCTTTAAACAAGGGGGTTGTGGCTGCTTTTGAGGACGTCCTCGGTCGGGGACTTATTGTTCCCAAACACAGGGAGGTGCTCGGCGCCTTCGGGGCGGCCATCAGTTTACAGGAAAAGATGGCGGCCGAGGGCATTTCCGAAAGCGCATTCAGGGGTCTCGAGAGCGCGATCCAAGATCAAATGGATTTTGAGGAGAAGGTTTGCACAGCCGATCCGAACTGTCACAATCGCTGCAAGCTCAAGATTTACGATTTTGATGGTCGGCGAAGTATCTGGGGAGGTGAGTGCGGCCGCTATGAAGTCATCCGAGTCAAGGGGCGCAAGCAAGAGAATTTCTTCAAGGTAAGGCAGGAAATCTGGTCTAGGCACCTGGTCGGCATTTGCGAGGATCTAAGGGAAGGTACACTTCCTCCGACAGAGGGTCGGCCCACGGTGGGAATGCAGAGGTCTCTGTACACGCTTCAATCAGCGGTTCTATGGGCGCACTTCTTCGACCAACTCGGGTACAGACTTGTACTGAGTCCTCCGACCAACAGTCGTATCGCAAGCGCAGGCATCGAGTCCGTGACGGCCGAGACCTGTTTCCCCGTGAAAGTCTCCCACGGCCATGTCAGGGAGCTGGCAGGAAAGACCACGTATCTTTTTCTCCCTTCCATGATCACCATGCCCACCCCGAGGGATCAGGAAACCGGCTTTTATTGTCCCCTGGTTCAGGCCAACCAGTATATGGTCCGCGCGGCCCTTGGGCTGGATAGAAAGACCTTGCTGAGCCCTACCATCCACCTCAAGCATGACCTTCCCACATTGGCCCTGGAGATGGCCGAGCAGATGTCGGAACGGCTCGGGAAGAGCAGAAAACGGATGAGGAAAGCCCTGGAATATGCATGGCAGCGCCAGGATGAGTTCGAGAAAGAACTGTATCGGAAAGGCGAGGAGATTCTGAAAACCCACGATCCCGAAATGCCGCTGGTGGTCGTTACGGGTAGACCCTATAACCTGCATGATGAGAGGCTGAATCTGCGTCTTGGACAAAATATGGCCAAGATCGGCATAGCGGCTGTACCCATGGATTTCATCGATGTCTCCGATGTGGACCTGAGCGATTTTTCAAACATGTACTGGGGTATGGGCGCCCAAATTCTGCGCACTTCCAAATTCATCAGAGGAGAGCCGCATCTTTTCGGTCTTCATATGACGAATTTCAGTTGTGGAGCGGATTCTTTTATCGAGCATTTTTATCGCTACATAATGGGGGATAAACCCTATTTGATTCTTGAATTGGACGAGCATAGTGCCGTGGCAGGGATGATGACCCGCTTGGAGGCCTTCAAGAACGTGATCGAAAACACCCTTAAAAAGCAAAATGCCGAAATTGAAAGAAGGATGAGAGTTTCTAACTGAGGTGAACATGCCCACTGAGAACGCGAGTCAGACATTTAGATCATTTTCAGAAAAAGTCGGCCGTTTCAAGCTCAAGGGAAAAACCTTTCTCATCCCCCAAATGAACCGGATCGGCGGTCACCTGCTGGCCGGAACCTTCAGAAGTTTCGGCATCCATGCACTGGTCATGGACACTTACAAAGGTCTTGACCTCGGGAAGGCATTCACTTCAGGAAAGGAATGTTTCCCCTGCCAGGTTACGACCGGGGATATCCTATTTTTCATGCAAAAAGAGAAGGACAGACTGGGGCCGGCCTTTGATGCTCGCAATTATATCTACTTTATGCCGGAGGCGGAAGGCCCGTGCCGGTTCGGTATGTACAACAAGCACCAGCGAATTGTGCTCGACTCTTCCCCCGGCCTTCAGAACCTGAAAATCGGTTCTCTCACCTCAAAGAATTCCTACTCCCTGGAAGGCATGCTGGACCAAGAGCAAACGCGCAACTTCCGAAAAGCCGGTTACTTCTCCGTGGTGGTGGCTGATGTTCTCGACAGGCTTCTGTGGAGGATTAGGCCGTACGAAAAGGAACAGGGCATGGCTGACGAATTCGTAGAGAAAGCCATGGCAATCATGGAGAAAGCCTTCGAGGCCTACGGCGCGACCCTTGATTTTGAGCGCATCCTCGACAGACTTGAAGAGGTCATTGAAGAAGGGAAATACCTGATCGATCCCACCCTCCCGCGCAAACCCCTGATCGGCGTGGTGGGAGAGATCTACCTGAGAACCCATGTCCAATCCAACCAGGATGTGATCAGGATGATCGAGAAATACGGCGGAGAGGTGGTCAATGCGTCCATAGCGGAGTGGGTAAACTACACGACTTATGACCGTAAAAGGGAGGCAAGAATCGGCCTTCGCTTGAGCCTCAAAGAGTTGCGAGTGAAGAAGATTAAGGAACATCTCATAAGCATGCTCAGCTACGGCATCGATCTGTTCTACCAGCAGATGAGGCAAAACCAGGTATATAAGCGAGTCAGGGCCCATCTTGATCTGGAGGAGGATCATCGCCTCGAAAAGCTGGATAAAGCGCTTCAGGAAGAGGATCTTTATTCCTTTGATGTAGGTACAGAGGCTTGCCTCAGCATTTCAGGAATCTTGGAGTACATGGCGCATGGCTACAACGGGGCGGTCAACGTATATCCTTTCACCTGCATGCCGAGCACTATCACTTCATCCATCGTCAAGCCCGTCTTGAATCGCATGAAGGTTCCCTACCTTGATACTCCCTATGACGGTTCTTACCAACCCGGCAGGGAGGCATCGATCCGGACCTTCATGTTTCAAGCACAGCAACATTTCAAGGAACACGGAAGAGGGGCTGGGAGCCGAAAATGAAAACCAAGATGCTGATCAATGCGTTGGATCCTGAAGAGTTCCGTGTTGCCTTTATCAAAGAGGGCATGCTGGACGGATTCCAAATCGAAACATCGACGGTTGAAGACAAGTCCGGAAATGTGTATAAAGCCCTGGTCGAGCGAATAGAGCCGAGGCTCCAGGCTTGTTTTGTCAACTATGGCGGGGGGAAGAATGGATTTCTCGCAGCCGGGGACATCCACCCGGAGTACTTTCAGGCTCCGATCACTCTCCGGGAGCAGGCTATTCCTCCTATTGAGAGGGTAATCAAAAAAAACCAGGAACTCCTGGTGCAGGTGACACGGGAAATGCCCGGCCATAAAGGGCCGCAGTTGACCACCTACGTATCTTTCGCCGGTCGCTATCTTGTTCTCACTCCCGGCCGCCTTATCAACGGCGTCTCACGGAAAATTGAAAGCGAGCAAGAGCGGCAGCGGCTTAAAGAAATAATGCTGCAGCTCAAGCTACCCGAGGAAGTGGGCTACATTGTCAGAACCGTAGCCGCGGGGCAGACGAAGAGGGAACTTTCCAAAGACCTGAACCGTTTACTGAGGATGTGGAAAACCATTCGAAGCAAGGTGGCTGAAAGCCCGCCTCTTTCTCTGATTCACAAAGAGCAGGATATCTGTTTCCGAACTCTCCGGGATTATTACAACAGCGATATCTCGGAGATTCTTGTGGATGACAGGGAGACCTATCTGAAGATCCAAGAATACATGAAGATTGTCTCCCCTCGGGATCAAGCTGTGGTGAAGCTTCACACAGACAGGCGCCCTATATTTGATCAACACAACGTGGAGGAGCAGATCGAGAACATTTACAGCAACAAGGTGCCTCTCAAATCAGGCGGCTCCGTCGTTATCAACCCGACGGAAGCGCTTATTTCCATTGACGTCAACTCAGGCCGCGGCACCACGGGAAGCGATGCGGAAAGCATGGTCTTCAATACTAATCTTGAGGCTGCACAGGAAATTGCCCGGCAACTCCGCCTCAGGGACCTGGGAGGGCTAATCGTTATCGATTTCATCGACATGAGGGAGAGAAAACACATTCGGGGGGTGGAGAAAGCCATGCGGGAGGAATTGAAAAAGGACCGTGCCAAGATCGACACGGCCTCCATCAGCAAATTCGGGCTCATGGAAATCTCAAGACAGCGCATCAGACCCTCCATCGAATCAAAAAGCTACCAGATCTGCTCGTACTGTAACGGCAAGGGTACTGTGATGTCGGTGGAGTCCAGGGCGGTTTCCTATCTCCGCCGCATATGGATGGGCGTCACCAAGGGGAATATAAGCCGGGTGAACGGCAATCTCGCCCTGGATGTAGCTTCTTATCTCCTCAACAAGAAAAGGAAGGAACTGGCCGATGTGGAGAACCGCTACGGGGTGAGCATCATTCTTCAAGGAGACCCGGCCATCCCACCCGGCGGGGGAAAACTTGATTTCGTGCGAGGGGAAGAAAAATAGAAAAATACCAAGTCATGTCAAAGATGGCCCCTCTTTGACTGAAGCAAACGCTTGCGCGTCGCCACGCAAATAACAAGGCAGAGCAAAGCTGCTGCCAGACAGAGAGCGAAAGCGTCTCGGTAGGCCTCGGGCGGGTAGATCCCGTCGATCTTGCCTGTGTGGTCAAGAACAGCGCCGGTCAGGCCTTGCATAACGGCCATGCCCAGCAAAGGGAAGGGGTTCAAAAAGCCGGTCACCGATCCAAGCATGGGCTGGGGAGTGATTTGAATTACAGTGGCCCAAAGGTTTGTTCCCAATCCTCCTGCAACGCCGCCCAGGAAGGCGAGGACAACGATCATGCCCCCAATCCCGAGAGCCCCTCCTGCAAAGGTCAGGGCAAGCCATGACCCCGTGAGCACGATCAGCAATGTCAGAATAAGATCAATCCTGTTTGTAAACACCCGATCTCCCAGCAGTCCGAAAAAGGGCGCTCCAAGTGCATATCCCAGGGGAATCGCCATGTTCAGAAGGCTGGCGCAATGCCTGTCCAACACCAAAACGGACATGAGAAAAGGGGTCGCCCAGAGCCCCTGCAAGCTGATGACGCCGCCGAAAACGCCAAAGAATATAAGAGCAAAAATCCAGAACCGTGCAGAGGCAAGCACACGAATGGGCGAGGATTCAGACAACTGCTCCTGACCGGTAAAGGATTGATCCTGATTTTTCGCAGGATCCCTCACAAAAAACAAAGCAACCAGGCTGAGTGCCAGCGTCAAGGCGCCTATGACAAAGAAGGTTTTTCTCCACCCCCATGAAGATGCCAACCAAGCAAGGGGGGTAGTTGCCACCATGGCGCCTGTGTTTCCTACAGCGATGAGACAACCTGTCATAACGCCGAGATCCCTTTTTGGGAACCATTGGGAGAAGCCTTTCATGGCGGGAACAAAAACGCCCCCAACCCCGAACCCGATCAAGGCCCGGCCTGCTGCAGCCCAACCGATGTTCGGCGCCATGCCGAAGAGGAGACAGCCAAGGGCGGCCACGATGGACCAGAAACCGACAACGCGGCGAGCCCCAAGAACATCGGAAAGATGTCCCACCAGAGGCTGCTCAAAGGCGTAGATATAAAAATACATGGAGGACATAAGTCCCAGGCCTGTAGCATTGGTTTCGAATGCTGCGAGCAGGTCGGGGGCTATTACCGACGTGGAGACGCGGTGAAAATATACCAGGAAATAGATGGCGGAAAATACAGTAAAAACAAACCACCGGTGACGGTCAAATGTGCGCTCCGGGGACATAGCGAAGAATCCAATCGATTTATTAGGTAAGTACCGCTCTTTGTCAGGAAAATCTATAATTTTTATATGAAAAAATTTGCGGTTTCGAGGATGATACCGGAATCTTTCCAAGCCTCCTGTGCCCCCCATATACAACTGAACCCCGCTCTCAAGAGAGAGGGAGTTGCCGGAAGGGCTGTGCATTCGTTTTTAAAAAGGGGAGAAAAATCAGGGAACTTTTTGAGTTGACACCCCCGTTCGTTTCCTGTAAAAGGTCTGATCGGCGAAAAAAAAAGACTGTTCCTTGATTCGGAGCTATTGGCGTCCGAAGGTGTTCTGTCGATATTTCGCAGCCGATTCTTAACCGATCCTGTTCCGAGTTCGTTTATCTCTCATGTTTAAAAAGATAACTCCGCTGAGACTTAACCTATCCAGTGCCCGGAGAAGTTCCATGGGTCTTGTCATTGTTGCCTCTCAAGGAGGTTTGTCCCGGTTATGCGCCCTGTGAGGCAGGGAATCCGGTCCGCGGCAATCGGTGAGTCCGCGTGACTTCCTTAACCCTTATTTAACGGAGGTAGGTCATGAAAGAAAAGAAGAAGAGCCAGACAGGAGTATCACGCCGGAATTTTCTGAAGACGAGTGCGGTGGCAGGCGCCGCGGCGGCGGGGACCATGGGATTCCCCGCGGTCATGAGGCTTTCCGCTGCGGAGGCCATCACGATCAAGATGCAGACGGCGTGGGACGCGGGCACTCTGGGGTATGTCAAATTCCAGGAGTTCTGCAAAGAAGTGGGTGAAATGACTGAGGGGAAGCTGGTCGTGGAAGGGTTTCCGGCCGGTGCGATCGTGGGGACCTTCGAGATGTTTGACGCCGTGAAGGCAGGCGTGTTCGACTCCATGCATTGCTTTGACGTTTACTGGCCGGGTAAGATTCCCGTCGCCACATTTCTGTCTTCTTACCCCTTCGGAATGGATAGACCGGACCAGTGGGATACCTGGTACAGGGCTCTGGGCGGAATAGAGATTGCCAGGGAGGCCTATGGCACCCATAACATGCACTATCTGGGCCCCATACAGCATGATGACAACCTGATCCACTCCAAGGTCCCGATTCGGTCCTTCGAGGACTTCAAAGGCAAGAAGATTCGTTATCCCGGCGGGATCATCGCGGACATTTACCGCGCTGCGGGCGTGGCTACCGTGCTCCTTCCCGGGGGTGAAGTCTATCCCGCGTTGGAAAAGGGTGTCATCGACGGCGCAGACTACGTAGGAGCCGCCATCAATTACAACCTGGGATACGGCGAAATCGCGAAATACATCATAATGGGGCCGCCCTCAACACCCTGTCTCCACCAACCTGTGGATCTTATGAGCGTTAATGTGAACATGAACACGTGGAAAAAGATCCCCAAGCACTTGCAGTTGCTTCTTGAAGCGGCGGTGTACAAGCACTCCTATGATCACTACACGGCCATTCAGAAGGCGGATATTGAGGCTTTTGAGAAGTTCCAGAAAGTGCAGGGGGTCGAGGTGATCCGGCTCAAGGAATCGGACATCGAAAAATTCAAGCGATTCGCGCCCGAGCTCTGGGTCAAGTGGGCGCAGAAGCATCCCCTGGCTATGAAGGCCTTCAAGTCCCAGGTCGAGTTCATGAAGAGCGTCAAGGTGGGATACGTCACGGACAAGGATATGGTGGACAGAGAGGGCAAGAAACTGGAGTTTTAAATTTCTGAACCCCCCCGGACCGCCCTTTATGAAAGGGGGTGAAGGGGGGTTTGTTTACATCCGAGGGATTCGCCATATCGCGACTCATTCCGGGGTGAGGATGTCTTCCATGAATGCGCTCAAGAAATGCATGATCGCTGTTGAGAAGACCAACATTTTCGTCGGGAAAATGATGGTGGGGTTGACCCTTCTTGCGGTGTTCGTGATCACCTTCGAGGTGGTGATGCGCTACGTCTTCGGCAGACCCACCAACTGGGGCCACGAACTGATGACCTTGCTTTTCGCCATCCAGTACATGTTCGTGGCGGGGTACTGTCATTACCACCGTGCCCATGTGAGGGTGGATGTCATCTACTCCACCCGCACCAGGAGGACAAGAGCTTTTCTTGATCTCTTTACCTCCATTTTCTTTTTCATCTTCACCGGGGTGCTTCTTTATACCTGCTGGACTTTTTACTGGAGTTCCCAGACCATGCTCGGAGGTGGAAAAATATTCGGCATCGAGGTGTCCGGTGAGTTGTCCCTCACGGACTGGGCGCCTCCCCTGTACCCCATCAAGTTCATGATGCCCTTTGGAGCTTTGATGCTTATGCTTCAAGGCATTGTCTGGTTTATCCGGGACATCCATGTGGCTGTTACGGGGAGAGAGATGTCATGAGTATCGAATGGATCACCATCACCATGTTCGGGTCCCTGTTCTTCCTGCTGGGACTGGGACTCCCTGTGGCCTTTTCCTGCGGCTCCGTGGGGGTCATCTTCACGGCACTCCTCCAGGGACCTTCCGCGGTCAACATCGTCTCGACGCGAATTTTCGGTCTCATGACCAACTATCTGCTGGCCGCAATTCCTCTTTTCATCTTCATGGCATGTGTCCTTGAAAGATCGGGGATTATTGAAGATCTCTACGAGCTCGTTTACCAGTGGTTCGGGGTGCTGAAGGGCGGAGTGGCCTCGGCGACGGTTTTTGCTTGCACGATCCTGGCGGCTATGGTCGGCGTTATCGGCGCGAGTGAGGTGACCATGGGCGTCATTGCCCTTCCGCAGATGCTCAGAAGGCAGTACGATAAATTTATTGCCTGCGGTTCCATCCTGGCGGGGGGCACCCTCGGAATTCTGATTCCACCCAGCGTCATGCTGATCGTCTACGGCTTGGTGGACAACAGCTCAATCGGAAGGCTTTACGCAGGGGCTATGCTCCCCGGCCTAATGCTTGCGACTCTTTTTATCGCCTATGTCACCATCCGCTGCTACATCAATCCGGTGCTGGGTCCTCCCATACCCCCTGAAGAGAGGCTGCCGTTGAAGGCCAGGTTCCGGCTCATCGTAAGAATCATCGCTCCGGGAATCCTGATCTTCCTGGTCCTTGGGACCATTTTCACGGGGATCGCCGCGCCTACGGAGGCAGCCGGGGTGGGTGCGGCCGGTGCGATCGTGCTCACCATGTTTCAGGGCCGGCTGAAATGGAAGGGGCTTGTCCATGCAGCGGAATCTACCCTCAAATCTTCGGCCATGGTCATGTGGACCATCTTCGGGGCCAACATTTTTGTAGGGCTTTACGTGATGGTCGGCGGGGGCAGGTTCGTGACCGATCTGCTCCTGGGGTCCGGCTTGGGCCCGTGGGGCATCATCATTGTCATGCAGTTTATTCTCATCTTTCTCGGATGCTTCATCGACTGGGTGGGGATCATCATGCTGTGCGTCCCGATTTTCGGGCCCATTGTCAGGAAGCTTGGCTTCGACCCTGTCTGGTTCGGCGTGCTCTTTGCGACGAATCTTCAGATTTCGTTCCTGTCTCCTCCTTTTGGATACGCTCTGTTTTACCTAAAAGGAGTCGCGCCGCCGGAGATCAGCACGACCGACATCTGGCGGTCATCGGCGCCTTTTATCGGGCTCCAGGTTCTGGGGGTTATTCTGGTTATGGTCTATCCGCAGATCGCCCTGTATCTGCCCGGTATTTTCTATTAGGAGGCGGCAGGAGAGGGAAAATTTTTTGAATTCGGAATTCTTGCGTCCAAGTGCGGGAAAAAAGTGGTGAAGCCGGTCGGAGGACGGAATGAGAAATCCGTTTACCGCGCGCCGCTGGTCTATGTGGGGATTTTCTACGCTTTGCTGGTAGCGTGGACGGTGGTCTCTCTTTTCTTCCTGTGGCCCAAGGCGATAAAAGGCGCTGTGCCCATGGCCCAATTGGTCATGATCGCCTTTGTCTTGGCCTACACCTGGTATTTCTCGCTCGGCATTTCCTACGTGGTCCGCATCGGGGAACCAGGGAATGTGGAGATGAGGAGTCTCAGGCGGGTGCTCAAGGTCCCGGTGGATGATCTGTCGGTGGTCGAGGGGCCGCGGTTTGCGATCCTTCCTTACGGTTTTTTGAAGTTTCGGTTGCCGCGGGAGAAAGCCTACGTCTTCTGCCATATCACGAGCGATGATCTGAGACGGTTGCTTTCGACCATGAAGCGTGTTAACAAGAAGTTAGAAATGAAAGGGATTTGAGCAAGGAGAAAAGCCATGTTTGTTCTCTGGCCGAACATTATTGTTCTCATTTCCGCGATCTTATTGGGCGCCACAATCGGATTTGTCATTTATGGGCTCATCAAGGGGTTTGATAAGATCTTCCCTAATGATTAATTTAGCATCCGCGCAAGCAGCTTTCTCGACAAGCGGGAACAACTGATTTTCCTTGGCGGATTTCCCCAATAAAGAAAGGTGTAAAGCAATGGCTTTTGAAAAAGAAATGCAAATTCTTGTGGAAGCGGAAAAGAATCGAAAACCCGTGGGCCCTTTGTCGGACATGGTTTCAGGCGGCCTGTCCCTGGATGATGCTTACCGGATCAACGAGCGAATCATTGAAAATCGCGTCAAGGCAGGTGAAAAAGTAGCGGGATTTAAGATCGGCTTCACCAATCTGGCGGTGCGGGAAAAAATGGGCCTTCCGGATTCGACATACGGTTACCTCCTGGATTCCATGGTGCTTAAAAACGGCGTGAAGGTGAGCATGAGTGAACTGATTGCGCCCAAGCTTGAGTGCGAGATCTGTATGAAGCTCAAGAGCGGCCTGAAGGGAAAGGGTCTCACCGCCGAGGACGTCATCAAGGCAACGGAAGGGGTAAGTGCATCCTTCGAAATCTGTGATGCACGCATTAAGGACTGGAAGTGTCCCTATCCGGACTTCTTTGCGGACAACGGGTTCAGCGCGCGGATTGTTTTTCAAGGCAATTGGCATGCAGCAGCGGGGTTTGATTTTCTGAATGAGAAAGTCGTACTGACCCAAGGCGGCAAGGAACTCGCACAGGGCACGGGCGCTCTGGCCATGGGGCACCCTGCCAAGGCCGTGGCCTGGCTTGCGGGAAAACTGGCAGACCGCAACAAGGGCCTGGAACCGGGTCAGATCGTGATGACCGGAACGCTCACGCCCATCCTCCCTGTGGAAAAAGGCGCCGCTTACGCTGCGAAATTTTCTACTTTGGGCGAGGTGACGGTCACGTTCGTGTAAGAGGCGCACGGCACAGGATGTAGAACCCAAAAAAGAATACAAGACTTCTGCGCCGTGTACCGTTCTATTGTTTTCGCCTTTTTAAATAAATTTCGATTGCCTTTACCTGGCTTTCTCCGTCCAGTTCAGCCTCAAGCATGACCATGTGGGCCTGGCCGCTTCCAAGGAAATGTCCTTTTTTAAAAGGATGAAGCGTCATCTTGCGGCCCCGTGCCGAGCGAATCCATCGGTACATGGTGGGGAGCGTGAAACCCGTAATCCCGAGAGCATCTTCGGAATGGCGGACAGGGAAAATCCTTTCCTGTTCAGCTTCCGGCAGCAGGTCGAAGAGTTCCGCGCTGGCCACATAGTATACATTGAGATCAATTCCTTTTTGCTTCAGCAAGGGCAGGGCCTCTTCCGCAAAAGCATAACCCACTTCACTACCCTGAAGCACAAGGGTTCCATCGGATTTTCCTTCCGCGGCCTTTAGCAGGTAGACGCCCGTCGCGGCTTCAGTGGCCGGGGCAAGACCCAAAATCTCCCGATCAATAACCGTCTCGTTCGGCCGTGTTACAAAGGGCGCGATGACCGCAGGTCTCCTTGCAAGGGCCGCCGATATGACTGTCCACATCTCCTGAGGGTCCCAGGGAGTGAGGGTTATCATGGTGCCCTTTGGGAAATTTTCCTGGAGCAGTTGAAGAGGCTGGGGGTCGGCATGGGTCGGACCGTCTTCACCTGTTTTGACCCCCGCGTGGGCGCAGACCAGGAAGATGGGCTTATAAGGCTCCTTGACGATCGCCCGGCGCGCCTGGTTACCGATGGCATGGAGTCGTGCGGCAATGTGGCTTAAGGGGGCGAGGAAAGCCCCGTAGGAGGAAGCCACCCCGATGTGATGCCCGAAAGTGGCCAGGCCTGAGAAAATGCCCGCCATAGCGTCTTCACAAATGCCGCCCACAGAGAGGGTGCGTGCTTCGGGGTTGGTGACGCTGTTGTAATATCCTTCAGGAAACCCCTGGGCGCCGATATTCACGCTTGTGGAACCGACAAGATCTGCCGAAGCGATAAAAATAGCGCCGTGGCCTATCCTGTTATAGTGCTGCAAAACCCGGCCCAGTTCACCCCTCAAGGTGGTGACAGAGCCGGGGGCCGGTTTGAGATTTTCCGGAATCGCGCCGCCTTCCTTTTGAGCGGCAGCATAAATGGCTTCGACCCGAGGGGGATTCTTACGGGGCTGGCGTTTTTTGCGATCAAGACGCTGCCGGGCTCGTACAAGCCGCTTGGCTAGAGCCTTGACAAGGCTTTGATTTCCTTCGATCACGTTTCGAATGCCTGTCAGAGCTTCCCATAGGCACTTTTCCAGAATATCGACATCTTTTCCGCCCTTGCATAGTTGCTCGTTTTTGCACATTGGCAGTGCGATGTTATATGCTTCCGTGAGCGGCGCCAGGGCCTTGAAAAAGCCGGCGCTGCAAAGACCGTGACCGGCGCCGTGGGACCCCCGGCCTTCAATGCCATATTTCCAGCCCTTGGTCGTGCGGTAGACAATTGCTGTAGGCTGGCTGTTTTCCATCTTTGCGGCCCTGCGCTGGGCGTACAGGATTTGCTGGAAATCCATGCCCCGAGGCACATAGATGACGTTCCAATCGTGCAGGTATGCCAGCTCCATGGGGGTCCACTGCACATAATCGCCGGGTGTTTCCCCGTTCCGGCAAACCTGGTTTGAGTCAATGGATGCCTGGTTCCAGTCCACGTGAAGAACAGCGTTCTTGAGAGATGCCGTGCCTGCGGCGGCCAGAGCCTCGCTCACGCGGCCCGGCGTCATTCCTCCTTCTCCTTCCGCAATGTGCACATAGGGAGCGCCCTTGCCGAAATAGTCCAGCGCACCATAGGCGAGCCCGAGAGAACTGGCTACCCCCACACCGGAGGCGCCCGTGGAGAGCCGCACAAAGGGAGTGGCCGGCGTGGGATGGCCGTCCAAAGGTTTTGAGCGGAATTTTAAAAAGAGAGGTGTTTTGGTTACCGGGTTGCGCCTGAAGCCCAGAAGATCCTCCATCCGCATCTGCAAAGCGAGCTTCTCCGGCAAAAGCTCAGGGGCGCCGATCCGGACAATTTCGTTACGCAGGGCCCATAGGGCATAAAGCCCAAGGGCCTTATGGCCGGCGGCAAAGGAAAGGATGTCCGCGTCTTCTCGGTCAGGCTTCGAAACATCATAATCCATAATGTCAAAGAGAAGACAGGTGTTGATTCGACCTGAAGAGATCGACCCGCCCGGGTGGCCGGAAAGGGGCACATAATTGAACAGCAATGCACACAGAGAGCGGTAGATGAGGTCGAATGCCTCGAAATGGGCAAGATCCTTGTCTGAGAGCGGTTTTCGCCGACCTTTCAATTCCTTGCTGATGTCGATGTAAACGCCTCTTCTGGGTCCGAATTTCAATGTCATGATCTATTCCTCCCTATTTTGATACCGTGTCCCAAAAGCTCTACCCCTAAAAACGATCTATCACCTGCCTACCGTAGACAGGAAAACCCGAAATTCGAATATCGAAATCCGAAACAAATCCAAAGGACAAAAATCCAAATGATCAAAAGGGAAGAACCACCGCTTTGGGCCAGCACACATACCTCAAGCTCTCCTTGCTCTCGGATCAGGTCCTCGGAATTTCCTGTTTCCAGTAGGCTCGGCCGGTAGCGGCTTTCTTTTGCTTCCTTTCGAGAAATCTTCACACACAGAACAAAGTGCTTTTTGCTCAGGGATTCATTTGCTTCGATATAATTCGCACCAACAGAACCTGATGCTTTGATGAGTTGTCCGCCGTCTTCAATATTTGCTATGGTCTTATACGGTTTCTTGATGAAGTCTCGACATCTTTTGGCAAACTCAAATGTCCTTTCCTCAAGATCATAGGTTTTGGTATTTTCGGTTTTTGTCATTCGTGCTTGTTCCGGATTTCGATATTCGAATTTCGGATTTTGCACCCGAGTTCAGCAAAAAAGTTATTGCCGGAATCGATCACAAAATTTTTGAAACGACCCGCTAAGCATTTTATTCCATTGCTTCAAAGACCAGTTCCGTAAGGTCTTTCACCGCAAGGTCCATTTTATCCCTCCGGGCTCTGGTGGCCATGGTTCTG